>JAGQSZ010000224.1 GCA_020439285.1 Microthrixaceae bacterium
AGTTCAGCGATCTTCTCCTCGATGGCTTCGACCGAGGTCTGATAGGGAATCTCGGTTATGACGATCTGATCGTTGCGTGGCCCCTCGATGATCTCGGCCTTTGCACGGATTTTGACCGACCCTCTGCCGGTGCGAGCAGCCGAGATGATCCCGCCGCGGCCCATGATGCGGCCACCAGTAGGGAAATCGGGCCCTTTGACGAACTGCATCAGGTCATCGGAGGTCGCCTCCGGATTGGCGAGCAGGTGAAGTGCCGCGTCGATGACCTCACCCAGATTGTGGGGCGGAATGTTGGTTGCCATTCCAACCGCGATCCCCTGGCTGCCATTGACCAACAGGTTCGGGAACCGGCTGGGAAGAACGGTCGGTTCCTCTGTCGAGCCGTCGAAGTTCGCCGTGAAATCGACGGTGTCCTCGTCGATGTCGGCAAGCATGTGCATAGCGAGCGCTGTGAGGCGGCACTCGGTGTAGCGGTAGGCGGCGGGCGGATCCGAAGGGGATCCGAAATTTCCGTGCGGGTCGATCAACGGGTGACGTAGCGAGAAGTCCTGACCCATGCGAACCAGCGCGTCATAGACGGACTGGTCGCCGTGTGGGTGGTACTTGCCCAAGACGTCGCCGACGACGGTCGCGCATTTGCGGTGGTTGCGGTCGGGACGCAACCCACCCTCGTGCATCGCCCACAGGATGCGCCGGTGAACCGGTTTGAAACCGTCACGGGCATCGGGAAGGGCACGGGCAACGATGACCGACATGGCGTAGTCGAGGAACGACTGCTCCATCTCTGTTTGGATCTCGATGGGTTCGATGGTCCCCGCGGTGGTCAACGAAGCCGCTTCGGTTGTCTCTCCGGGCTGTTCTGGTGGCGTCTCGTCACCTGGTCCCTGGTTGTCAGTTGGGGTGTCACTCATTGGTTCTTCGTCTCTGGCTGCGATTCAGGGTTTGTTTCAGGCTGTGAATCGGATTGATTCCCGGGTTCAGATGTCGAGGAAGCGGACATCGGAGGCGTTGGTCTGGATGAACTGCTTACGGCTCTCGACGTTGTCGCCCATGAGAACCGAGAACACCTCGTCCGCGATCACTGCCTCTTGGACCGAAACCTGCAACAGGGTGCGTCGGGTCGGGTCCATGGTCGTGGCCCATAGTTCCTCGGCATCCATCTCACCCAGACCCTTGAGTCGCTGGAACTCGTTCTTGTGGTTGGGGTGATCGGCGAGGAATGCTGCCTTGGTGGCATCGTCCTTGAGGTAGATCTTGTTTCGCCCGACCTCGGTCGAATACAGCGGCGGCTGCGCGATGTAGACGTGACCGCCTTCGATCAGCGGGCGCA
The DNA here is from genome assembly GCA_020439285.1 of Microthrixaceae bacterium. GTDB lineage: Bacteria > Actinomycetota > Acidimicrobiia > Acidimicrobiales > Microtrichaceae > JAGQSZ01. The sequence continues at coordinate 1,331 of JAGQSZ010000224.1, forward strand.
TCTGACGGAAGAAGAAGGTCAGCAACAAGGTTCGAATGTGTGATCCGTCGACATCCGCGTCGCACATGAGGATGATTTTGTGGTAGCGGATCTTGTCGATGTCGAACTCTTCGGCGATTCCTGCACCGACTGCTGACACGAGCGCCTGCACTTCGGCGTTCTTGAGCATCTTGTCGATACGGGCACGTTCGACGTTGAGGATCTTGCCCCTGATGGGAAGGATCGCCATGGTCGCCGGATTACGGGCGTCCTTGGCCGAACCACCAGCCGAGTTGCCCTCGACGATGTACAACTCGGATTCCCTCGGGTCCTTCGAGGAACAGTCCGCCAACTTGCCTGGCAGACCAGCACCATCGAGCGCGCTCTTGCGCCGCGTCGCCTCGCGGGCGTTGCGGGCTGCTTCACGGGCACGACTCGCCTGAACTGCCTTCTGGAGGATCCGCTTGGCTTCCGAAGGGTGCTCCTCTAGCCATTCGGCGAGTTTGTCGTTGGTTGTGCGTTCCACGAGTGAACGCATCGGAACGTTGCCGAGTTTGGCCTTGGTCTGACCTTCGAACTGCGGTTCGGTGAGTCGAACCGAGATGATCGCGGTCAAACCTTCACGAATGTCCTCGCCCTGGAGGTTGGATTCCTTTTCCTTGAGGTATCCGTAGTCGCGGGCGTAACGGTTGATCGTGTTGGTGAGTGACTTCTTGAAGCCCTCTTCGTGCATTCCGCCTTCGATGGTGCTGATTCCATTCGCGAAGGAATGCATGCCGTCGGAGTTGTAGCCCGTGTTCCACTGGAACGCGACCTCGACCTCCATCGAGTTGGCTTCGTCCTCCTCGGACGCCTCGAAGTAGCCGACATCACTGAAGAGAGATTCCTTGGCAGCGTTCACGTGTCGGACGAAGTCCCTGATGCCACCTTCGTAGAGGAAGCTGACCGGTTTGTCGGATGACTTGGCGCGTTCATCGGCGAAATCAATCCGCAGTCCGGCATTCAAGAAGGCCATCATCTGGAACCGTTCGACCAAGGTCATGGCCCTGAAGTCGGTTTCTTCGAAGATGGTTGGATCGGGCCAGAACCGCACAGTGGTACCAGTGCGTGGATTGCCGTCGTCACCGAGGGGCGAATCTCCGATGATGGCGAGTTTCTCCACGAGTTCACCGCCATTGGCGAACTTCATCGCGTGGGTCTTCCCGTTGCGATCGATTTCGACTTCGACTCGGGTGGACAACGCGTTGACCACCGATACGCCCACGCCGTGCAGTCCACCGGAGACCTTGTATCCGCCGCCGCCGAACTTTCCACCAGCGTGCAACACGGTGAGCACTACCTCGGCCGCGCTCATGTCAGGGAACTGAGTTGATTGTCCTACGGGAATTCCACGGCCGTCATCGCGGACCTCACATGCCCCGTCGGGCATGATGCGAACCTCGATGCGGGTTGCATGGCCGGCCATCGCCTCATCGACGGAGTTGTCGACCACTTCGTAGACCATGTGGTGGAGGCCAGTTGGACCCGTGGAACCGATGTACATTCCGGGTCGTTTGCGAACGGCTTCGAGACCTTCGAGAACCTGAATCGCATCGGCACCGTAGTCGCTGGTATCAGGGGTCAAGCGTTGCCTCCAGGGGCATTGTCGAACATGTAATCAGGTGTCCGAAATGTTCTCATCAAGCGCTTTTCAAGCTTGTGGAAAACCTGTGTAACAACAGTCGTTGCTGTGTTTCGGAGACCTTGTGATTCTACCACTCGCAGAGCTGTCGACCCGCCATCACGACCGGGTATCGCTCTCCTATTGCCAACTGCCAAGAGGCAGGGGCCTCAACTGGTCTGACGGGTTGTGGAACCACGTGAGACACTCAGTCGAACGTCGCTGATCGCATCGTTGCCACAAATGTCATTGGCCGCATTGATCAGGTCACCACGCATCCATTTGAGGTGGTCGGCAATTGCCGGATCATTGACCTCGACTCGCATCACGCCGTCACGCACGCTGGTCAAATGGGTGGCTCGTGCGAGGTCTGACCCGACGAGTTGAGCCCAGTGCTGTTGAAGGACCTTGAACGAATCGACGCGTGCAAGCCCGAACCTGACGCTCAGTGCCGCGAGTGCCGACGACATGGGAAGCGGCTCATCGCGGTGTTCATCCTGGAGGAACACGCATCGAAGGCTACAGCCACCGTGTGACAGCGGTAGATCCCGAGACTCGACGCTCTAGGCGGTGCGTTCCTCGACCACTCCGTCAGTTACGAGCAGGAGTTGATCGGTGTGAACCGATGTCGGCGGGTCGGTTGCCGTTGTGATGATGCGCTGTCCCTGTGGGACCGCAGCGAGCAGGGCTTCTGTTCGCTGATCATCGAGTTCGGAGAACACGTCATCCAACAACAGGACTGGAGGTGATCCGTGGGTGTCACTCAACAGACGGTGCCCTGCCAGACGTAGTCCGAGCGCGAGGGTCCGCTGTTCACCCTGGGACGCGTGAGTCCGAGCCGGCATCTCGTCGATGGTCAACTCGATGTCGTCACGGTGTGGGCCGACCGTCGTGACACCTCGTCGCAGATCATCGACGCGGGCAGCCTTGAGGGCCTCGACCAGCCCAATGTCATGCCACGAGGACTTGTAGTCGACACCGACATCCACGGTCACGCCAGCAATGTCGCCATAGGCCCGTTCAACGAACGGTGCCATCGTCGACAACAACTCGATCCTCTTGGAAGCTAGGGCTTCACCCATCTCGACGAGCTTCGCGTCCCACACGTCGAGTGTCACCGAAGCGGAGTCGTCAAGTTTGCCGTGCACCTGTTTCAGGAGCGCGTTGCGTTGACGCAGAGCCTTTTCGAACCCGCTACGAAGAGCGTCATGTCGGGGATCCATCGAGATCAGTAGTTGATCTACCAGTCCGCGACGCAACGCAGGTCCACCTTTGACGATGTCCAGATCAGTGGGGGCGAACACGGTGATCAACACCCACTTGATCAGATCAGCTGATCTC
>JAGQSZ010000225.1 GCA_020439285.1 Microthrixaceae bacterium
ACAGAGGTATTCGACTGGAGAAGCTCCATTGATGCGCGCCAAGGCGAGAGTTGGGATCAGGGTCGCAACTCGGAACTCCAATTCCGATGCCTGCTCCCAGTTCACCCGCGCCAGGTAAGCGTCCGAAAGAGCAGAGATTGACCTGCGCAGGTCGGCGCTGTCCCGCTGGTGCCACTGTGATTTCAACAACAAATGATTGATGCAGAAAGCGAGATCGAACGCGGGGTCACCCCATGATGCGCATTCGGCGTCGACGAACACAGGCCCTTCTGGTCCGATCAGAATGTTTTTCGGGCTGATATCACCGTGGACCACCCCTATACGCACCGAAGTTGTCCGATTAGCCAGATCGAGGATCGTGTCTGCCAGATCGGGATGAGCGTGGGCGGTTGTCTCGAAGTAGGGCTCGATCCGAAGAGCGCGGAACATGTCATCAGCGTCGAAGACTTCAGCGAACTTGGTTGGGTCGGCCATTGCAGCGTGGATATCGCCTAGTTGCTGGCCCACTTTCGTGGCGATCATCGGATCGACATAACCGGAGCTCAGGTCGGCCTTCCAGTTCCGGAACAAAGACGGGTCCAGCCATTCAAGAGCGAGTACGCGTGTCTTGGAATCGAAGCCGAGTACACGACACGCGGTGCCTGGCGCGACTTGGGCGACAGCGCGCAACCAAGCGGCCTCATTCGCGGTTCTGGCAGTCGGCGCCAACCACGTTGATTCCACCCGCAGTTGTTCCAGGGCACGTTTCACACATACCGGTCCCGTTGCCAGATCGACTCGCCAGATGTCGGATGACACCCCTCCGCTCAATGGGAGGCCACGAACGTCGACGCTGTCGTCAACCAAGCCGATACCGATCAGCCCCAGCTTGATCTCTGGAGGAACGGGTTGGGTCTCTGTTGAGTTCAAGGGTGGCAAGCTCTCACCGAAGTTTCTCGGCAACCCAAGCAGCGATCAGTTGAGCGGTGTCAGAGCGTGCGTCATCGGGGGACAGTAGGTAGTGGTCGCCTGACACCTCGACCATCTGTTTGTCATGTGAAGCAATTGCGTCGAATATCCGACGTGCGTCGCTCGGGTAGACCCCCGTATCGGCATCAGGGTTGATCACGATCGATGGCACCGTCACCCGGCCCAAGTGAGGCTCGGCCCTGCACTGTGAGGTCTCCAATGACCACATGGACAACCAGGTGCGCAGACTGTTGCACTGACCAACTCCCCAGGTGCCCAGGTTGGAACGGCGCGGGTCACCTAGATAACACGAGTTGGGGATTCGGGCATTGGGTTCGAGCGAAGGATCCACCGTGCGCGGATCGGCCCACAGCCGGTACACGGTGAAGAGCCGGTCCTTCATACCTGCTCGTCGCAGTCTGGCGAGTTCGTCCTTGGCCCAGTCAGTTATGCGCTGGTTTCGTGCGCGTTGAGCCGCTCGGTAACGCTCGACGAACTCTGCCGAAAAGGGTGGCCCGTTGGAGGGATTCCACAGGTCCAGATCCGGGTCGCTGAGAGTCGGATCGGTTTCGTCCACCACCGCTGCGTCCATCCACGCAGTCAACACATCGGGACGACCGGGGTGTGCTGCGAGTGAGACATATGCATCACCCCGGATCAGGTCATCAACGCCGACGGCTGGTCTCATCCCGTCGACAGGTGTCACGTTGGGTTCGGTGGCTTGGGACTGATAGGCAGCCATGAGCGACCCACCACCCGAGTTGCCCAACAGGATGACCCGTTCGACCCCCGCCTGTTCCTTCAACCAGCGGACCCCTACGCCGATGTCGACGAGCGCATGGTCCAACAGAAAATGCGCTTCGTCACCACGAAAGCGAGTGTTCCATCCCAGAAAGCCGTAACCGTGACGGGTCATGAATTCGGCTAGGTAGTGCTCCGAGAAATCGATGTTGTAATGGCTCGCGATGAAAGCAGTGGTCGGGTTCGAACCGGCCGGGGTGTGATAGATGCCCTGACAGGGATGGCCGCCCGCGCCGGCGCGTCCCAACCCCGGCGATGCGAGTCCAACAAAGGTGCGATGTGACCGATGTAGTTCGCTCACTTCGGCGGTGCCTCGACCAAGCGAGCCTCGGCGTGGGGTGCGGAAGGGTCAGGCAAAGCGCTGAGCAGTTCACGCGCTTCAACCGGGTCGACAGGCATCCCGGGGTTGTCACGGCACAACTCGACCAGAATCCCGTTCGGATCCAAGTAGTAATGCGATATGCACCAGGAGTGATCCAAGATCATCAACACATCTGAACCCTCGGCCCGCATACGTTCCAGAACTTCGTCCTGTTTGTCAGCCGTTGCTCTCAACGCCAAGTGGTTCACCCACACCGGCAGGCCGTTCCCGGTTGAAATAGCGCTCGACCAGTCCTTGGACTCGCCGGCGTCGTGGACATCGAAGAACGCGACACAACTCCCGTCATCGAGAGCGAAGAAGAGATGTCGCATGAATCCTTCGTCGACCGGGGCCACCTCGGTGTGGACCAACGGGAAACCCATCAGATCTTCATAGAAGTGTCGGGTCTGCTCAGGGTCCTTACACGCATACGCGACGTGGTGCAGCGAAGGAGCTTGTGTTCCTGTAGTCGATTCGGACATGGACCCCCCGTTGGATGCGCCGAATGAAGACGATCTTATAGACGGCGGTGATAGTCGGTGCCCACACTGCAATGGTCACCTGATCGCGTGTCGTTTGAGTACTGTGCGTCACCACAAACGACTCGGGTTCGGGACAGGGGATTGATATGTCGGGTGACATCACAACGAGCAACGGCCAGAGAATCGGACTGAGCGTTCCGCTCGAGGGTGTGCCGTTGGGGACCCATGGTGAGCTCATGGCCGAATGGAAGTCCCTCGGGTACACCGACCTGTGGTCATCGGAGGGTAATGAAACCGATGCCTTCACACCGCTGGTTGTCGCAGCATGTTCAGCGCCTGGGTTGCATCTCGGTACAGCGATCGTCCCGGTGTTCAGTCGAGGCCCGGCCGTACTTGCCCAGAGCGCAGCGTCGCTAGCTGAACTAGCTCCGGGCCGTTTCACACTTGGGCTCGGGAGTTCCTCACATCTGATAGCTGAACTGTGGAACGCTGCGACCTTCGAACAACCCTACGAACGAATGCGAAGCACGCTCTTGTTCCTCCATGACGCATTCGAGGGCAAATCCATCGACGGTGACTACGGAGCCTTCAGAGTCGGGATGTACAAACTCGGTCTGCTCCCCGCTGAACCGCCCCGGATTCTCATAGCAGCACTGCGAGAGAAAATGCTGCGCCTGTCCGGTACCGATGCGGATGGGGCGATCCTCACATGGGTCACAGCTTCGGACGTGAGTCGAATGGCGCCTTTCGTAAGAGAAAGCGGGGACGACAAACAGATCGTCACCCGGATCTGGGTAGCTCCAACCGAGGACACCGAAGCAGCGCACTGGATCGGTCGACGCCTGACAGCCGTATTCCTCAACAGCCCAGCCCTTCGTGCATCACAAGAATGGCTGGGCAGGGGACCGATGCTCTCTGAAGCGTGGCGTCGGTGGGACGAAGGCAACTTCAAGGCTTCAGCAGCCGCTATCCCAGTCGAACTACTCGACGAACTCGTCGTAAGCGGAACGCCTCAAGACGTCCATCGCAGAGTCGACGAATACCGTGCCAATGGAGTCGACGTCCCGGTGATGGCGCTCATCCCGGTCAGAGATGTGGACCTAATTGACGCGGCCCGTCAATACGCTCCGATCAGCTGACCGGTCAGGCGGGAGCTTCACCTGTTTCTGTAGGGGTTGACTCCGCAGCGGCCGGTTCTGTGGCTTCTGGAGCTGCAGGCTGTTCCGCCGGGGTGTCGGTGGAACCTGCGGCGTCAGTCAGACCCAGCTTGGAACGCAGTTCGGACAACCTGGCCTGAGCCTCGAAGTTCACTGATGCCTGCTCCACCTCGATCATCTTGGATTCGACGGACAGACCCTGAACCTCTGCGGCACCCTTGGCCTTGGCGTAGCGGTTCTCGATCTTGTCTCGGACCTCTTCCAAGGTAGGAACGTCCTGGCCCACCGTCTCCGACAGAGATGACATCGCAGTGTTCATCTGCTCCTGCATCTTCGCCTGATCGAGTTGCGACAGCAGCTTCTGTCGCTCCGACAGCTTCTGTTGCAGCACACGAGAATTCTGTTGAACCGCAGCCTTGGCCTGATCCGATGCCTGCGCAGCGTTGAGAGCCATCGTCTTGAGATTCTCGACCTCGGCCTCTTTGGAGATCAGCTGAGTTGCGAATGCCTCAGCCGCGCTCGTGAACTTCTCGGCGTCGCCAGCGTTGCCCTTTCGG
>JAGQSZ010000226.1 GCA_020439285.1 Microthrixaceae bacterium
GTCGAGGTCATCTGGCAGTTCATCGAACTCGTCGAACTCGCCGTCGATCTCAATGTCGGAGTCGAAATCCTCGGTATCCGATTCGGTGGGCTCGGTCGGCTCAGACATGGTCAGATCGTACTGTCGCCGGGCCACAGACCACGAAGCAGCTTCCAGTTCTCGATAAGAGCAACCGGCATTACCTGTGATCCGCCGATCACGCCCATGAAGTTGGCGTCACCGATCCACCGCGGCACGCAATGTACGTGAAGGTGATCGGTCTGGGAGCCACCAGCGGCTCGACCGAGGTTGACCCCGACGTTGACACCGTCGCTACGCAGGCCCGCTTTGAGTACAGACACCGATGTTCGGACCAGCTCCCACAGTTCTGTGAACTCGTCCGCTCCAAGGTCCTCGAGGTCGGCCACGGCCCGGTTGGGCAGGACCATCAGATGACCAGAGGTGTAGGGGAACCTGTTTAGGATCACGAAACATGTCTCGCCACGATGAACGATGAGCGTCTCTTCGTCTGGAACCCCGCTGTGAAGGATTCGTTCGAACAACGAACGTCCGTCGTCGGGAACCTCGCCGTCGCCCTCATGCGGAAGCCGTCTGCGGTCCTCGGCGGCGCCGGTCACATAGGTCGATCTCCAGGTCGCCCAGAGTTGATCAAGTGGCATTCAGGAACCCCGCTCCAACAGTTCCTGTGCGAACCGTGTGAGGAAATCGTCGAGTGGAACGTCGCGTTCGACGTCGTTCCCGCGGGCGTTGACGCCGACTGTGTTGTTGGCGACGTCGTCATCACCCACGACGAGCACATACGGAAGCTTCTCCCCTTTGGCTCGGCGAATCCGGTTGCCCAGGGTTTCGGCTGCCTCGATCACCTCGACGCGATAACCCGACGTGCGCATCCTTGCCGCTATGTCGCGTGCATAGGAGTCGTGTGCTGTTGAAACGGGAAGGATCGCTGCCTGTGTCGGGGCGAGCCACAGCGGGAACGCGCCTGCGTAGTGTTCGAGCAGCACGGCGAAGAACCGTTCGACCGAACCGAACAACGCTCGGTGGATCATCACGGGGCGATGCTTCTCTCCATCGGCTCCGATGTAGCTGAGGTCGAACCGCTGGGGCAGCATCAGGTCCACCTGAATGGTCGACATCTGCCAGGTACGACCGATCGCGTCACGGGCCTGCACCGAGATCTTGGGTGCATAGAACGCACCGCCACCTGGATCCATGACCAGTTCGAGATCCTTGCTCGACGCGGCGGATCGCAGCACCTCGGTTGCGCGGTCCCATTCCTCTTCGGTTCCGATGGCCTTGTCTTCGGGCCTGGTCGACAGTTCCAGATAGAAGTCGTCCAAGCCGTAATCGCGCAGCATGTCGAGCACGAAGTCCAACAGGCCCGAAACCTCTTCCTCCATCATCTCGGGAGTCGTGAAGATGTGCGCGTCGTCCTGTGCGAACCCTCGAGCGCGGGTCAAGCCGTGCACGACACCGGACTTCTCGTATCGATAGACGGTCCCGAACTCGAACAGCCGCAGCGGAAGGTCACGGTAGGACCGCTGACGGCTGCGGTAGATCAAGATGTGGAACGGGCAGTTCATCGGCTTCAGGTAGTACGCCGTGCCGGGTTGGTCGCCCTCGCGGTCGAGTTCCATCGGCGGGTACATGCCCTCGGCGTACCACTCGAGGTGACCCGAAGTCTTGAAGAGGTTCTCTTTGGTTATGTGCGGCGAGTAGACGAACTCATACCCCGCGGCCTCGTGTTGGGCCCGCGAGTAGTCCTCCATCACCTTGCGGATCAGCCCACCCTTGGGGTGGAAGACCGCTAGGCCCGATCCGATCTCCTCGGGGAAGGAGAACAGGTCGAGTTCCACTCCGAGTCGGCGGTGATCACGTTTGGCCGCCTCTTCTTGTTGTTTGAGGAACGCTGCAAGATCCTTCTTGTTGGCGAACGCAACGGCGTAGATGCGTTGCAGCATGGGGTTCTTCTCGCTGCCACGGAAATACGCGCCACCGTGACGGGTCAACTTGAAGTGGCCGAGCCTGCCCGTGGACGGCACGTGGGGGCCACGACACATGTCCACGAAGGTGTCCGAGTTCCGGTAGAAGCTGATCTCTGACCCAGTACCGACCTCGTTGTCAGAATCGTCCCCAGCAGCGGCGAGATCCATGAACACACGCTTGTAGGGATGATCGACCATCAACTCACGGGCTTCATCGATTGGCAACTCGAAGCGCTCGAACGGCTGATCTGCTGCGATGATCTCGCGCATACGCGCTTCGATCGTGATCAGGTCCTCGTCACTGAACGAGGCTCCACCGGGAAGCTCGAAGTCGTAGTAGAAGCCGTTCTCGATTGGTGGACCGCCAGCGAAGGTCGCCCCGGGGAACAACTGAAGCACCGCTTGGGCCAAAACGTGGGCGGTCGAGTGACGGATGTGTTCGAGCGAGTCCTGGTCGCGGTCGGTGAGGATCCTCACCTTCGCACCATCATGCAGCGGAGCTGCCAGGTCTCTGGCCTCCCCGTTTTCTTCTATGACCAGAGCAGCCCGGGCCAGACCAGGACCGATCTCAGTCGCCAGATCGATACCAGTTGATCCCTCTTGAAGGGAGCGTTCGGAACCGTCGGGCAGTGTGACAGTGATCTGCGACATGCCTATAACGCTAGTGGCGCGCAGGTCCGGTGCCGAACCGGCGAGAGACCCATCATCTCTATGTCACCAAGTCGTCGTAGTGTTCTTGGCCGTGTTCGATCCCGGTCTAAATGCAACCTTGTTGCCAGCGCAGGCACCCAGGCAGTCCGTGATCGCGCTGTGGAGCACTCCACAGGAGTTGGCTCACCTGATTCCGTCGAGCGTTCCCCTGGTTTCTGATGCGGGCATTCACACCACAGGCAGCACTTCCCCACTGCGTCTGCACCTGCCCGCTGACCTCCAGGGTCTGACAGTCGAATGCGCTCATGTTCCGTTTCGACTACTGCTCGATGACCTAGTCAGGTTGAATCCCGATTCGACAGCTTCTCGTTCTGTGAAGGCACTCGCGCACATCACGAAGTGTGCATTGAGGGTGGTTGCTCAAGGACACCTTCAACCGGACATCGGTCTGGACGGCATCGATCTGTGGGTACCGGGGCCGCTGACGCCTCAAGACCTTGATCTGATGAGGAAGCTCGCTGGATGGCTGCCACCCGAGTCGTTCTCAGCCGATGACGGGCCAACGACAGCTGATGAAGCAGTCGCGGGCGTATTTGCAGCCGTGGCCGATCTGATGCCAAGAACCCCGAGCGCTGCGACACTCACCGGCTCCAGGCCGTGGGCCTCGCCCGAGGTCACCGATGTTTCCAGGTTCACCGGTCAGGTACGCGACAGCATCATCCACCGACGTTCAATTCTTCAGCTACGTCTGATGCCTCCAGCAACACCGGAACAACCAGCACGCCTGCACCTGTTCCTACGCAGCGAATCCCAGGGTTTCGTTCCCATGGCTGCTGCTGACATCTGGTCGGGAGTCACCGGTGTCGGCGTTCAAGGCGAAGAGGATCTCCTGTTCTTGTTGCGGGCCGGTGCGCGCCTGTGGAGTCCTCTCAACCGGGCATTGGCCGAATCGGCACCTGCACATATCGACCTGAGCGACTCCGAGGTCGATGAACTGCTCGGCAGCGCTGGTTCGCAGTTGGCCACTGCCGGGTTGGAGGTCATGATTCCAGCCGAATTGGCCCGGCCAATGAGGTCGGCTCCAACTGTGCGGATGGCCGATGGTTCTGATTCCTCTGGTGCACCAACGTCGAGTGGCTTGTTCACCGTCGATTCGCTCTGCGAGGTCGACTGGTCGGTTCAGGTTGGAGGCAGGTCCTTGTCGGCAGCGGAGATCGACGAACTCGTCGAGTCGAAGCGTCGCATGATCCGTCTTGACGACGGCTGGGTCCTGCTCGACGAAGCGGTCATAAAACGACTGCGGACATCCGAGCGGATGAACGCGACTGCCGCGCTTGGCGAGGCGTTGTCGTTCGGGTACCTGGGACCGACAAGCCAACCCAGCGATTGGAACGAGGCCGACGATCTGGCCGATCAGGGCTTCATTGCACTGGACGATCAGTCCGACTGGATCGACTCCTCACTGGTCGACCGCCAGATCTCGGCATTCATAGCATCGGTGCGGTCAGCTATGAACGACGAGAATTTCGCTTCACCAAGCGGGTTGGTTGGCGAACTTCGGCCCTATCAACGTGCTGGCCTGTCTTGGATATTGACGCTGGTCAGCGCAGGTTTCGGCGGGATACTCGCCGAT
>JAGQSZ010000021.1 GCA_020439285.1 Microthrixaceae bacterium
CTCCTTGACGGCGATCGGACATGGGGCAGCGGCATGAACCGCGACCTGAATGGATGACACGTCGTATGCCGATCGTTGGTCCGGGTCGAGCTTCAACATCCGCACGAACATGGTCGGTACGAATTGGGCGAAGCTCACCTTGTACTTCTCGATGAGGCGCAAGGTCTCCACGGGGTCGAACTGTTCCATCACGATCACGGTCCCACCACCGCGCTGGACCTGCATGCAGAATCGCAGGGGCGCTGCGTGGTACAGCGGGGCCGGTGATAAATAGGTCGTGTCGGCATTTGCGCCGAACAGTCCAGCGACAAGCATGTACAGGGGTTCGGGCTGAGTTACGGGCACTCCGGCAAGAGGCACCTTTACGCCCTTGGGCCTGCCTGTAGTTCCTGAGGAGTAGAGCATATCGGCGCCGGCTATGGCTTCGGACAGCTCTTCAGCGGCTTGCTCGTTGACAGCGTCCTCGAATGACTCATGGCCATCGAGTGTTGAATCAAGGCTGAACCTGGCCTGTACGCCTGGTGTCAACTCCATCAGTTCCGCCGCTATCTCAGCCTTGTAAGGGGTAGTTACAAAGAGCTTTGCTCCACAATCATTGACTATGTAAGCAACTTCTTCGGCCGTGAGTCTGGACGAGATGGCCGTGAAGTAGACCCCGGCGTACAGCGCGCCCCATGCCAGGCTCAGGAACCACGGGTGATTCTCCATGCACCATGCAACGTGTTCGCCTGGCTCGATTCCGCGGCTGCGGATCAGTTGGGCGATGCGACATGCGCGCTCGTGGAGTTCTCGGTAGGTAACCGTCTCCCCGGTTCCGGCCATTATGTAGGCCGGCTTGTCGCCTTGGGCCTCGACGAATCCCCCCGGATACAACAACTGTTCTTGGGACAAGGTCCCCCCTATTTTCTGTTGAGTTTCAGAGTCGTAGCCACGCCTGAGAAGCGCACGTCGCTGAGTTGGATGTTGCCCTGGTCGCTTTGTCCGAGCAGGAGCTTTGTGAAGGGATGGTACCCAGATCACGGCTGCTCGTGAGCAACTTGTTCGATATTTGCCGAAGCAAGGGTTCCTTTGGATTGGTCCTTGGGCGTCACCGCCCGGGTGCCAACGTCATGTATCTTGACTCACCGGTCAAGTGAGTCGATGCAGATGGTGGCGTCGATTGGTCCAGGGGGGACGAAGATGGTCAATTCCGAGATATTGGATCCCGAGGAGCAGCGCGTTGCGAACCTGACCGACGACCTGATCAGCAGCCATCCGCCTGAGTCGACCTCCGAGGTGGACTTCTTGGGCGCCCAATTCGACGCCGGACTGGCCTGGGTTCATTTCCCAGAGGGACACGGTGGACTCGGGGTCAGCCCCAAGTTGCAACGAATCGTGATCGAGAAGATTCGAACTGCTGGTGGTCCGACTGGGGGAGCCAAGAATCCAATTGGTTATGGCATGTGCGCTCCTGCAGTTCTCACCCATGGGACCGAAGAGCAAAAGGAACTGCTCCGGCCGCTGTTCACCAACGAACACATCTGGTGCCAGATGTTCTCTGAACCCGGTGCCGGCTCAGACGTCGCGTCACTGGCCATGAAAGCAGAGCGTGACGGAGACGAGTGGATTCTGAATGGACAGAAGGTCTGGACCACACTCGCCCATATTTCGTCCTATGGCCTGGTGATCGCCAGAAGCGATCCAGACATGCCAAAACACAAAGGCATCACCGCCTTCATCGTCGATATGTCCGCACCCGGGGTCGAGGTGCGGCCGCTGCGGCAGATGACTGGTGAAGCGGAGTTCAACGAGGTGTATCTGACCGATGCACGTATTCCAGATTCGATGCGACTCGACGAAGTCGGCCGAGGATGGGCCGTTTCGATCACGACCTTGATGAACGAGCGTGTCTCCATCGGGGGAGCCACTCCGCCCAGAGGATCCGGCCCGATCGCAGAACTGGTTCGGATCTGGAACGAAAATGGGAACGGCAACCCCGTGACCCGGGACAAGGTAGCAACCCTGTGGGCGCAAGCAGAAGTCAACAGGCTCACCAATATCAGGGCCTCGCAGCTACGCAAGGTTGGTACACCAGGTCCAGAAGGGTCATTCGCAAAACTCGCGATGGCTGAACTGAACAAGGCCATCTACGACCTCATCATCGATATCCTCGGAGCTGAAGGAATGCTGTTCAGCACTTATGAGTTTGTTCGCCCAACCCACGCTCTGTTCAGCCATGACACCCACAAGAACTTCCTTCGAGCCCGAGCGAACTCAATCGAAGGCGGCACATCCGAAGTACTGCGCAACATCATCGGTGAACGTGTGCTCGGACTTCCGGGCGACATCAGGACAGACAAGGCTGTCCCGTGGAAAGAAGTTCCACGGAACTGATGCGCGAACGGCGCTCGTGGAGCGTCCTAGCCTAGGGACATGACAAGGCGCACCAAGATCATCGCGACAATCGGACCTGCCTCCGATTCGGTCCCAGTTCTCCGCAAGATGATCGAGTCCGGTATGGACGTAGCTCGCCTGGGACTTGCCCACGGGACGATCGACGATGCTCTCGAGCGCTACCACAGAATCCGGTCGGTAGCGGCGGAGGTCGGGCGTGAAGTCGGGATAATGATCGACCTGCCCGGCCCTAAGGTTCGACTTGCGTCCTTCGGGACAGTGCCCGTGGACCTCGACTCAGGATTGGCCATAACGATCGAACCCGGTCGGGCGACCTCAGATCACCAGATCCTGGGAGTGGACTATCCGGACTTCTTGTCCGATGTCCACGCCGGTGACGTGCTCTCAATCGGTGACGGCAGCGTCGATATTCGTATCGAATCAGTGGGAGCCAATTCCGCTGGGGCACGGGTTATTCATGGTGGAACTGTCCAAGGCAGTCCCGGACTGCACATTCCTTCGGACAGGTTGAGGATCTCCTCTCCGACACCTGATGACCTGACCAAACTCGACGCCTTCGTCGACGCTGGTGTCGACATGGTCGCTATCTCATTCGTTAGATCAGCACACGACATCCGCAAGGTTGGGACTGAGCCCTACCCGCGGGGACCGTTGATTGTCGCGAAGATCGAAACACGCGCCGCTGTCAACAATCTGTCGGGGATCATCGAAGCAGCCGGAGCGATCATGGTTGCTCGTGGAGACCTTGGGGCCGAACTGGGCATCGAAGAACTGCCCCACATTCAAAAACAGATAATTCGCGACTGCATCGCGTCGGGTAAGCCGGTCATCACCGCTACCCAGATGCTGGAGTCGATGGTTACTGCTCCGGCGCCAACCCGCGCAGAGGTCTCCGATGTCGCAAACGCGGTGTTTGATGGAAGTTCTGCAGTCATGTTGTCCGGCGAGAGCGCGATTGGCAACGACCCGGTGAATACCGTCGGAACCATGGCCAGAATCGTGCAACGCGCAGATAAGGACTTCGACTTTGCAGCGTGGGCCCGGCGTATCCGACTGATGGGCAAGATGTCATCGGTCAGCGGAGACGCCCAGATCACCGACGCAATGTCTGGAGCGACATGGCGAGCCGCTAGTGAAATGAACGTCGACGCCATCATCTGTATTTCCGAATCTGGTTTCACCGTCAGAGCGATCGCCCGATTCCGTCCACAGATGCCGATCATTGCGTTCAGCCCGGTTGAACGAACAGTCCGCCAGTTGACCCTCAGTTGGGGTGCAACTCCGATCCTGTCACCGCACCGGGTGGACAGCCTGTCCATGATGGACGACTTGGTGTGTATCGCTCGAGACGCAGGTCTGGTGCGCGCCGGTGACACAGTCGCTGTTCTCGCCGGTGCGGGAGGTGCGTCGGACCTACATGCAACCGACGTCCTCCGAGTCATGCGCGTCAAGTGAGTCCTCCCGACACTCGGTCGGTCGCGCCTGCGAGGGCAGAACTATTCACCGTGGATGGCCTAGCGGTGACTAGAAGGGCTAGGCCCGACATTGATCCTGTACTTCCGATGGTGGTCTTCGTGCACGGGGCCATGGACAGGGCCGCGAGTTTCGGCCGTGTGATGAGACGGCTGCCCGAGTTCGAGGTCATTGCTTATGACCGACGGGGTTACGGGCAGTCTGAGCGCCTGGTCGTGCCGGACCCTGGTGCGTCCGTGACCAACGCTCAACGAGGCACGATTGCTTCACATGGGCACGACCTGTCGAGGGTGATGGAACACTGCGCGTCCAACAGCCCTGTTGGCCGATCTAGGGAGTCGGTAGTCGTCATCGGACACAGCCTCGGCGGACTCATTGCGTTATGGGTGGCCGCCCAGAAAGCTCCGAAACTGATCGGCATCGGGGCATACGAATCACCGGCTCCATGGTTGGATGCATCCTTTGGACGAGTCGGTGGAGGTGCGGTCGAACTGGCGAACACCGCCGGCAACGCCGCGGGAGCAGAGTTCTTCTACAAAATGATGATCGGAGCCGAGACGTTCTCACGGCTCCGGCCCGCTGATATCGCTGCTCGGCGTTCGGAAGGTGACGCGCTGATCGCCGAACTGGAGTCTTTGCGTGATCCCGATCAGGCATTCGACCTCGGCTCGATCGACCTACCAGTGGTGATCGGGATGGGCACAGCAAGCTCCGAGTCGATGCAACGAAACTCCGTGTTGTTGGCAGATGCCGTTCCTGATGCGGCCTTTGAAACGATCGAGGGAGCAGCACACGGAGCCCACCTGAGTAGACCTGAGGCCTTCGCTTCATACGTGAGGCGATGCGTGACACAGTCTTGTTCGCGCGCAACCATGGAGGGTTCCCCTCAGGGCCCAGACGAAGAGAACGACGATGGCTGAACAAAGAGTTGGAAAGGTCAGGGAAGCGATCCTTGAACGGGGCCGCAGGGAAGCCCCAAGGCGCGACACAACTCGACGAAAGCCCAAGACAGCATTCGTTCTCTCTGGCGGTGGCAACCTCGGTGCAATGCAAGTGGGAATGCTCCGTGCGCTAGTCGAGCGGGACGTGATCCCCGACGTGGTGCTCGGTTGTTCCATAGGAGCAATGAACGGGGCCGCTTTCGCAGCGGACCCGACTCCTGAGGGTGTAAGCCGGCTGATCTCGGAATGGGATGCTGCATCGACCGGTGAAGTCATGCCGCCATCGCGGCTCCCGCCTGCGGTGCAGATGCTCCGTCGCGGTTCGTCCATTCATGACAGCGCTGCGCTGCGCCGCACCGTAACGGGGATGCTTGGTGCTAACGAGACTTTCGACGATCTGAAGATCCCGTTCCAGTGCAACGCAGTCGATGTCGAGTCGTCCATTAGCACCTGGTTCTCACAGGGGGAACTGATCGGACCCATACTCGCGTCTGCCGCTCTGCCCTCGATATACCCACCGGTGGAAATCGATGGCCATACCTATATCGATGGCGGCGTCATCGAGAACGTTCCGATTGGCCGCGCCGTTGAACTCGGATGCAGGACGATCTACGTATTGCATCTCGGTCCTCACGGGCGACCCTCACACGAGTTGCGCCGCCCACTAGACGCGGCACTTCAGGCGTACTGGGTTGCACGCAACAGCCAGTTCGCAAAGGACCTCGCAAGCCTGCCAGACAAGGTTGAAGCGATCGTTCTACCGCCCGGCGAACGGCCGGACATCAAACGCGACGACTTCTCCCAGACCCAAGCACTGGTCGAACGCGGTTACTCCAACGCGTCGAAGTTCCTTGATGAGGAGTCCGTTGCAGACCGCAGACGGTTCGCGAGCGAAGTTCTCCGCCCCATCGAGCGTCTGGTACTGAACGCGAGGTCTATCAAGTGGCGTCAACAAGCCAGTGACGCCGCTAATGCACCACACGGCGCAGTCATCACGGGTAGTGACAGCGAAAGCGCCGAGTCCTCGGAACCCGGTGGTGAGTCCAGCGGTGTAAGCGAAGCGGCCCTCGAAGAATCGGTGGGCTCGTCTCTCACCGGAGTTGACTCACCGACGGAGTCAGATAGCTAGTCAATCCGGTTGCACTGAGATCTCTGGCTCATCAGCGCATGCATCTCCGCGCGTTCGGCTGCTGTTGATGCGAACTATTGTCAATTGATGCCACATAACCCCTCCGGCGCTACTGACAGTGACGGCAGAAATAGCACTCCTCAAGCCAACAACGACGAACCTGATGGATTGAAGCGAATACCGGGGGGACTGTCGACCACTGGCACACCTGTGGATGAGATTCTCGAAGATCTTCGTCTGGAGCGCAGCGGAGATCTCGATTGGCGTGGTGGGCGCGCGTTCAGCTTGGTCTACAACGCTGATGACCCAGAACTAGAACGGCTCCAGCACGAAGTCGCTGCGATGTTCCTGCACGAGAACGCGCTCAACCCCTTCAGATACCAGACCCTATTGCGCATGGAGGGTGAGATCCTCGAAATGGCAAAGGGTCTCTTCGGAGCAGGTCATGCGGCACTCACCTCTGGTGGCACGGAATCGATCTTCATGGCGGTTCAAACCGCCAGGGATGATGCGAGAGCTAGGGGCGTGACGAACCCAAACCTAGTGTGCGCCATCACAGCACATCCGGCTTTCGCCAAGGCCTGTCATTACCTCGGCGTCGAGATGGTCACGACCTCGTGTGCATCTGATGGCCGGGCTGATCCGAACGCGTTTGCAGGTGCAATCAACGATTCCACAGCGCTGATCGTCGCTTCCGCACCGTGTTACCCATACGGAGTGATTGACCCAATCGAGGAGATTGCTTCACTGGCTAGGCGGACGAACAAGCTGTTTCACGTCGATGCGTGTCTCGGGGGCTACATCCTGCCCTTCTGGGAGGCGCTCGGCGAACAGGTCGCACCTTGGGACTTCCGTGTCGAGGGTGTCACTTCGATGTCCGCAGACATTCATAAGTACGGCTATTCCTTCAAGGGAACTTCCACCGTGTTGTACCGGGACCATGACCTCTACCAACGTCAGATTTTCATGTATGACGCCTGGCCGGGAGGAATGTACGCATCGGCATCTTCGGCAGGCACCCGCCCGGGAGCACCAATCGCTGCTGCTTGGGCCACGCTGACACACCTGGGTGTTGATGGCTACATGCGTCTAGATCGACGGGTTCTGAACGCCACTAGGGGATTTCGGTCAGCGATTTCCGACGTGGCAGGCCTTGATGTCACATCTAATCCTGATCTGTCGGTCTTCGAGTTCGGCCTCGCGCCCGATGCGCCCGAGGATCTCGATATCGCGGTGATAGGAGACGCCATGGATGATCGTGGATGGAACCTCGACCGACAACAAGGTGGGTTGCATGTCATGCTCTCGCCAGGCCATGACCGTAGTGTGGATGCATTCCGTGTTGATCTAGCCGAAGCCGTCACCCACAGGGGAGCGGCGCGGGATGCGGATCATGTCTATGGCGGAGTTGTTGACTGAGCATGCATCTGCGTGTGGCGTTCATGAGATCGAGGTGAAATCGTGATCCAGGAGATAGAGGTAGACGAACTCGAGGTTCGACTCCAAGGCGGCAGTGTCACTCTGATAGATGTGCGCATGCCTGATGAGTTCGATCAACAACGCGTACCCGGGGCTGTGCTTATTCCTTTGCCGGACCTGCCTCAGCACTTCGAGTCGCTGACAGGCGATGCTGACGTTCTCGTGATCTGCCAGTCCGGTGGACGCAGCCTTCGGGCATGTGAGTTCTTGGCTTCCAAGGGCATCACAGCTATCAACATCGCCGGCGGCACGATGGCTTGGGCACAGTCGGGACGCGCCGTTGAATCCGGCCCGATCCAGCCTTGAGCAAGAGAACTACGACGGACGGATCAGCGATGGCAAAGCGTCGAAATCGAGGATTCGACCTTATCGACAACGATGACGCGTTCGTCGAACTCGTTGACCGTTTGGCTGATGAGCCCATCTATGCCGTCGATACCGAATTTCATCGTGAACGTACCTACTTCCCACATGTGGCATTGGTTCAGATCGCTGACAGCCACGGTGTGAGCCTGGTCGACGCTCTTTCGGTAGACCTCTCTGCCTTGCGAAAGGTACTCGAGGGCCCGGGCCTAGCTGTGATGCACGCCGCTCGACAGGACATGGAGGTTCTCGAGCGGGCATGTGGAACCATTCCGACATCGTTGGTCGACACTCAGTTACAAGCCGGGTTCTTGGGATACACGAGTCCGTCCTTGGCCACCTTGTTGGACAAGGAGCTAGACGTTCGGGTCCCCAAAGCAGACCGCCTTACTGACTGGTTGCGTCGCCCACTTGGATCGACACAACTCGAATACGCAGCGTCCGATGTCGCACACCTGTTGAAGCTGCACGCTGGTTTGAGAGCGAAGCTCTCTGAGATGGGCCGCTTGGAGTGGGTGGCAGATGCCTGCGAGGAATTGAGAACCGAGCCTCGCGGTGCAAGGAATCCGGCCGACGCGTGGACACGTATCAAGGAGATCAGACATCTCCGCGGCGAGTCCCTAGCCGTCGCTCAATCAGTTGCCAAGTGGCGTGAAGAGCGGGCCATCGACACAGATCAGACGCCGCGGTTCATTCTCTCGGACCTCGGTGTGGTGGGAGTGGCCAATTCGATGCCAACCACTGTTGAGCAACTCAGATCACTAAGGGGTATCGAAGGTCGAAATCTACGGTCCGTCCACGCCGAGGAATTGCTGTCAGTCGTGCGCAGCGCGAAGGGCACCTCGCCGCTGAAACCAACGAACTCGCACGTTCCTGAATTGCCTTCAGAACTCAAGCCTGCCGTGCCACTCATCAGTGCCTGGGTGACTCAGCGTGCCCGTGAACTCAACTTGGAGACCTCGTTGTTGGCCACGCGCGCAGATCTTGAAGCTCTTCTCAGGGGAGTCCCGGGGGCTCGACTCTCGGAAGGATGGCGCGCCGGCGTGGTGGGAGAACCGATCCGAAAGCTGCTCAGCGGTGAGGCTGCGCTCGGTTTCGACAGGGCAACTGGGCTGAAACTCCTAGATCAGAGATAGGTCGTCTCAATAGTGATCTGCTCCAATGTCACTTCATGCGCTACACTGGCATTCTCGGTCATTTGGATGACGGGAGTCGCATCGTGAAGAAGGGTCGGCACCGCCGATATGAGGAGGCTCGCGCCATGAAGCGCGGTCCAGACCTCGATATAGAAGCATTGTTTACTGATCTCGACAACGATCCGTTGGCGTCGATCACGGGCCAAGCTACCAATGGTCGCGATGTCGACGACGACCCCGACGCGGACGATAGCTACGGCGACGACAGTTACGACGACGACGATTACGCCAGGGACGACGAGTACAGCGAGAGCTGAAGCACTGCGTGGTCAGTTCCAGCGAAGGATTCGCTCTTGTACCGGGCGCTGATGCGCTCTACCAAAGGCTCTCTTGATCAACGTCGACGTGGACCTGAGACACCCAACTGCGTTAGCAGGCGCTCGACGTCGGACGCTCCATTTATTCGTACTGCCCTTGCCGGCAGATCACCGGCCCACGGAGCCTCACTGACAAGGGTTTTTCCAGGTGCAAGCGGAATACCGCGGTAGGCGAGTCCGGGGATAGACCCGCCGTTGGCGCCGGGATGCCGAAAGCTGAGCCGACCAGCGGTAATGGTGCCATCGAGGAGAGCGAGTTCCTGTGGCACACGTTCGTGTCGTTCGATATGTCTGGCCGTGTCGACTACGAATCCGTGCAAATCAATGGTCCACGGATCGCACAGTCGGATGAACTCATCGCTATCGAAACCCCGTTGCTGTCGCTGCCTGAATGCCATCACGGTGTGCATCCATGCCCCCCGCCGACTGTTGCGGAACTGCGTCAGTTCACGGCGTGTCAACCGACCCCGGGGAATCGTCTTGAGCCGGGGGACAGCGAGCCACTTGCGGGCACGGTCGCTTCGAGCGGAGATCAGATCGAGGGCAGCCGAGTCAAAGAGCTCAGCAGCTTGTTGGTTCTGCACCGATGACGCCTTGGCGAGCGCCGCGAGAGCTACGACCAGGACGCGATTCTCGACAGTGTTGAAACTCCGAAATGAGGTCGCGCACACGAAGACATCTTCGTTACCAAGTGCGTTTGCACGTGCAGTGATGGTCTCCGACCATTGAACGGGGCCCCGTAAGGACGATACGCAACGTTCGTTTTGTGTATCAATGGTGGCTGTGAGCGTTCGCGCGAGTAGATCGACGTTGTCTATCAGCGCGCCGGCCTCGTCCGATGCCGCAGCGGAGAGCGCAGCGACGTCGGTTATCAGCGATGGATCAGCGCCACTGAGCGCTGCGGCGTAGCCAACTGCTGGCGCGGACACAGATCGGGCATCCCACAGTTGTGCTGTGGCTTCAATGCGAAGGTGGCGCGAGTACCTCGTCGAGGTTCGCTTATCTTCAAGTTCAGCGTTACGCAACGAGTTCTTCACCGAGCAGCTCGCCGATCACGCGTCGCAGTTCAACCTGTTCAGCCGGTTCCATGTGTGTCGCGACAAGTCGGTACAGGCGGGTCCCCTGACGCTCATCGAGCCCCTCGAACTGCGGAAGGAAGAAGGCATAGAACGTCTCGTAGAGCAGACGGGATTGGGAGATCCCGTCGTTGGACCGACGCTTGGCATACCTTGCGGCGTCCATGTAGATCGCTGGGCCAAGGTTGCAAAGGCCCCGTAATGGTAGGAGGTCCTTGACGACTGGGTTCTGGTTCTCGAGAAGGCGTTCGTATGCGGCCTCGGGAGGTGTGCCGACCTCGATGAACGCGAAGCGACGCATGAGGGCATATGACATGTCGAAGAGCAGGTGTTTGTCCATGGCGTTGATCGTGGCGATGATCCGCCAACTCGCGGGCAAACGGATCGGATCAGTGCCATCAGGTGCGGGAAGACCGTGGGGTACCAGTGAAACAGGCCGAACCTGACCCGATCGACGGAAGGGTAGAACTACAGATGATCCCGACAGGACTGTGAACAACTGGCCGAAGGCTCTGTCGAAGTTCGATCGGTTCAATTCATCGATGACGAGCCATTTGCCGGATTCGATCGCCTCGACGAAGAGCCCGGGTCTAAAGATGAGGCCTTCTGGAGTGGGTTGTAGTCCGCCAATGGTCTCGAAGGTCGTCCATTCAGAGGTGGCGGTCGTTGGCTGATAGCCGGTACAGAGCATTGAGTGTCGTGCCAGCTCGGCTGACATGTAAGCGAGTGTCGTCTTACCTGTGCCGGGTGGTCCCGTCAGGATGACGTGTTTGCCTGACTCCAGAGCCGAGACCAACTGTTCAATCACATGATCCGGAAAGATCATGCCCTGGGATTCAGCGAGACGTGTCAGCTCGGCAGCGCAAAATGTCGGCATGGTGAAGCATCGGCGGGCTCCACGAACAACTTGAGATTCGGTCGTCGGTCAGCGGCGTGTCGGTAAATCCACGCGTGCGGACCGTGGTGCCTCGATGATCTCGACGAGCTTCTTGTAGACCACGTCACCGACGAGCGCGACTATCTCGTCCCGCATCGATTCGACAACCTCCACTGAACCTACGAAAGCCTCTGTGGTATCGGTGCACCACCAGTGGAAGTAGTCGCCACCCCCGCCCCAGTCACGACGCTTCCAGTCTGTCATGGTCCATGTCGTGTGGCCGGATTCGTCGACGTGATGACTCAACCGGATCGGAACCTGCCAGCAGACCTCTGGCTTCCAGTCCAAGAAACTCTCACCTGCGTCGAGTGCGCCGACGTGGAGCGCACAACCGGGTCCCCGTCCGAAATCATTGCGGTTCAAGAAGATGCATGCGTCGTCGTGAACTCTGGTCGTCCAGGTCTTCTTGTCGGCCTTGATCACGGGTCCACCGAGATCCTCGGCGACGCCTTTGAACTGCCATTGTTCATCGGTCAGCATCGCGGCTTTTGCGAGCACCCGTTTGCGGTCGGGTCCGTCGGAGAAATGGGCCCCGAAGGTGCAACATCCCTCGTTCGCTTCAGTGGTGTCCTCCTCACGGATTCCTTTGCACCCGGCAGCAAAGATGCATGTCCAGTTGCTTCGGAGGAACGTCAGGTCGAATAGGTACGTGTCGCCGTCATGATCGAGTGATACCCAGTCCCGTTCGGCCGGTAGCGCTGACTTCACCTTTGGGCTCACCTCAGGATCCGACCCGTCCGTACAGGGTGGTGCGCTGGACCAAGTTGCGACCGAGTGGCTCCACAAGGTCAGCGAAGTCCTGAACACTGACATCGGTACCGTGTTCAGCGCCGGCGGCTCGAGAAATGTTTTCATCCATGAGGGTTCCACCCAGGTCATTCGATCCGGCCATCAGAAGCTGTTCAACACCGGCGAAACCGATCTTCACCCATGAAGCCTGGATGTTGTCGATGAGTCCGTCGTAGATGAGTCTGGCAATGGCATGTACCAACAGAGTCTCGCGGAATGTGGGCCCACGTCTCGACTTCCGTTGCAGGTACAGCGGAGTCGCCATGTGGACGAATGGCAGTCCCACGAATTCCGTGAACCCACCGGTCTCCTTTTGAAGATCTCGCGTTGCCAGAAGGTGTCGCGCCCAGCTGATTGGTTGTTCGATCGCTCCGAACATCATCGTCACGTTGGAACGCAACCCGACCGAGTGCGCAGTCCGGTGAGCGAAGAGCCATTCTTCGGTGTTGATCTTGTCAGGACAGAGTGTCTCTCGGACTGGATCGTCAAGGATTTCTGCTGCGGTTCCGGGAAGTGACCGCAGACCTGCGTCCATCAACCGGCGAAGGTACTGATCCAGTGGTTCCCCAAGGCGTTTCGCACCTTCGGTGACCTCCAGGGCAGTAAACGCGTGGAGATGCATGTCAGGTGCGACCTCTTTGACCGCACGGCAGACATCGACGTAGTAGTCACCGTCGAAGTCGGGATGGATTCCACCCACCAGACACACCTCGGTCGCTCCACGATCGGCAGCCTCGACCACTCGACGTTGCATCTCTTCCAAGGTCAACAGGTACGGCGTGCCACGTAGATTCAAGCTGAGCGGACCTTTGGAGAATCCACAGAACCTGCACTTGAAAGTGCATACGTTTGTGTAGTTGATGTTCCGGTTGAGAACGAATGTCACGTCGTCGCCAACGGCCTTACGTCGAAGGTCGTCGGCCAGTTCAGCGACGGCACGGACTTCTGGACCTCGCGCACCGAACAAAGTGACCACTTGGTCCACGTCTAGTTCGTGGCCCATTGTGATCCCGTTGAGTACCTCGGCAACAGCGCCACCCACGAAGGATCTCGGTGTGCCCATGGAGATCAACGTCGGGGGATCAACTGGTGCTCCGGAACACCAGATTGAACTGCGGTGGGCATTGTCATTGGAGCCGACTACCTCTGCACCCGTGCCGACATTGGCACGGGCCACCATTCGCTCCGGGAAGATCGCACCCGGGTCATCACGTCCCATACCTTCAGCATCGGAACGATCCATCACTGCAAAGCGCAAGCTCTCGTCTACAAAGCGCTCTGGTTGGAGCGCGAAAGACGGGTAGATGGTGAGCCGTGGGGCCAACGCAAAACCGTGACGCTCGGTCACTTCCCGGAGCCGATCCAGCGCAGGCCAGGGACGTTCCGGATTGACGTGATCCGCAGTCAGTGGCGACACGCCGCCCCAGTCGTCGATACCGGCGTTCAGCAGTTCACCGAAGTCATCCGAAAGGTTGGGCGGCGCTTGGAGTCGAATGTCAGTCGGAAGAATGATCCGCGCGAGAGCTATTGCCCGGAGAAAATCCTCGTGAGGACATGGTGGCGACTTGTGCATTGCTGTCCCGGGTTTCGGAAGGAAGTTCTGGACGATCACTTCCTGAATGTGTCCGTAGCGGACATGGGAGTCAGCGATAGCCTCGAGCGCTCGAACACGATCCAATTCCGACTCACCGATGCCTACGAGGATCCCCGTGGTGAAAGGGATCTGCAGTTCGCCAGCGGCATCAAGGGTTTCGAGTCGCCGCTGAGGTGTCTTATCAGGTGACCCACGGTGGCAGTCGAGGTCCGGGTTGATGGACTCGACCATCATTCCTTGTGACACGGCAACGCCTCGGAGGAGCTTCAACTCATCGAGGGCCAGCGCTCCGGCGTTGGCATGTGGAAGGAGCCCAGTCTCGGTCACAACGAGTCGGCACATCTCTGAGAGGTACTCGACGGTCGAGTCGTAACCGCGTGAGGTGAGCCACTCACGAGCCGCTGGATAGCGATCTTCGGGGCGTTCACCCAAGGTGAACAGCGCTTCATGACAACCAACACCAGCTCCGGACCTTGCGATGTCAAGCACCTGTTCGGGTTCCAGGTAGGGCGAATCGAGACGCGCCGGTGGTTGGGCGAAAGTGCAGTACCCGCAGCGGTCGTTGCACAACATCGTTAGTGGGATGAACACCTTGGGCGAGTACGTGATCCGGGTTCCTGTTACCGAATCTCGGATCGCGGCTGCCATGGCGATCAGAGACTCGGTGCTGAGCCCGGCCAGTTCGGTGGTGCTGACTGAGCGTTGATCAGATGTCATTGTCACGATGAGATCCTTTCGGAGGAATCGCTCTGCGGTGGGAGGCGGTGGACGCACGCGACTCGCTGTGACCATGGTTCTGATCAGCGCTAGCTGCCTGTATCCCGGCATTTCGAATCTCGGTAGGCGAGTAGGAACTGGCGCACTCCCAGCAGTAGTAGTCGAGAGTTACCGGCGTGCCGCATGCCCGATGCACCAGATGCACCGGAGGTTCGCCTGTGCCCAACCAACGGTCACCCCAATGCATGAGAGACACCAGAATCGGTGAAAGTTCAAGACCCATCTGCGTCAGGCGGTACTCGAAGCGTTGCGGGCGTTCCTGATACTGGCGACGTTCAGCGACTTCGGCCTCGACAAGCCGCCTGAGACGATCGGTCAGTACCGCCCGAGGTATCGCCAGATCGCGCTGGATCTCCTCGAAACGACGGATTCCTTTGAACATGTCGCGCAGAATCAGGATCGACCATCTATCGCCGACGACAGCCAAAGCCGCGTCGATGGAACATCCCTCGGTCTGGGCAACGTTGGTTGTGCTTGTCATGGCCCCCCGATCGGTTCTACTCGGACCGATACGGAGGTGAACTTAGCAGGTTCAGAATCTGAACGGAGTCAGGTGGTGGATTCCGGTCAGCCCCGCAGTCGCCACAGGCGCTGTTTGGTTGTCGTTGTTACAGGCGTTGAGCCTTGTCCGTGAGTGACTCAATCAGCTCGTGAAATGCCTTGTTGAACGCGCTGACGCCTTCATTCTCGAGTACGACGGCAACGTCGGGCAGGTCCACCAATTCGCCGATCTCATCCCAGTACTTGTGTGCGCCAGTGATGTCGGAATCAATGGTCCGTCCGACGACACCATGGTCAGAGAATGCATCGATGGTGGCTTCGGGCAGTGTGTTGACGGTGTCAGGTCCGATCAGGGTGTCTACGTACAACGTGTCCGGATATGCAGGATTCTTCGTCGATGTCGAAGCCCACAACGGACGCTGAACCTTGGCACCTTTGGCAACGAGTGCGTCCCAGCGCTCGCCGGAGAACTTCTTGGTGAATAGTTCATATGCAATCTGGCCCTGTGCGACAGCAGCCTTGCCCTTCAGCGCATCGACATCGGAACCCGTCGCATCGAGGCGTCGGTCAATTTCCGTATCAACCCTGGAGATGAAGAAACTCGCTACCGACGCGATCTTGCTCAGATCCTCGGTGCCTGCGGCGAGAGCATCTTCGAGCCCGGCGATGTAGGCCTCCATGACCTCTTCATAACGGTCCAGGCTGAAGATCAACGTGACGTTGATGTTGCGTCCTTCACCGATCATCTGTCGGATGGCCGGAATTCCCTCGGCCGTTGCAGGAATCTTCACGAACAGATTCGGACGTTGGATTCGGTCCCACAGCTCGCGTGCCTGGGCGACGGTGCCGGAGGTGTCATTGGCCAACAGCGGACTGACCTCCACCGAAACGTAGCCGTCTCCGCCACCAGAGTTGCGGTAGAGGTCACCGAAAAGGTCCAACGCGTCGATGATGTCAGTGACGACCAAGGTCCAGTAGATGTCCTCGATCGAGGCACCAGAATCCTTCAGTTCACGAAGTTGAGCGTCATAGGCGTCATTGTCTGCGATTGCCTTCTGGAAGATCGACGGGTTGGCGGTTACTCCGCGAACACCTTTTTCGATCCAACCGAGCATCTCTCCTGAGTGGAGCCATTCGCGACGGATGTTGTCGAGCCAAGGGCTCTGGCCCTGCTCCTCGAAGAGTCTGTGAAGGTTGGACATGGTCCGATCATAGGACCCGGATTACCAGTCGCCGATTCGAGCGTCTCGACCGCGGATGAGTCCCCGAATGTTCTCGGCCTACAGCAGACCCTTCAAGGTCGTGGCGACGTTGTCAGCAGTGATTCCAAACTTTTCCAAGACCACTGATCCTGGAGCGGAAGCTCCGAAACGATCGATCCCTACCGAGGCATCGGCATAGCGCTGCCAACCCAAGGTCACACCGGCCTCAACCGAGACCGTCGGAATACCTGAGGGAAGAACCGATTCGCGGTACTCCAACGTCTGCGACTCGAAGAGTTCCCAACACGGAAGCGAAACCACTCGCACCGCGGTTCCCTCCGCGGCCAGTTGTGCGGCCGCGTCAACCGCAACAGCTACCTCGGTGCCGGTCGCGACGATCACGCCGGCAGGGTCAGCAGCATCGACCAAGGTGTAGCCGCCCTTCGCGACTCCCTCGGTCGCGAGAGCAGCTGTGCCTTCGAGCACCGGAGTGTTCTGACGACTGAGGATCAAAGCAGTTGCAGCACGCCCGTTGATGATGTGGCGCCACGCAGCAGCAACCTCGTTGCCATCGGCTGGTCTAATCACCTGCAGATTGGGGATCAGGCGCAGCGACATTACGTGTTCGACGGGTTGATGCGTCGGGCCGTCTTCTCCGACGCCCACCGAGTCGTGACTCCAGACGAACACGGCCTTCGCATCGCTGAGTGCAGCAAGTCGAACGGGTGGACGCATGTAGTCGGAGAACACCAGGAAAGTTCCACCCGCAGGCAGGACTCCTCCATGCAGAGCCGCTCCAACGAGTATCGAACCCATGGCGTGTTCACGGATACCGAAGAAGATCTGGGACGCACCCCGGTTATCCCGAGACAAGATGTCCTCGCCCTTGAGTGTCAGGCCGACGTTGCCGGTCAGGTCTGCACCACCGGCCATCAAAGAGGGGACAGCGGACCGAACGGCGTTGAGCACGGTCTGCGACGCGACCCTGGTAGCCGGCTTCTCACCAACGTCAAAGGTCGGCAGCAGATCTTCCCATCCGGGGAGCCCAGAACCTTCGAGAGCGGCCTCCCACTCGGCTTCACGACCAGCGAGTGCCGCAGCCGACCTCTGCTCCCAGTCGTGACGCTGCAGTTCGCCGCGGGCACCAGCCTGACGGTACATGTCGAGTACCTCGTCAGGAACATAGAAGGGCTGGTCGGGTAGACCCATGACTTCTTTGGCCGCAGTTATCTCGGCTTCGCCGAACGCGAGCCCGTGAGCCGCGGGATCATCAGTGTGCGTCGGTGAAGGGAAACCAATGTGGCTACGAATGATGATGAGCGACGGCTGGTCTTCGTTGCTGCGAGCACGTTCGATCGCCGCTTCCATCGCATCGAGGTCCTCGGAACGTTCGCCAAGGTCGATGACCTCCCAGCCGTACGCCTCGAAGCGTTTGGCTGGATCGTCGGTCAGGGACAGTTCTGTCGCACCATCAATGGAGATGTGGTTGTCGTCATAGATGTAGATCAGACGGCCGAGACCCAGGTGTCCAGCCAAGGATGCTGCTTCGTGGCTCACACCCTCGGAGAGATCTCCATCGGAGACGATTGCGTAGATGTGATGATCGATGACCTCGGAACCGAAGCGGCTGCGAAGTGATTGCTCGGCAATCGCCATGCCGACACCGTTCGCGAAGCCTTGGCCCAATGGTCCAGTGGTTACCTCGACGCCAGCGGTGTGGTGAACCTCGGGGTGTCCCGGGGTGGCAGATCCCCATTGGCGGAACTCCTCGAGGTCCTCAAGGGTCAATCCGTAGCCGGTCAGGTACAACATTGCATACTGCAGGATCGAAGCGTGGCCGCAGCTGAGCACAAAGCGGTCGCGATTGGGCCACAGAGGGGCTGACGCGTCATAGCGCATCACCCTGGTCCACAGCAGGTGTGCCAACGGAGCGAGCGCCATGGCGGTGCCCTGATGGCCAGAACGCGCTTTGTGGGGTGCATCCATCGACAGTCCGCGGACGACATTGATCGCCAGCTTGTCGAGTTCAGGGTTCAATGCGGCTCCCGGTGTATTGGAACCGCTGTCAGAATCTGCCGCTGTCATAGCCATTTCTTCCTGTTGGCGAACGCACCCGATCGTAGCTAGCGATGACGCTCACCCGAAATGCGTCGACCAAGCTCCGCAACGAATAGCTTTTCGTCATGTCATCGACTCTCTCCGAGGCCGATTCCAAGGCTCTCCTTGCCAGCTATCTGGTCCCGTTCTCTCCTGAAGTGCTCGCTATAAGTGCTGAAGCTGCGGCCGAATCTGCACAGCAAATGGGATTCCCCGTAGCGATCAAGCTCTGCGGCGATGGCGTCGCACACAAGACAGAACGAGGCCTTGTGAGACTCGGCGTCGGGAATCGCTCCGATGCGCTGACTACTGCCCAGGAGCTCCTCGACGCAGCGCGCCCTGAGGACGAAGCGACTGGGGTTCTGGTTTCTCCCATGATCAGCGGCAGCAGGGAATTCATCGCTGGGGTGAACCGAGACCCACAGTTCGGGCCGACTGTCGTGTTTGGAGTCGGGGGAGTGATGACCGAGGTTCTCGACGACGCAGTAGTCCGGTTGGCGCCTTTGACCACACAGGATGCCTACGAGATGGTCACAAGTATCGCCAACAAGGGCCTCCTCGAAGAGTTCAGGGGTGAGCCAAAGGTGGACATCGCCGCGATCTCAGAGATCTTGATGTCGTTGTCTCGTCTTGTCGTGGAGCGACCAGACGTAGTGTCTGTGGACTTGAATCCGCTCATCATCTCGGAAGGCAGACCAATCGCCGTTGACGCACTTGTGGAACTCGACGACCAGGGAGCCTCACGATGATTCCTACCCAAGCTCAGTTCAACGCACTGTTTGAACCACAGGGGATCGTCGTCGCTGGAGCGTCCACCCATCCCGGCAAGTTCGGTTTCGTGAGCCTGCACAACATCATTGCGTCGGGATACTCCGGCAAGATCTTCGCCACCAACCGTGACGGCAACGAAGTGCTCGGAATCAAGACCCTGCGATCCCTAGAGGAACTGCCCGCTGGAGAGGCGGACCTGATCTTCGTGTGTACACCTCAGGCCGCCAACGCCGATCTGTTGAGGGTTGCCGCATCCAAAGGCATCGCTGCCGCGTTCATTACCTCCGCTGGCTACGGCGAGGCAGGCCCGGAGGGAATACAGGCCGAACGTGAACTAGTCGATCTGAGCAGGGAGCTCGGCATTCTTGTCATCGGGCCCAACGGACAGGGTGTCGTGTCCACCCCAGCGAATCTCTGCGCTCAGATCGTTGCTCCGTACCCGCCAGCCGGGTCGATCGGTATCGCCAGCCAATCAGGCAATTTCGTTTCGAGCTTCATGAATTGGTCCTGTGCCACCGGTGTTGGTATCTCGCGGGCAGTTTCGGCTGGCAACGCTGCGTGCACCGATGTCGCCGATCTTCTACGGGCCTATGCCGATGATGCTGCCACCACAGTGGGACTGGCCTATGTCGAAGGCACCGATGATGGCCGACGCTTCTTCGACGCGATGCGTGAAGTATCGGCTCGTATGCCCTTGGTGCTACTCAAGGGCGGTTCGACCAGTGGCGGAGCACGGGCTGCTGCGAGCCACACGGGTTCTCTTGCGACCAATGACCGGGTCTTTGACGGCGCATGTCTCCAGGCTGGGGCGACCCGCGCTAGCTCTGTAGAAGAAGCCTTCGAAGCAGCTGCCACATTCGCCACGCAGCCACTTCCGTTGGGCAACCGTGTCGCGGTCATCACAACCGCTGGCGGTTGGGGTGTCGTTGCGGCAGATGCGATCACGCGAGACCCCAATCTGGAGTTGGCGGAGTTGCCCGATGACTTGCGGCGTGCCATTGATGAACATCTGCCACCTCGCTGGAGCAGGTCCAATCCGATCGACTTGGCCGGCGGCGAGACTCGCGACACCATCCCGGTCATCCTCGACCTTGTTGCCCGGCATCCTGATATCGACGCTGTCATCTATTTGGGTCTGGGTATCCAGTCGAACCAGGCACGTCTGATGCGAAGCGGTCCATTCTCTAATGATCCAGACGTCCAGCGGATAGTCGCTTATCACGAACGACAGGACGCACGCTTCGCCCAGGCAGCACACGATGTGTCGGTAGCGACAGGAAAGCCTGTTCTCACCGCAACAGAACTTGCCGTTGCGTTTCCTGACAATCCGGGCCCGGAGACAGTGCGATCGACAGGTCGGGTGTGTTATCCATCTGCTGATCGCGCGGTCAAAGCGTTGAGTCATCTTGTTTCCCGGCGAAGCTTCCTGGAGTCTCGGGGCTCCGATGTCTGACGAACAGAGCCCCGCTGAGCGGTATGGAGCGACACCGCTCGACACTTCTCGTTCCCATCCTGCGAATGCCCGACAGATGGACCAGCGTCGTCGTAGCTCGACGCCGCCCGAAGGTGTCGACGATTCGGATCTAGCGAGCCAGATAGTGCGCCGACGTATGAAACGGCGCACGGGGGCGCCATGGTTCGTGGCATCGGCATTCGCAGCGATTGCCGGTATAGGGCTCACGGTTCTGTCGTCTGTTTCCGAACAGAAGGTCACCCAAGCGACGGGCTACACGACACGTAGCTTTGTGACCACACCCCTCGCGTCATCCCGTCGAGTGCCCGAATTTGTGATCGAACCAGTCGCAGCCCGGAACTTGTCCGCTGCGATTACACCAATCGTCGCTTCGGCTCCACCTGGCACGTGTGTTCAGTTCGCCGATGCAGCCAACCCCGTTGCTAGCCACAACGGCTCAGTACCTCTGATACCAGCGTCGAATCTGAAGATCATCACCACGGTGGCCGCCATCGAGCTACTGGGCTCCGACACTCGCCTTCAGACACGTTTCATGACAGACGGCGCGCCGACCGATGGTTCAACAGTCAAAGGGAACCTGTACATGGTCGGAGGTGGAGACCCATTGCTCACCACCGATGCCTACGACGCTCAAATGAAGTTTCCGGGACAACCCGCCACTGATCTGGAGGGAGTAGCCGACAAGATCGTCGCCGCTGGTATCCGACACATCACCGGTTCGATCGTCGGAGATGCTTCGAGATATGACGGACAACGCGGCGTCCCTTCATGGCCCGAGCGCTACTTCACCCAACGCCAGGTGGGGCCGCTATCAGCGCTTCTCGTCGATGACGGTTGGACAGTGGGCAAGGGCTCTACGAACGATCCCGCGCAGCACAGCGCCGCGGCAATGACGGAGCTTCTTTCTGATCGTGGCGTCAAGGTTGATGGTCCAGCTATCGCTGGGACCGCACCGGCGGGCGCTGCTTCGCTGTTGGATGTGCCCTCGCTGACCATCGGTGAACTGGCCAGCCAAGCCCTGAGATTCTCCGACAACACGACAACAGAATTGCTTCTCAAGGAGATCGGCAAACAGAAGGGCTCGGAAGGCTCCACCAAGGCCGGCGTGGATGCGGTGGTCGCTTGGGCCAACAAGAGCGGCTTGCCAACGAAGGACGTCGTCATGGCAGACGGCTCGGGGCTTTCACGGGAGAACAGAGTCACGTGCTCGCTGCTTTCCTCGACGCTCGCCATGGAGGGCCCGGACGGACAAGTGGCATCGGGTCTAGCGATTCCGGGTCAGCCCGGCACGCTATCGGACAGATTTCGTGATGCTCCGCTCAAGGACGCCGTTCGAGCCAAGACAGGTACTTTGAACGGCGTCAGTTCTCTGTCGGGTTGGTTGACCACGACTTCAGGTACCGCAATCGACTTCTCCATAGTCATCAACGTCGAAGGCAGGGGGATCTCGAACGCTGACATGGCTATTCAGACCAACCTCCTGAAAGCGGGACTCACCTATCCGCAAGCGCCGGAGCTTGCGACAGTCGAACCGCTCCCTGCACGTAAGGTCAACTGATCAAGCGAATACTTCGGGCGTGCTGTGGCCTGGATCACCAACACGTGGAGCGGCCCAGTTCGGGCGAGCGTGCTAGAAACTACTGACCGCCTTGCAGGAGGGCACTTTGGCAGAGTCATTCAAGCCTCGGACTCAGTCCGGATCCGGTTCCTCGGGACCCGGGACCCAGATCAATGAACTGAAGAACCTCGTAGTCGGTTACGCCAAACAGGAGACGGTCGATCCGCTCAAGACCCTTGGCCGCTACCTCGGATTCGGAATCGCGGGATCCGTGTGCATGGGCATCGGGGTCTCGTTCTTGTTGCTCGCACTTCTTCGCGGATTGCAAGAACTAGAGATCTTCAATGACCCCGACAAGATAGATGGCGGCACGTTTTCGTGGGCACCGTACCTGATCACCGGCGCAGTCGGTGTGATCATCGCGGCGCTCTTCATAGCGAAGCTCGCCTCGTTGTTGAACAAGCAGGAGAAACGATGAGTGCTCGTCGAAGCAGTGGACCGATAACCCCAGATGACATCAAGTCGAAACTCCACGACATTCAGGGAGAAGCGACCCAGCAGGTAGAGGATGCGAAGAGCCAGTTGATTACGGCCGTGTCCGTCATCAGCCTGATTCTCCTGATCGTCATGTTCCTGTTTGGCAAACGGTCTGGCAAACGCTCCTCGGCTGTAATCGAAGTGAGACGCGGTTGAACGGCTCCGATATCGGAACTTGGTTACTGGGTCGACTCTTCGGCGGTGGCCCTGTAGGGGGACTCGCTGCCCGCGGCGTGACCTATCTAGGTCAGGAATTACGCGAGTCGATCAACAGGAGTGATCAACGGGTCGCAACGGTCAGGTTGCAACCCGGTGAGTCATACACCGTGACCGCGTATCCAAAGCCCACGCGAAAGATCAGAAAGCTCTCCAAACGCCAGGAGCAACTCGTGGGCGAGTACCGCTCACAGACCAAGGCGACCAGATCACAACTGCGCGCTGCGCGTCGGCTCAAGAGAGCCCAACGCCGGCTTGACCGTGCTCGACCGGGTTCAAAGCGTTACCTCAAACGGGAGCGTATCGAAACGCAGCGAGGTCTTGACTTCGACAGGGCTATGCGCCCCTCCAGGAAACAGGTCCGTACCGCTACCGAACTCGACCGGGTGTCGCGCGAGCTGCAGCGACTGCGGCAAGCACAATTGCGTCAAGCCCGACGTTCAGGTTCTACACGCTGACGTAACGGACTCTGTCCGGACCCGCTCCTGATCAGAGGCACGTGATATGAGCCGCCCGGCTACGTCCGTGAGCTCTCTGTCGTCCATGATTGTTCAGTGATCGTCAAGTTGAGAAACCCCTCCCGAGATGTAGAAGTTGAGGGACCGGCGCTGGTTTCGGTAGTCCTGGAAAAGCTGGAGATCAACCGCGAATCCGTGCTGGTGATTCGCAACGGTGAGATCATCCCCAACGACACTCGGCTCGAAGATGACGATGTGATCGAAATCCGACCCGTTATATCGGGCGGGGCCTTCGGTCCTGATCCACGCGAAGCGTCGCCCCATGTTGGATCAGAGGTCCCAGAGCCATGAAGTGTGTCGTGTGTCGAGGGCCAGCGGTGATAGACGTTCGCCGCGCCAATTCGAACTTCTGCACCGATCACTTCGTACGGTTCTGTAGATCCCAGACCGCTCGATCAATCGCCGAACACGACATGATCGCCCCCGGTGACAGGGTGCTTGTCGCAGTATCTGGCGGTAAGGACTCCCTCGCTATCTGGGACATATTGGTGGCGCTCGGCTACCAGGCCGATGGCCTCTACATCGGTTTGGGGATAGGTGAATACAGCGATATTTCAGGCGACTACGCACGGCGTTTCGCCGCGGCCAGGCAACTAAAGCTCATAGAGGTGGACCTAGAAGCGGAGTACGGGTACGGCATTCCGGAAGGCTCCCGTGCAGCTAAGCGGACACCATGCTCAGCGTGTGGCACTTCCAAGCGGCATCTGTTCGACAAGGCAGCTCGCGACGGGGGATACGACGCATTGGTGACCGGCCACAATCTCGACGACGAG
>JAGQSZ010000227.1 GCA_020439285.1 Microthrixaceae bacterium
CGGCAGATCGGACCGGATGATCCGATCCTGTTCGGACTGGATCGTGCCGACAATGTCCGAGAGCTTTCCCGACCGTGAATCCTCGAGCGCTGCGATCAGCGCACCGTGGCCCTGAACGATTCCCGAGTCGAGCGCGGCGGTCGCGGTGCCGAAGAGTTCGTCGTCGATGTCGAGCAGCACCTTGCCCCGTGTGGCGAAGTGACGACGTCGACGCAGCCCCATCGGGTCGCGCCCCGTTGCTCGGTAGAAGCTCTCTGCCACCGGCGCCCGCCAGTCGACCACAACTGGGTTGGACGACTCGTCGGATACGGCGATGCGACCTATGTAGTAGGAGGCATCGGGTGCTGAAGAGTTGGAGTCGACCGAGGCTTCGGTATCGACCCGACCAAAGACCAGGGACCGCTCCCCCAGTTCGAGTTGGCGCAATCTGTTCCCGGCCTGTTCCCAGACAACGTCACGTTCAAAACGATTCTGGAATGTTCCACCCTTGCCTTCGCTGACACCCTCTCGCATCGCCTCAACGCGGGCCCGAGCTGCTTCGAGGCAGCGGTACGCGTTGTCGATGTAGGTCTGCTCGGCTTCGAGTTCGGGGTGGGTCGTCACTGCGCTCCTGCGCCATTACCCCAGAGGAGTACCGCATTTACGGCGATCGGAGGGACGGACTCCCGGCAAGGAGTACGGTCCCGAATCCCGATCCGTGCCGCTAGGCGAAATAAGGGGATCGTCAATTGTAGCCGCCTGAATGGGCCGATCACAGGGTCGTCGTGGTTGACTGTGACCCGATGGAATCGACAAGTTCGCCACGACACGAGGACTCTCCTTTCATCCGCGCTTGTCGAGGTCTCGCGACGGAGCGGACGCCGGTCTGGTTCATGCGCCAAGCAGGTCGATCGCTTCCCGAGTACAGGGCGATCCGTGGGTCAGGTTCGATACTCGATGCGATCGCCGTTCCGGACCTGGCGACCGAGATCACCCTCCAGCCGGTGCGTCGATACGGCACGGACGCGGCGATCCTGTATTCCGACATCATGGTGCCCGTGCACGCGATCGGGTTCGGGGTCGACATCGCTCCGGGCATCGGCCCGGTGGTGGAAAATCCCATCACGTCGATGGGTGACCTTGACCGCCTGCGGCCACTCGTTGCCGAGGAGGACACTCCTTATGTCATCGAAACCGTCCACAATCTCGTCGGCTCCCTCGATGTTCCACTGATCGGTTTCGCGGGCGCTCCTTTCACCGTCGCGAGCTACCTGATCGAGGGACGTCCATCTCGCACATATCTGAAGACCAAAGCGCTGATGTACTCGAACCCGGGATTGTGGTTCGAGCTGATGGACCGATTGGCTGACCTGGCGATCGAGTCGATCCGTTCCCAGGTCGCTGCTGGCGCTGCTGCTGTTCAACTGTTCGACTCGTGGGCCGGGGCGTTGTCACCGGTCGACTACGAAACGTACGTGTTGGGGGCTTCGTCCAAGGTGATCGCAGCCGTCCGGAGCCTGGGGGTGCCGGTAATCCATTTCGGTGTGAACACGGGCGAGTTGTTGGGTCTGATGGCGGCGGCTGGAGCCGATGTAGTTGGCGTCGATTGGCGCACCCCTCTCGATTCCGCGCGAGGCCGGGTACCGGTCGACGTTTCGCTGCAGGGCAACCTGGATCCAGCGGTGGTCGCTGCTGGTTGGGAAGCGACAGAACCGCGGGTGCTCGACGTGCTGCGTCGCGGTGGCGGCAACCCCGGCGGACGCGGCGGTCACGTGTTCAACCTGGGTCACGGTGTGATGCCAGAGATCGATCCCGGGGTGCTCGAAGCGGTGGCAGCACTGGTTCACGACCAGCCACCACAAGGAGCCGTCGACCAAGACAGCGTGGGCTGATGAATTCGGATCCAACCGCATCATCCACCTCGGCCAAGGAAGCCCCCATCGGGGTGCTGGTCATGGCCTATGGGACTCCTGCCGGTCTGGACCAGGTTGAGGAGTACTACACACATATCCGTCACGGGCACGCGCCGAGCGATGAACAACTAGCTGACCTCATCGCTAGATATGACGCGATCGGCGGTGTCTCACCGATGCGTGAGCGCACCATGGAACAGCTCACCGCTATCTCGAAGTCTCTCGACGCGTTAACCGAGTCCGATTCTGGGTCGCCACGTTTTGTGGTCGAACTCGGTCAGAAGCACACGACTCCTTTCATCGAAGACGGTGTCCAAGCGTTGCTGTCAGCGGGAGCCAAGGTCATCGTCGGACTGGTGCTGGCGCCGCATTACTCGGCAGCGAGCGTCGGGCAGTATCACGAGCGCGCCATGGCCGAGTTGGCGGGCCTTGGCGAGTACCGGGCGATCGACGATTGGTCGCAGAACCAAGCGTTCGTTGATTTCACTGCTGAGTCGTTGCGGTCCCAGTTGACCGCGGCCGAGGGTAAGGATGTTGTGGTGGTGTTCACCGCCCATTCCCTTCCGCTGCGTGTGCTCGAGAACGATCCCTATCAGGAACGGCTCGTCGGGTCGGCTCAAGCAATAGCTGACGCTGCGGGGATCGCACAGCGGACCGAAGACGCCGAAAACGAGCGCGCAACCTCGGGGGGAGCCGTTTGGCAGATGGGTTGGCAGTCCGCGGGTCGCACTCCTGAGCCGTGGATCGGACCCGACATTCTGGAGATCATCAGCTCGACGGCCGAGGAGATTCCCGGCGGTGAGATCGTCGTGGTTCCACAAGGATTCACCTCTGATCACTTGGAGGTGCTTTTCGACTTGGACATCGAGGCTCGACGGGCGGCCGAATCCGTTGGGTTGACCCTTGCTCGCACCGAGACGATCAACGCTGACTCTGCCGTGATGAAAGCGTTGGCCGATTTGGTCGCGGAAGCTGCGTCATGAGCGCAGTCGAGTTAGTAGTCATTGGTGCTGGTATCACCGGGCTCGCTGCAGCTTGGGAAGCGAGCGCTGATCCGAATATCCGGGTCACGGTGATCGACGCTGGCGAGCATGTAGGCGGAAAGATCCTCAGTTCACCGGTGGATGTGCTCGGAGCGCAACCGATCGACGAGGGTGCTGACGCGTTCCTGGCACGGGTGCCCCAGGCGATCGATTTGTGTAACGAGTTGGGGCTAGCTGATCGGCTCGTTGAACCGTCTGCTTCTCGGGCCAAGGTGTACCTCGGGACTTCGACACGTTTTCTTCCGAGCGACACAGTGTTGGGTGTCCCCGTCGAGTTCGATCCGCTCGAAGCAAGCGGGCTGGTTTCACCCGAGGGAATGGCCGTCGCACGCGCCGAAACCGAGGGCGACTGGCATGCACCCACCGACGACGTGTCCATCGGAGCGTTCCTCACCGAGCGTTACGGCAGGGAGCTTGTCGACCACGTCGTGGCGCCACTCATCGGCGGCATCAACGCCGGCAACGTCGATCGTTTGAGCCTTCGAGCGGTCACACCTGGACTGGCGGCCGCGGCAGCCGAAGGCGGGAGTCTCACCTTGGCTCTGCGTCGGGCTCGTGACGCTGCGCCTCCGCCTCGTCTGTCGGGAGTGTTCCGTGGGCTCAGGGGCGGGACCGAGACACTCGTCAAGGCTCTGCGTACTCAACTCGTCGACCGTGGAGTCGCCTTCGTGACCGGAGCATCGGTCGAGTCGGTCTCGCGATCCGGCAACGGACTGCGTGTCACGGCCGCGACCGGTGTCAGCTTGGACGCCGATGCCGTCGTCGTGACCAGTCCAGCTTCGCGATCTGCTCGAATCCTCGAACAACTAAATGCTGATGCATCCGAAATGCTCGCCTCGATCGAGTACTCATCCGTAGCGCTGATCACGATCGTGTTCCCTCGGTCCGCATTCAGCGAGTTCGATGTTCAGACCTCGGGAGTACTCATCCCTCGCAACGCGGGGAAGACCACAACTGCGATTTCGATCGGGTCCAACAAGTGGCCGCATTGGGTCACCAGCGACCAATCCGCAGTTGTGCTTCGGGTGTCGGTCGGCCATTCGGATGACAACGACGCGGCGTCGATGGATGAACAAAGCCTGATCAGTCGGGTGCTGGCGGAAGTCACCGAGATCATGGGGATCAACGGTCAACCGAGCACGGTTCGTGTGTCTCGATGGCTAAACGGATTCGCCCAGTACGGCGTGGGGCATCTGGACCTAGTCGACGACATCGAGCGCGCCCTCGGTGAAGCTGCGCCAATGCTGCGAATTGCGGGCGCTTCATATCGAGGTCTGGGCATCCCGTCGTGCATTGAACAGGGCGGCCAAGCTGCACG
>JAGQSZ010000228.1 GCA_020439285.1 Microthrixaceae bacterium
CAACGGAAACGGAGAAGTCGCAAACGTCCTCGATGACGCCGGGATCATTCGCTCGGATATCCGTTCGGACCTAGATGGGAGCGACACCCAAGAGGGTGTTCCTCTCACTCTCAAGGTCAATGTGCAGAACTCCGAGTGCGCGGCGCTCGCCAACGCCGCTGTCTATGTGTGGCACTGCAACCGCGACGGCGAGTACTCCGTCTACAACTCCCAGATGATCGGCGGCGATTTCACCAGTCACACATGGCTGCGTGGCGCTCAGGTCACCGATTCACAGGGCAATGTTGAGTTCACGACGATCCTGCCTGGTCGCTATCAGGGCAGGGCGTTCCATATTCATTTCGAGGTGTATTCGGATGATTCGTTCAACAACAAACTGCTGACCAGTCAGATGGCCATGGACGACGACCTGGCGAATCAACTCTTCAGCGAAGCTGGCTACACCGACGCACTCCGCAACGACACCTCCAATAGCCAAGACGGCATCTTCAGCGATGGCGTATCCAACCAACTATTGACCATTACAGGAGACATCAACTCAAGACTTACCGCTGAGATCACGGTGGTCACCTGACAGCCACAGCCATTCGGCAGGTCGCCGATCGACACCGATCTCGATTTGGCCCAACCTCAACGGGGCATCCGCCGCCAAATGGGTTGGGGAATCAGCCTGGCAATCACGTACACCCAACGAAGGAGCCCAGGAACCCAAACCCGGTCACGACCCTTTTGCAGGGCCGCGACCACGGCGTCGGCGACCTGTCCGGGGGTGCTCGAGAACGGTGCCGGGTCCATCCCCTCGGTCATCCGGCCGATGACGAAGCCGGGACGGACCAATAACAGTCCGACACCACTGCCCTTGAGGGCATCGCCCAACCCGCTGGCGAATCCATCGAGCCCTGCCTTGGCCGAGCCGTATACATAGTTGGCCTTGCGGACTCGAACACCGGCAACCGAGGAGAACACAACCAACTGGCCGTTCCCCTGGGTTCGTAACAGGTTGGCGAGGATCGTCAAGACACTGACCTGTGCCACGAAATCGGTGTGGACTATGTCCACGGCATGTGTGGCTTCGCGCTCCGCTCTGGCCTGATCACCGAGAATCCCGAACGCGACAGCTACAACTGCGATGGGCCCATGATCGGCGAAGGTGCGTGTGAGAAATTCGTCGTGGCTGGCCAGATCATCGGCGTCGAACTCCACACACTCCACTTGCGAAGCACCGGCTGTGCGCAGGTGATCGGCCTCCTGAGCCAGATCGTCGCTGCGACGGGCGGCGAGAATCACCTTTCGTCCGGCGGCGATGCGTTGAGCGATGTCCAAGCCGATCTCGCTCCGTCCCCCGAGAATCAGAATCGAACCTTTGCTAGGCAGTTGAGAACCCACGGTCAGCATTCTCCCACGGGTTCACGCTCTCGGGTCATGCCGTACAGAGCCGCAACCAGCATCCTGGCAGTGCGGGTCTACCGAAATTCAGTCGTGATAGGTCAATGAATCATCGCTACCGTGGCCGAGTGGATTTCTTCGAGGTGCCGGTTCTGGAAAACGAGTTCGTTCGTTTGGAACCGCTCGATCCGTCACACCACGACGATCTTGTCGACGCGGTGCAGGTCAACGAGTTGTGGAGGACTTGGTACACACACATTCCATCTCCCGAGCTCATGGCCGACGTGATCGAGCAGCGGTTGGAGATGCTGGTCAACGAACAAATAGTGCCCTTCGCGGTAGTTGACCCGGAATCAAACAGGGCTGTTGGGATGACCAGCTATCTGAACATCGAGGCTGCCCACAAGCGTTTAGAAATCGGATCGACGTGGCTCGGAAGAAACGCGCAGGGAACTCGGATCAATCCGGCATCGAAACTGCTGCTATTGACTCGAGCGTTCGTCGAACTTGGTTGCATTGCGGTTGAGTTCCGGACCCACTGGCACAATCACCAGTCACGGGCAGCTATTGAGAAGCTCGGCGCGAAACAGGACGGTGTGCTGCGCAACCATCGGATATTCGAGAATGGCACTGTGCGCGACACCGTTGTCTTTTCGATCATCGATACCGAGTGGCCAACGGTTCGTTTTGCGCTCACCGAACGCCTTCGTCGCTAGCGACGGGGACACGTTCGCCTCTTCCCTTCTAAAACCGGGCCAATAGTGAACCAGAAGAACCATCACAGGGAGTGCTGTTAGCGATCTGTTAGACCCCTCGTCGTACTATCACCGGTATTCCAAGCGGGAGGTGAAAGTGATGGACGAGGTAGTTCTCGGATCATCCAATAGTCGGACGGTGGAGAACTGTGGCGGGACCGTGCGAGGTGCACGCAGAACCGCTGCGGGCGGCTCCAGCCATCGACCGTGCAGTGAACGTCGACGGTCGCTGGTTCCACGCCTCAGCGCTCCGATGCTGGTAATGCTCCTCATTGCGGCGCTTTGTCCACTCGTCCCATTCTCCAGCGCCGCTGCAGCCAACGAGCCAAGCATTCAGAGGCTTCCGGAGAACTTCACTCCAAGATTCATCAACAACAAGGGCGAGGTCGCTGGGCTCGACTATTCAGCTCCGCCAGCAAGAACAGCGATCTTCAAGGACGGACAGCTCACCTATCCCGGCGGCAGCGCGCCATCACAAATCCTCGACTTCAATGACCGAGGTGAGGTTCTGGTCCGAGTCTCCGGTGGCGTCGAACTAGTCACCAGCAGCGGCGTTCGCGTTCTCGCGAAGCCGATTGTGGGCACTGCGGAGAAATCTGTCTACACGGGCTTCGGGCCCGCTAAGAATGGTGACATAGTCGGAATAATCGGTTGGTCCTTCGCAGAGAGAGCCAACGCTGTCCTCTACCGCGGGGCATCACCGCCACAGTTGATCACCTCACTCGCGACAGTGATGAGAATGAACGATGCCGGCGTGATGTTCGGACAGCTAGATGGCGGCACAGCCCAATACGCGATGTTGAAGGACGGAGCGCTCACCAACGTGACTGGCTTGGGCACAGGTTGGATCTATGCAAGCGACTTCAGCGATGCGGGACACCTGTTGTTCAACGGTTCTGGAGGCTACGGAATCTGGCACAACGGCAAGGTCACCTCGAT
The DNA here is from genome assembly GCA_020439285.1 of Microthrixaceae bacterium. Classification (GTDB taxonomy): domain Bacteria; phylum Actinomycetota; class Acidimicrobiia; order Acidimicrobiales; family Microtrichaceae; genus JAGQSZ01. Next base: position 3,081 of record JAGQSZ010000228.1, read on the forward strand.
TCCGTTCGCCGAGGGAACTCCGATAGCAATCAATAACGAGGGCATTGCCGTGATGCAGCGAACCGCTGGCATCACTAGCGAGGCCGCCATTCGCTTCACCAATGGCAAGGTCCAGTCGCTAGAGGCGCTACTCGGTGGGATGCCCACAGGCTGGAAATCTCTCAACAACGGGTCCGACATCAACGACCAATGTCAGGTCCTGGGCTGGGGAATTCCCAGCACCGGCAACCCCAACGGAAACGTCGGGTACTACATAGCAAGTCCCGGATCATGCGGCCCGACCAACTTCGACGGGGCCTTCTTCCGCCCGGATTTGGCACCGCCAACTGTGAACAAGGGTGAAGAAACGCTGGTACGCCTGAACGTACAGAACATTTCAGCCTCCACACTCACCAATGTTGCAATCACCAGTGTGGAAGCAGTTGAGACCGAACTGGGAGGCGAAGCCGACATTGTCCAGACAGGCGATGGCCCACCCGCCACACTCGCCGATTCTGGTACGGGCTCGCAGGCATACGTTGACTTCAAAGTCATAGGACGAAAAGCCGGCAAGGTCATGCTGACCGCGAACCTGACTGCCACACGCGACGGCGAAGCAGTCTCAGGCAAGATCGAAACGTTGTTCTCGATCAGAGCCGAAGATCTGTTGATCAACATGACGGTTGACCCGCCGGACTACGAGGTTCCAGAAGATGGCGTGTTTGAACCGGTCGACATCACCGTCACGGTTTCTTTCACGAACCAGACCGATGAGGACATGACCAACCTGAAGCTGCAGGACCTTGACGTAAATAGGGTCTTCAGCGGTCAGGAGCTCTACGTCACCTACAAGTCGGGAATCCGCCCGGATCCACTCGACCCCGAGGTGATCGTCCCGACCCTCGGCCCGGGTAAGACCTCGGGCGAGTTCAAGGCTGTATTTACCGCTACTGACAGTGGCCAAGTCGAGTTCAGTGCCCTAGCCACGGCCAAGGTCGGCGAAAAGGGCGCAGCGACCGGTTCCAAGAAGGTTCGCTGGAAGGCAAAGGTCAAGAAATATGTAGAGATCAAGACCACGGTCACCAACCCGGCCGACGGCAAGATGATCGACGCTGGGTCTCCGGTGACAATCGATGGAACGGTCGAGAACCTTTCCAACGCGCATCGTCTGACCCTTGGCCCGCTGC
>JAGQSZ010000229.1 GCA_020439285.1 Microthrixaceae bacterium
TCAATCTAACGAAAAGCGTGGTGGAGGCCAGAAGTCCTCTGGTCAAGGGAAGGTGACAATGTCCGAGTCGAATAATCAAGAGAGTTCAGACTCTGGGTCTGGCGGGTCTGATTCAGGTAGATCCAATCGCGAGCGTTCCTCTGGACGGGCTGACCGACCAAATGGCCGGACCCAGCGGGAGCCGATGGATAACGCTGAACAGATCAGAGTCGTTGAGGAGTTCCTGACCGGTTTGATCAATGCATTCGGTGTAACTGCCACCATCGAGGCAACGATCAATGACAAGGACCTGATAGCGAACATCAACGGTGAGAACCTCGGACTGCTGGTGGGACCGCGGTTGGCGACTCTTGATGCTCTTCAGGAAGTAACTCGTCTTGCGCTCCAACGCGAGGCTGATGGCAAGGAATACGCACGGGTTGGTGTGGATGTCGCCGGAATCCGTACCACTCGACGTGAGTCACTTGAAACATTCGTGCGGTCGGTGTCAGAACGTGCCCAAAACGAAGGAAAGACAATCGTCTTCGAAGAGATGTCCAGTGCCGACCGCAAGCAGGTCCATGACTTGGCATCTGAGATCGATGGCGTGCGATCAGTGTCCGAGGGCGAGGATCCACGTCGACGGGTGGCCATCGTTCCTGCTGACTAAGTGAGCAATGATCGACAAGCACGGCTTGTTCGAGCAATCAATCGAATACCCACGGTATTGAATCGGGCGGCACCATCAGGTGTCGCCCGATTGGGTTTTCTGAGTTTTAGCTATCCACACCCACGAACCATGTAATGGTTGTGGTGCCCACTAACATCGACAAGCAGAGCCAAGGAACTGTGTTCCACGTGGAACATCTGACTCTCATGTCATGCAAAGGGACTAGGTCTTCGATCGGTGCTGTAGCGAAACGTTGGAGACGTTTGAGCCGCTGGGTTGAGGCTTCGTCTTTGACTACCGAGCCTTTCGGTGGGCTGGCTGTGGTGTATTCACTCGATGGTGACGTGTCGGTGGGTGTGGCTTTGGAGCGGGTGTTGTGGACGGCTGCTGGTTGTTGTAGGTGGCGCAGAAGCTGTCGAGACGGCCCTGGAGTTCGGTGAGCCACGTCGCAGAGGGCTGTTGGATCTGCCATTTCCCGATTGTCTGGTGGAACCGCTCAACTCTTCCGAACGTAATGGGATCGTTGGACGCAGGGTTCCTTTCCTGGCTGCCTAGTTTCGGGTTGTTCATCTCCAAACTGCTGATTCCGTCTCTCGTTCCAGCCAACCGAGCGGTGTACGCAAGACCGCTATCGGTCAATGTTGATGCTGGAATCCCCTATTCACCAGCGTTCTCGTTGAACGTTGTCTCCATGACTGTTTCGGTGGCCGGCCGGTACTCAGGGTCGACAAGAACCTGGAGTGTTCATCGATCCAAGAGATGATTTCGGTGTCGGTGTTGGCGGCTAGGGGTCAGTGCAAGAAGTCTGATTGCCAATTTTCATTGAGCAGGTCGACTTCGAAGCGGATTTAGCTGCTCTTGGGTTACTTGGTGAGTTCAGGCTCGATCAATCCTGAATATCTGAGGTATCGCCAGATCGTTGTCGGGGACACTGTGATTTGGTGACCGGCTTCGAGATGCCACCGGATCGACTGAGCTCCAGCGTCTAGTTCCCGGGATGCCAGTCGTTCCGGTGTGGCAATGATCAATCAAACTATTTCAGGCGACACTGCTGTGGGTGACGACTTCGGTCGCCGTTACCTCGGGTTGAATGCTTTCTCTCCCTTTGGGTGGCAACAGGCAATGGGTCTTGGGGGCAAACCCCTTGGACACCTTATAGTCACGAGCCACCTCTGACTGAGACCGCCCCTCGATAACGACCGCAGTGATGATCAGCCGGTTTGTCGACACGAATCACAAATCTGGCCATCACGGTTTCCACTGCTGAGCGACACCCGATTCCTATGTCTCGAAATAAGACAGATTCAGCTTCGTGCCGCCAGGTGGCCGCGGTCAGAGTAGATGAGTCACATCAGAACAGTGGGCGCTTGGCGGGGGTTCCCGTCTTACGTGGGTACTTGCCATCACATGGAGAAACTACTTGGATGACCTGAAGAGAGCCGTCAGGCGTGCTGATCCTCTCCCCCACAGCCAACCCCAATTTCTCAAGACCCTTAGCGTCCCACCTCGAGGACGTATCTCCAGGTGGTTCGCTCACAACTAGGACTCCAGGGTTGTTGAGAAATCCAACCGCGCATTCTGCCACCACGGATGGCGGTCCGAATGACCTAGCCACAACGGCATCGAATCGGTGCCTGAGACCATCATCACGAGCCAACTCCTCCGCACGTCCTTCAACAACTCGAACTCGACTGGTCATTCCCAACTGCTCCGTTGCATGTCGGAGGAACTCGCAGCGACGGATATTTGAATCAAGCAGAACGAACTCAGCGGTGCTCAGCACCTCGGCTAGGACAAGTCCCGGCACGCCTCCACCGCTACCCAAGTCCATAACCGTTCCCGCGCCTGTTATTGCGTGGACATAGGTCATCGAGTGAGTGATGTGCTGATCTACCGGACCCGGACCCAGGAAGCCCCAAGCTCTGCTTTCCTCTAGCAACGCTCTGACTTGGTCAATGTCGTTGATGTCCGACATGGTGCTGTCCGTCCTGATTCATGGGATCAATGTGATTGGGATGTTGCGAGTTATTTCGTTGCTGGCTCTTCTGGGTCGCGTGGCTAAAAGGGGATGTTCTGCTAGCCGATCGCAGTGGTGCCGGCTTTGGTCATGGATGAGGCGGCGGTTGTAAAGGCAGCCTTGAGTCTACGTAGTCTGAACGTTGTGATGCCGACTGTTGATCTATCTCGATGGCAATTCACGACGAGTTGGCACGTATTTTCCCAATCGCGGGGGAGGGGTTTGATAGGAGAAACCCTTGGGCCAGATGTTCCACGTGGAACATAACAGACTGTTACCTGTTCTGCGGATGAGTCGTTACTCGGCTGGAAAGACGAAAATTCCAGATAGGTTCGTCCAAATACTTGACCTTGAGGTCCGGTGACGGAAGGATATTGCGACGCCAATTGGCGTACATGAATCTAGGGAGACGGATGTCAGACCACCCCGCTCCGCCCGAATCGCAATCCGGGGGCGACGAAGACAACCAGCACGCCGTGGTGGTCGGGACTCCCCAACCCCCGCCTTTTGGGCATGACGAACCGGCCGATTTACCTGCTGAGTTTGATCCGCATCACGATCTAGATCTAGTTGACGCGCAACCAGATCCATCGACCGAGCCACCGCCATATAGAGAGCCTGAGCCGCAACCTCTCGCGGACCCACAATCGTCGATCCAACCGGTAAGGCAGCCGCTAACGGAGTGGGCTCCGCCGCCACAAGCTGAGTCTGGTACCCAGTCGTATGTGGCCAATGATTCACTTGGTCCACAACTGGAGGTCAGTCCGCCAAACCAGGTTCCCGAAGACTACGAGGAAGTTGAAACCGTCGTTGAACGTGCGCACACGTTGCCGCGGGTGATTGCGATCGCCAACCAGAAGGGTGGAGTGGGAAAGACAACTACCACGGTAAATCTTGGTGCTGCGCTCGCTGAACTCGACCACCGAGTACTCATCGTTGATCTGGATCCGCAGGGCAACGCGAGTACCGGACTGGGAGTCGATCACCGGGCTCTGGAGTTCACGGTCTATGACCTACTCCTGAACGACGCGTCGGCCGATGAGTGTATTGAGCCGACAGACCTGAAAGGTCTGTTCCTCATAGCAGCAAACCTTGATTTGGCTGGGGCTGAGGTGGAACTGGTCAACCAGATGAGCCGAGAGACGAGGCTCAAGCGAAGCCTTGATGAGGTCAAAGACGAATACGACTACATCCTGATTGACTGTCCGCCATCACTCGGCTTATTGACAATCAATGCATTGGTGGCAGCAACTGAGGTCCTCGTTCCGATCCAGTGCGAGTTCTATGCACTTGAAGGGCTTGGCCAGTTGACCCACAACGTGGAGCTTGTGAAGAAGAATCTGAATCCGAGCCTAGATATATCGACCATTGTGCTGGTCATGTACAACAGTCGGACGAATCTGTCTGAACAGGTAGCTCACGAGGTGCGGTCCCATTTCGGAGAAAAGGTCTGCCGCAACGTCATTCCGCGAAACATCCGCCTTTCCGAGGCACCTTCGTTCGGTCAACCGATAACAGTTTTCGATCCAAGCTCAAGAGGTGCAGTCGCATACCGCGAACTTGCA
>JAGQSZ010000230.1 GCA_020439285.1 Microthrixaceae bacterium
GACCCGGGCCGGCGTTTCTGTGCTGGGTGAGGTGGGGGGTTACCCGACCGTAATGGTCCCCTTCATGCCTGCTGCCTCGTGACCCGGAACTGTGCAGATGAATGTGTATTCACCTGGTGCAAGTCCTGTGAGCACGAGTTCGCCTGTCTTGCCAGGGTCAACCATGTCCATGGTCAAGCCCTCGACCTGGAAGTCGTGCTGCACGGCGCCGGCGTTGTCGAGGATGATCTTGCCGTTCTCGGCAACCTTGATGTCCTTGGGGTCGAACGCGAACTCCGTCGCTTTGACTTGCACTTCGGCTGCTCCGCCTCCACCGCCGCCAGTGGTGGCCTTGGATCCTCCGCCACCACCGTTTGCGACTTCAACAGCTCGGGCAGACATCCCAATCGCGAACACCGCCGCGACAATGGCGAATATGCCGAATATGAATGCCGAGATCGCCAAGGTCTCGAACGTCGTGCCTCCGACTCGACCAGAGCCCTGCGTGGTCTGAACTTCAGTTGTAGTTGTATCGGTCATCAGTTACCTCCTCAGTGACCCATATCGCCATCAGTTGGCAGGTCGAACTCGCCCGCTTTGAATACACCGGCCGCACCTCTTGGAACATCGGAGAACCTGTGGCTCACCATGGTGTAGAGACCAGCCTCTTCGAATGTGAACTCTACATAGCCGCCCTGTGCAGGCATTAGGTCCAACACCTGACAACCACCGTTGTTATTGCCATCGCCTGGGCGAAGCAGGTGGTTACCTTCCTTGTAGACCGTGTCGAAGATCGTGCCGACGATATGGAACGACGAGATGTTGGTCGGACCGGTATTGAGGACCCAAGCACGGACCCTCTTGTTGAGATCGACCTCGATCGGGTCATACACATACTGGTTGGCAAAGCCGTTGAAAGTTACGAGATCCCACTTCTCGTTGAGCATCTTGTCGTAGTCACCGACTCCCTCTGGTTCACCGAGGTAGAACTCCGACTGGACGAAGATGAATTCGTAGTCGACCGGAGCGAGATCCGGTGGGTCAATGACGATAGCGCCGTACATCCCAGCACCGATGTGGTGCAGGACCGGGGCTGTACCACAGTGGTACATGTAGATGCCGTGGTGCTTTGCCTTGAAGGGGTACGGCAGTTCCTCACCCGGCTGAATGGTTGCCATACGCACATTCGGTGCAACCAGTGAAGCGTGGAAGTCAACCGAGTGCCCGATAGCTCCTTCGTTCTTCAGCGTGACGTTGAACTGATCGCCCTGCTTGCCCCGCAACACGGGACCCGGAACCTTGTTGTCGAAACCCCAGAGTTCCTGCACGACACCGAGGGCCACTTCGCCCTTGTGTTCGGTGGCAGTGAGGGTGATGTCATGGACCGTCTCTGCTGGAGCCGGAGGCAAGACAGGATCAACCGCCTTGAAATCCTCGGGCGGTTGGGTGTTGGGGTCCCACACAGCGAACTTGCTGGTGTCATCAGTGCCATTGGACGAGCCGCCGGTGGAATTACCTCCACCACCGCCTCCACCGCTTGACTCCGGCCATGCCGCTGCAGCTGCAACGCCGACCAAGGTCGCGGCGCCAACACCGCCGACAGTCGCTCCAACGACCGCTCGACGACTGACGACCTCTTGCTCTTTCCCACTGGAAGGAGTGTCCTTTGCCATTCTCGTAACCTCCTTGATCGACCGATGATCGACCATCGAGAACTAATTTCCTAGTTGGAGACTATAGGTTTCTCAGCTGATTGTCTATCGTTTTATGTGGATAATTTGTGGTTTTCATCACACTCAACGATTACCGCTCGGTAGCTTAGGCCCTACCGAGGATCGTTGCCATGCGAAGTGAGTGCACACAATCGCAACAATGTGCAACGGTCACAACGGCACTTCGACATCACATCGCTGCATAGCGGGACCGCTCCCCTGCACAAGATTCAGGGCTGTGCTAACGAGGCCAACGTGGGAAAACGCCTGCGGGAAGTTACCGAGCATCCTGCCCTGTACCGGGTCGTACTCCTCCGAGAGCAGACCCACGTCGTTGCGCAATGAAAGAAGTCGTTCGAAGATTTCGCGTGCTTCATCGTTCTCTCCGGCGAGTGCCAGCGCATCTGCCAGCCAGAAGGTGCACAAGAGGAACGCTCCCTCTTGCCCACTTAGCCCATCGATCGAAGCGTCAGCGGCAGTCTGATATCGCGACACATACCCATCCACCATCAACTGGTCCTTGATGGCAGCGATAGTTCCAAGGACTCTGGGGTCTTTGGCATCTAGGAATCCGACCATGGGAATCAACAGCAGACTCGCATCGAGTTCTGGTGATCCGTATGACTGGGTGAACGTTCCTCGTTTCGAGTCCCAACCTCGCTCGAGGACCTCACGATGAATCTCTTCACGGGCGGCCTGCCAGCGCTGGGCCGGACCATCGAGTCGTTCGAAGCGATCCAGACTCTTGATCGCCCGATCAAACGCAACCCAGCTCATGACTTTCGAGTGCACCATCTGGCGCGGGTCACCGCGCATCTCCCATAGGCCTGAATCAGGTTGACGCCAGTTGGATTCGAGCCACTCGAGCAGAACCGTCTCTACCTTCCAGGCCTCCTCTTCCGGAGGGATTCCTGCTCTGCGCGCTTGGTAGAAGCAGTCGAGCACCTCTCCATAGACATCGAGTTGGAGTTGGCTTGCTGCCAAGTTGCCGACTCTGACTGGGGAGCTCTTCTCGTAGCCTGCCAACCAGTCGAGTTCAATTTCGGGCAAACGGCGTTCTCCTTCAATGCCGTACATGATCTGCAACTGTGACGGATCACCAGCAGCGGCACGCAACAGCCAGTCGCGCCACGCTATGGCCTCATCCTCGTAACCAGCTCCGAGCATTGCTTGCAGTGTGAACGTTGCGTCGCGCAACCAACAGAACCTGTAGTCCCAGTTCCGGCCACCACCAATGACCTCTGGCAACGACGTCGTTGGGGCGGCGACAATCCCACCTGAAGGGCTGTAGGTCAGTGCCTTTAGTGTGATCAGTGATGATCGAATCTCATCGGCATAGGTGCCTCTGATCGTGCAACTGTCTGACCAGTCGCTCCACCACTCCTCTGTGGCCTCGATCGCTCCAAAGGGCTCGGTCCGGGGAGGGGGATCCTCGATGGACGAGTGCCAAGTGAGGACAAACGGGATTCGGTCACCAGGGCCGACCGTGAAGGACGCCTTGGTCGACAGCCCTTCGCCACGTAACTCGACTCCCGAGGCCAACTCAATGGCGTCGGGACCGCTGATCATCGTGAGAGTCCCGTTTACTCGTCGCACCCACGGCACTGACGTGCCGTAGTCGAAGCGGACAACGAGGTCCATCTTCATCGGCACCGACCCAGAGACGCCCTCCACCACACGGATCACATCAGAGCAAGCCGAGTTGGTTGGCATCAGGTCTATGAGTCTGGCCACACCCTCGCGGGTGGTGAACTCGGTTTCCAGAACCAGGGTGTCCCCGCGGTAGCGCCGGGACACCCGAGGCTCTGGATCAACCGGCGCTACCTGCCATCGACCGTTGGAGCGATCGCCCAACAGAGCAGCGAAACATGCTGCTGAGTCGAAACGCGGAAGGCACAGCCAGTCGATTGAACCGTCCTTCGCGACCAACGCCGCTGACTTGGTGTCGCCGATTAGTGCGTAGTCCTCGATTCGCACGGGACCAGCTTCGGTCAGCGCTACTTACTAATCAGCGCCAGTAGTTGTTTGCTGCCGCAACGGTAGCGAACTCAATCGCAACCACGTGTGCAGCTTCAGTTAGAGAGTCGGCATTGTTTGCATACGCAGGACGCAGTTCATCACGAACCGACTCATCAGGCTGGATGGCCTTGATCGAGAACCTTGCCATCTTCATGGCGAGAGCCCTTCCTTCCTCGGGCGTCGCGGTGATCAGAGTTTCCTGGGGAAGAAATGGCATTGCTCTCTCCTGTCTGTTCGCACGGGTCTTGGTTAGATCAGCCGTGCCTGATCCGGATAGGGATGCTGATTCTCTTTCCCCATCCGTGGCTATTGCCGTGGCTCCAAGCTAGGCAATCGCTAGATCGAATGTGGGAAATCAACACTCCTGCTGTACCCAGGATTCGGTGATGTCAGACCTGAATGAGCGGATTTCTGTCCGGCCGCGCTGCTTTTCGCTCGTACATGTCAGCGTCGCTGCGTAACAGGATGCCGCAGAGTTCTTCTGGACGTTCAGCGATCGCAACG
>JAGQSZ010000231.1 GCA_020439285.1 Microthrixaceae bacterium
TGGGGGAGTGCTCAAGCGGGCGGGCCACACCGAAGCCGCGGTCGACCTGGCTCGGCTTGCCGGAATGGACCCTGCCGGAGTCCTCTGCGAGATCGTCAACGACGACGGCACAATGGCCAGGGTCAAAGACCTCGTCGGATTCTGCAAAGAACACAACCTGTTGATGATCACGATCGCTCAGCTGATCAAGTACCGCCGTCAGAACGAAAAGCTCATCCGGCGAATCGCCGAGGCCCGGATCCCCACCCCTTGGGGCGACTTCACCTCATATGTCTATGAGTCAGTGCTCGACGGGCAACAGCACGTCGCCATGGTAAAAGGCGCCGTGCAGGGTGAACGTGATGTTCTCGTTCGAGTCCATTCGGAGTGCCTGACCGGCGACGTATTCCACTCACTGCGGTGTGATTGTGGGATCCAGTTGCACGCAGCCATGGCAGCAATCGAGGAGGACGGACTCGGAGTGCTTGTCTACCTGAGGGGCCACGAGGGCCGCGGGATCGGACTGGGCCACAAGATCCGTGCCTACGGACTCCAAGAACAGGGTCGCGACACCGTCGACGCGAACGTCGAGCTCGGACTGCCCGTCGACAGTCGCGAGTACGGAATCGGAGCACAGATACTCAACGACTTGGGCATCACGACCATGAAGCTCATGACGAACAATCCAGCCAAGTATGGCGGACTGGAAGGCTTCGGGCTCGAGATCACCGAACGAGTGAGTCTGGAGTCAGTCCCGAATCCCGAGAACGTCAACTATCTGCGCACCAAACGTGAGCGGATGGGCCACCTGCTCGAGGGGCTCGACTGATGGGTGTCGATTTCAGATCCATCGACGCCGGAGCACCCCAACCAACTCTGAACGGAGCAGGTAGGCGCATAGGGATAGCTGTTGCTCGATGGAACGATGCGATCACGACGCGTCTGTTGCGCGGTGCGCTCGAACAGTTGGAGCTCCGCGGTTGTGAAGCGTCCGACATTGACGTGCACTGGGTGCCGGGGGCTTTTGAGATTCCACTCGTTGCCAAGGTCATGGCGGGTTCGGGACGGTACGACGCAGTCATCACATTGGGATGCGTGATTCGTGGCGATACCGCGCACTTCGAGTACGTTGCCGGGCCCGCTGCAGAAGGAGTCCTGCGGGCTCAACTGACAACAGAGGTGCCGGTCATCTTCGGAGTCCTGACGGTCGAGTCACGCGAACAGGCACTGGTCCGCTCGGTGATCGAGGGGGATTACGAGGGCGACAACAAGGGTGCTGAAGCGGCGGACACAGCGCTGGAAATGGCGCAGGTCCTCGAGGATTTCCGAAGCACCAACTGAGCGCCAGGCGTGTTGCTCAACCCGGTCCTACCGGGGTGAGCACCTGGGTCTCCAACAAGCGACGGAAGTCGCTCTCTGGCACGGGGCGTGAGTAGATGTAGCCCTGGCCATAGGGACATGCGAGCGAGCGGAGAACCTCGACCTGGTCCATCTCCTCGATTCCCTCGGCCACTGTTTTGACCTCGAGGTTGCGTGCCAGGTCCATGATCGTCTGGACGATTCGCCTATTGGTTCCCTTGGCCACGTTGTCAACGAAGCTCTTGTCGATCTTCAACACATCGAAGTCGAACTGTTGGATGTAGCCGAGGGAGCTGTAGCCGGTTCCGAAATCGTCGATCGACAGACGGATCCCCGTGTCTCGAAGAGCCTTCATCATGGACACGGCGCCGCTGGCTTCGGTGACCAAGGTCGACTCGGTGATCTCGAGGACCAGACGCTCCGGTGGAAGCCCGGCGTCGCGGAGTAGGTGAGTCACACAATCGACCAAATTCGCGTTCTTCAGTTGCTGAGGCGACAGGTTGACCGACACAGTGAACTTCTCCATCGACTCGCTGTAGTCGATCAACCATGCAGCCAGGTCGTGAGTGGCTTTCTCGATCATCCACTCGCCGATGGCGCTGATGAGGCCGGTCTCCTCGGCAAGGGGGATGAACAAGTTCGGTCCGACCATGCCACGTTGAGGGTGGCGCCACCGCACCAGTGCCTCGGCGCCGATGATCCGACTCGTGTCCAGGTCCACGATCGGCTGGTAGTACGCCTCGAACTGGTTGTGGGCCACTGCTCGGGCAAGGTCGGCCCTGAGTTGTAGGCGGTCGAACGTGGCGGTGTGCATGTGGGGCTCGAAGACCGCCACCTCGTTCTGGCCCTGATCCTTTGCCCGATACATCGCGGTATCGGCGTTGCGGAGCATTACCTCTGCTGTGTGCTCGCGAGTGTGATCGAAGGCGATTCCAGCTGATACCGAGACGGAGATCTCCTGTCCACGAATGGTGAACGGCATCGAGACGTCATCGAGTAGCTGGTAGGCAAGGTCCATGATCTGGTCCTCGCCGTGGGCACGTTCGACGATGATGGCGAATTCGTCGCCCGAGATGCGGGCGGCAATGTCTCCGAAGGTGAGCGAGGAAGTGAGACGCTCAGCCATCTCGACGAGCAACTCGTCGCCGACTTCATGTCCCAAGGAGTCGTTGACATCCTTGAGCGCATCAATGTCGATCAACAGCAACGCGACTGTCGTGGCACCAGAACTCTTGTCCAGGATGGTCGTCAGCTTCTGCAATGCGTTTGCCCGGTTGGGGAGACCAGTGACCTCATCGTGGCTTGCCTGGTAGAGGATCTTGCGTTCCATTGCCCGGCGGTCGGTCACGTCGCGAGCATTGAGCACGAAACCACCGATAGCCGGCTGGTCTCGCAGATCCGAGATGGTGCTCTCCACTAGGTACTGGCGACCCTGAGGGCCGGTGAAGTGGAACTCGATTACCTCGCCGGATGTGGTCGAGAAGGCTTCGCTGAAGGTGTCAGATGGAAGGTCGTTGTCGATGAAGACACTGTTGAAGTCCGCACGGAGAATTGCTTCGTGGTTGAGGCCAGTGAGTTTGAGGACTGACGGGCTCGCATAAGCGATCCTGCGGTCGGAGTCGATCACGACCACGAGGTCACCGGAGTTCTGAACGAGTGCCTTGAAGCGAGCTTCTGAGACTTGGAGCAGAGCCTCGGCCTCTTTGCGGTCGTTGATCTCGCGGACGTTGAGCACGAGTCCACATACGTTGGGGTCGTGAGAGAGGTCCGTGCCTATGAATTCAAACCAGCTGTATCCGCCGGCGAAGTGTTGGACACGGAGTTCGATGGGATCGTGGCGATCTGCCGCCACTGAGGCCAGCCACTTGGTTGCGATGAATCGATCATCAGGGTGGATGAGGTCCAGGACGGTTCCAGAACGGCCTGTCTCGCCGACCTTGGAATGTTGGATCTCTGTCAACTCCGAGAGTGACAAGGTCGACAAGGGAAATCCGAGCAGCCGCTCCGCCACCGATGACACGTAAACGAGCTTCAGTTCAGCGTTCAGCACAGCGAGGATGTCTGATGAGTTGGCGATCAGAGACTCGAAGCGTGCTTCGCTGCGCTCTCTAACACTGCGTTCGACCTGATCGACGGCACGAAGTGCAATTGCTGTCTCTCGACACAGAGTGGACAGAGCGTTGGAAAGGTGGTCGTCGAGCCTGTTCGTGATCTCCACGAGGAGGAGGCCCTTGAGTGAATCGCCGACCATGATCAGCCCACTGAACTGATTGTCTGATTCGTCAAGGGGTACCAGAGTGCCTGAGCGGAGCGTGCCAGACCCAGCAGATTCAGCGACGAGGTCGCCGATAGTCTTGCTATTGGGCTTGGTCGGCAGTCCAAGGGAGCGAGCCGGTACCTGCAGCTCGAGTGCTGCCAGTCGTTGCCCGAGCAACATGGATGCGCCTCGTGACACCGAATCGGTGATGTCGTCAGTCGTGCGAGCGACGACGAGCTCCTCACTGACTTGGCGCAGTACCGATTCTTGTTCGGCGAAGTGTTCACGGTCACGGACCAAGCGGGCGAGCCGGACAAGTACCAATGGAGCCAGTAGCAGAGTTCCAAAGGCGGGAAGCATGACGTCTTCGTAGCCCTTGTCCAAGATGAAGAAGAACGCCAAGGCGGGTGGAATGATCAGCGTCAGAGCCATGATGCCGATGCGCTTGTTCGAGATTCCGCGCTGGGCCTCGAGGTCTGTGGGTCGACCCGTGATGAGTCCAGCCGATGGGTGGATCATTCCGCCGACGCCGAGGACATAGAGGGCCGGTGCCATCACTAGGACAATCGTTTCTTCCTTGCCCAGCCTG
>JAGQSZ010000232.1 GCA_020439285.1 Microthrixaceae bacterium
GCACCACCGGCAGCGCCAGCGCCACCGCCACCGCCGCTGCCGCCCTTAGCAGTCGCGGACTTGCCGCCACCGCCACCGCCACCGCCGCTTCCAGCTGCTCCAGCGGTTCCAGCGGTTCCGTTGGTTGAGGTCCATAGATCACCGGCCACTGGGGTGTTCGAACCAGCTGTTCCAGCAACACCAGCTGCACCGGCTCCTCCGGCCTTTCCACCGCCTGCATCACCACCACAGCCGAAGCTCGATCCGCAGCCACCGGCGCCGCCAGCGCCAGCGGCCGGACCCGATCCACCCCAGCCCGACTCGCCTGGATTGGTGGCGAAGGTGTTGGTGCCGCCACCGCGGCCGCCCTGGCCGCCATTGTTGGCACCTGTTCCAGCAGGGCCACGGGTGCCAGCAGAATTGCCGCCGTTACCACCGCTGCCACCACTTGCAGCTTGAGCGGGGGTGCTGGATGACGCACTCACACCAGCAACGCCAGGCTGAGCCGTCACGTTCGACAGTGTGAGGTTGACGTTGGACAGACCCAGCACACGCACGCCGTAGGCGCTGGAGCCGGCACCAGTCGGCGTACCACTGTTGACGTTGGTACGGGTGATGTCAGCGTTGGATCCACCAGTGACCAAGATTCCAGTCGCATTGGGTCCGACTCCGCCGGCAACGATCGAGTCGGCGATGTCAACGTTGTTGGATCCACCGGAGATGACGACACCAACGGCGTCACCTGATGTGCGTGTGAGACCAATCGCGCTCACGTGCGAAAGCGTCGAGTTGCTGACACCAGCAATAGTGACTGCCGGTGCGGTTCCAGTACCAGTGATCGTGGTGACCGCGCCTTTACCGAAGTCGCTGAAGTCCTGTTCCCAGCTTCCGTCGATGTTCATGTCGGATGCGAGAGTGAGCGGTCCGAAAGTTCCGCCTGCAACACGAATGAAGTGGATGCCGTTCGCAACCGCGTTCGTTTGAGCTAGATCGATCGTCGAGCAAGGCTTGGCAATCGGACCACAATCGGTGTCGGTGCTGCCGTTTGAACGCACGTAGTACTTGGGGTTCGGATCGACGTTCACCGTGATGGTGATGGGTGCCGACTGCGAGGAGCCCTCGGAGTTGGTCAGTGTCAGTCGTGCGGTGTAGGTCCCCGGGTTCACATATGTGTGCGCCTCAGTATCACCTGTGCCGTTTGCTGTTCCGTCACCGAAGTCCCATGAGTAGGTGAGACCGGTTCCGAATCCGGGGAGTGAGCCCCAAGAGTCGAAGTTGACCGTCAGCGGCGCATCTCCAATGGTGGGCGACGCGCTCGCCACTGCGGTTGGAGCACCAACTGGAACAGTTGAGCCCGGCCCCGTGCCACCACCCCCTTCCTCAGGAGCGCAGGCGGTCATCACAAGCGCCAATGCACCGAAAATCGCCAACGCAACGCGACGAGTCTTCATCTAGTTCCCCTATATCGCCCAGTTCGCCCGGCCAAGGAAAGACCGGAACTGCTATTTGTAGCAAAGTCATTGAACGCCGGTCAATCTTTTGTGGTTATCCGTCACATCGCGTGTTATGTTCATTCAACATTCAACCGGGGGCGAGTCCGGTGACGGAGGGATACATGAAACGCAACCAACGCATCGCGCGTCGATCCAGCGCTCGGCGTATGCGGGTACCTGCACTGATCGTCGGCGTATTACTTGTCGCGTCGGCATGTGCGCCGACAGAGACACCCAACAACGGTGGATCAACCCCGTTGATGAACTTCTGCGACTTCTGGGAAAAGGTCGAGGAGGCTCCACCCGCTGCTGACAGCGCTGTTGCAGTCAAGGATGACGTGGTCGCACTCGCCGAGGACACCACTGTGACCGGCAGCGACTGCACGGCACCCACGGCGAAGGTCGAGCTTGAAAAGGCCGTTCTCGCCGAGGGCACCGAGGTGCTCGCCGAACAAAAGGAAAACTCGACTGAAAAGGTCGCAGCAGTCACCGGCAGCGAGATCGGTTCCGGTGAAGCAGTCCTCGACAATGTGGAACTGTCTGCTCTGTCGGCCGAGATCAGCCCATACGGCATCACCATCAGGGGCAACGTCCGAATCACTCTGTCGGGTGTCACCTCGACCATCGGGTTCGTAGGAACGCTGTCCAACTTGGACAACTGGTCGATCTCGCTGTCGTCATCGGCGTTGACCATTCCGGGCATCACCACGACTCCCGTCGTGTTCTCCGGCACGTTGGCAGTCGCCAACGGTGTGCCGTCGCTCACGCTCAAGGCTCGTGCGACCTCGGCCAAGATCGGTGATATCCAGATCTCCGGTGCCGAGATCGACGTGTTCGCATCGCCCAACTCGGGTGTGTCAGCCAAGGTGTCCGGAACGCTCAAGGTCGGACCCAGCACAGTCTCAGGCAAGGTCGACGTGATGTTCGACCCGGCCGGATCGCTCGTCTCGGCCAAGGCCGACGTCGCCGCCCACCTGGTGGGCACCCAGGCCGACGGCAAGATCATCGACCTGACCGGCAACGTCAAGCTCGACGGCAACGCCACCAAGACTGTCGCCTCTTTCTCCGGTAGCGGCGTGCTAGGCGACATGGTCATCAACGAGGCGAACGGTTCGCTCACGTTGGAGACGAACAAGGCCACCTTCGTCGGTGTCCTCGACGTCGCCCAAGGCGACAACTATCTGCGCTTCAACGGTTCGATCGTCTGGGATGGCATCACCGCCTACACGCCGTTCCTCACTCTCGAGGGTGCCGGCGAAATCTCCGGAACGCTCGACGACGGCCAACGGGTGTCCGTTGCAGGAACGATGAGCGCCGAGATGATCGGCAACCAGCTGCGCTCGGTCGTCACGGGCAACTTCCAGATCGGAACTCTCAAGGCTTCTGGTCGGGCGATCGTCGAGATGAACGGCCACACCACCACCTTGGAGGTCGACGCCACTCTGACCAACGCTGGATTCGCGGCTTCGCTGACTGGCGCCGTCCAGATCACTGACGGTCGCACCGAATTGGTGCAGTTGGACGCCTCGGTCAACGGTGCGCTCGATCTGGGTGACGTCACACTCACCGGCGCAAACATGTCGATCCGCAGCACCTACGGCAACCCGCTCGACATCAAGTTCTCGGGCGGGATCAAGGTCGGATCGAGAGCCAACCTGTCGGGCAGCATCGCTGCGAGCATCGGTCCAGACGGTCAGCTCCTGAGTCTGCAGGGCAACGTCTCCGGCTCGCTCGCACTGGATTCATGGGGCCTGATCAACTTCAGCGGTTCGATCATCGCAACTGTGGACCAGGTGACGATCAGTGGTTCGGGTGGGATCCTTCTCACGAACTTCCCAGCAGGCCTGACCCTCAACGGCAGCCTGACCTCATCGCTGCACTCACCGACTTGGTCGCTCACCGGCTCAGCCAAATTCCGGATCGGTCCGATCGAAATCGCATCGGCCCGGATCAAGCTGTCGCAGACCGCCGGCATGCAGGCGACACGGGCAGGCTTCTACTTCAGGATCATCGGAATTCCCACCTACTTCGAGGGCGACTTCTACCTGAAGCCAGCGGGCGGTTGCGATCACGTGAATCTGACTGGCGGAAGCTTCCTGGCCCGACCGATTCTGCGATCGGTGTTGCCAGACGCGATCGGTTGTCCGGTCTACTGAGTTTGGCTGGCTGGAGCGGGGCGGCAGGGGCGGCCGCTCAGCTTCGCACCTCGGGCTCACGCCCGATATCACGAAATTCAGGCTAACTGTGGCGGTTATGAGCGCAATAGCGTGCATAACCGCCACAGTTGTCTTTTGCTTAGGTCAGAAGAAGACCAGCGGGGACCGATACCCCACGAAATCAGTGGTTTCGCGGCTGGATCAAGCGGACAGCACAGTTATCATCCGCTCCGATTCCCCCAATCAGCTACCCCATTGGACGGGTAACATGTCAATGACAGAAGAATCTAGGTTTCAGCTGTACCGGCGTCTCGTAGAGATGCTCGGTGAGGATGAGGCAACGACGCTCATGGAACACCTTCCTCCAACTGGTTGGGCCGACGTGGCAACCAAACATGACCTCGACCAGATGCAGGCCTTGTCGACTCGCGACCTCGACCTAGCCACGAGCAAGTTGCGCGCCGAAATGCAAACCATGGGCTCCGAAATACGCGCCGAAATGCAAACCATGGGCTCCGAAATACGCGCCGAGATGCAAACCATGGGCTCCGAAATAAGCGCCGAGATGGAAACCAT
>JAGQSZ010000233.1 GCA_020439285.1 Microthrixaceae bacterium
AACACGTCGAATAGCGTCACGTCGACAGGGATCACGCCTTCGCTCGCCAGGCTGTGCGCCGAGTCGACGATCGTTTCACGGACATCCGCTGCAGCGAGTCCGGCAGCGACGACGAAAGCCAGATCTATGTCAGAGCTCGGATACGGGCTGACAGACACCTCGACTGGCGGCTGAACCGGCGAAGCCAACAGCGCCCCCAAGTCCAAATCCAGCCAGGCCGCTCGTTGTGACACGCCGTGATCGGCAAGCACGTTAGGGGCGATCTCCCCCACCGATCCCACGGGCTTTCCTTCTAGGAGCACGACCGCGCTCCTACCCGGGTGCAGGCCGGGAATCTGAGTGGCGCGCAACTCGACCGTCGTATTCCTAGCCCCAGGAAGCGACTCGATCGTCGAGTCCGTAGCAGGCCAACGGTCCACCGAACGCAACAGGTCCTCCAGCAATGCGACCGCGACAGGCGCTTCCGCTCCAGCAATCACGGCTGCAAGCCGCTCGGATTCGCCGGGGAGAACTGTGTCGCGTTCCGCCGACACGGGCACATCGACCAGTGGCATGTCGATCGGAGCGAAGCAACGACCGAGCTCGAACAACTTCACTCCGCTCTGGCGACGGCTCTCGTTGTATGCGACGGCTTTCACCAGGCCAGGAAGAAGGGTCGTTCGCAGGACCGATTCCTCGGCCACCAGTGGGTTTGCCAGCGTGTAGCCGTCGCCGGAGAGCCCGAAAGATTCGAGATCTCCCGGGGCGAGGAACGGCATGGGCATGGCTTCGCTCAGACCGGCACCGATCAGGGTTGCCCGCAGGTTCCTACGATCGCGTTGATCGGGGCTGAGTCGCCCGGCGTGCGGCGACACGGGAACCGTTTTGGGAATTCGAGCCATTCCGTAGTGACGGGCCACTTCTTCGGCAATGTCGGCCTCTATTGAGGAGTCCGGTCTCCAAGACGGGATACTCACACGGAGCCCACCACCAACGGGTTCACTCACGAAACCGATTCGCTCCAGCATGGCTGCGATTGCCTCGCCGCCCAGATCAGTGCCCAGGAGAGCATCGATCCGCGCCGGATCAACCGTCACGGTTCGAGGCTCAGGCAATTCCCCTGATGCTTCCAACACACCCGGGCAGAGAGTTCCGCCGGCGTGTTCCACGAGCAGTTCAGCCACGCGAAGTGCAGCGGCCCGACCGATCTGAGGATCGACTCCTCGTTTGAATCTGAGTGAGGCCTCGGAATGAAGATTGAGACGCTCCGCACTCGCGGCGATGACCATCGGCTGCCACCACGCGGCCTCGATGAGAACGTCGGTGGATTCGTCGGAGATCTCGGTCGAGGCCCCGCCCATGACGCCTGCGATTCCGACTGGCGAATTGGTTGCGTCGACGATCACCCCATCCGAGGCCGTCAGGGTTCTCTCGACATCGTCGAGGGTGACTATCTGCTCTCCCTCGTTTGCCCAGCGGACGCCGAGTCGACCTTGTGGAAGCTTCCCAAGGTCATAGGTGTGAGTGGGTTGGCCCATCTCCAACATGACGTAGTTGGAAGCATCCACGACATTGTTGACGGGCCGCATGCCTGCTGCGATCAGTCGTTGGGCGATCCACCGAGGCGAGGGCCCTACGTTCACGCCCTTTACGACCAGAGCGGTGAACCGGCCACACAGATCGGGCGCTTCAATCGCTACCGACGCGAGATCTGCCGCGTCAGGCCCCGTGGGCGCAACCTGAGCTTCGCGGACTTCAAAGGGAATCTGTTGATGCGCGGCGAGATCGCGTGCGACGCCCAGGATGCTCAGTGTGTCTGGCCTGTTTGGAAGCGCATCGAAGTCGAAGATCACATCAGATGTGACCTCGAGCACCGTCGTGATTGCTGTTCCCAACCCGTGTTCAGTCGAAGGATCGATTATCAGGATGCCTGCGTGGTCCTCGCCGAGTTCGAGTTCCTTGGAGGAACACAGCATTCCGTTGCTGACCTGGCCGCGCATCTTTCGTTTTGCGATCTCCATCCCACCGGGCATTACGGCGCCGATAGTTGCAAGTGGAACTAGATCTCCGACAGCCATGTTGGAGGCTCCACAACAGATCTGCAACGCCTCACCGTCGCCTGTGTCAACGTCTACCAATCGAATACGGTCGGCGTCTGGATGGGCTCTGATGTCTAGAACCTTGGCCAAGATGATGCCGTCGAGGCTCGCGCCGGTGACCTGCACGGACTCGAGTTCCATACCCAAGTTGGTTAGCTGCTCTGCGAGTTCGTCAGTGTCGCCGGAGATCTCGGCGAACTCGCGCAGCCATGAAAGAACTACCTTCATCGTCTGGCCTTTCCTAGAACTGCTCGAGGAACCGGATGTCGTTGGTCATGAACGCACGCAGGTCCTTGATTCCGTAGCGAATCTTGGCCAAGCGATCGATCCCGAATCCGAAAGCGAAACCCGACCATTCGTTCGGGTCGAGACCGCCCGAACGCAAGACGTTGGGGTGCACCATCCCGCAACCACCGACTTCGAGCCATCCGCCGTCTGGTGTCGAGATGTCGAACTCGGCTGAAGGTTCGGTGAACGGGAAGTAGGA
Organism: Microthrixaceae bacterium; assembly: GCA_020439285.1. Lineage (GTDB taxonomy): Bacteria > Actinomycetota > Acidimicrobiia > Acidimicrobiales > Microtrichaceae > JAGQSZ01. The sequence continues at coordinate 2,566 of JAGQSZ010000233.1, forward strand.
CGGCCGCAAACGGCTGGTCATGTCCGAACCGAAGTACTGCTTCACAAACGTCTCTATCGTTCCAGCGAGATCACCCATGGTGATTCCACGGTCAACCACTAGCCCTTCAATCTGATGGAAGACCGGAAGGTGGGTCGCATCGGCTGTGTCCCGACGGTAGACCCGGCCTGGGCAGACCGAGTAGATCGGAGGACCCGATCCGTCGCGGACAGCGCGGAGCATGGTTCTGATCTGGACTGGCGAGGTGTGGGTTCGTAGGACGAGTTGCCCGTCTGACACTCCGTCGAGGTCCGAGGTGTCAAGGTAGAGCGTGTCCCACATCGAACGTGCGGGGTGTGACGGCGGCAGGTTCAGAGCTTCGAAATTGAACCAGTCCGTCTCGACCTCGGGGCCCGTCTCCACGTTGTAACCCATGCCACAGAACACGTCTTCGAGTTCTTGCCAGGTGCGGGTGACGACGTGTGCGTGGCCTGCTGTCGTCTGCCCGAGGTACTCGGTCAGGTCGAGCGACTCGGCGCTGAGTCGGGCCTGGATCACTTCGGTTTCGAGAGTGGATCGCCGCTGTGCGAGCTCTGCTTCAATTGCGCCACGGGTCTGGTTCATCCGGGCTCCGAGCAGCTTGCGCTCCTCGGGTTCGAGGTCCTTCATCGACGCCTTGAGCTGACTGAGCCGCGAGCTCTTGTCCAGAAACTCACTTGCTAGAGCATCGAGTTCGGACAGGTCGGTGGCTTCAGCGATCCGTCGGCATGCCTCGTCTCCGATGCCGGACACGTCGATGTCCACCGCAGTGCTGTTTTTAGTGTCCTGACGCTCCTGGTCAGCGCTCATCGATTGGGCCCTCCAACTGCTTTGTCGATCCATTGTGCCGTATCAGGAACCCACCCTTGAAACGGCACGCTCTAATTGCGATGCACGTCGCTGCCTCGCTGCCTCGAAGAGCACGATGGTGGCAGCCATCGCCGCATTCAGCGACTCCACCCTGCCGGTCATCGGAACTGTGATCGTCCCGTCGCACGCGTCGACGATTTCTCGATCCAGGCCGTGGGCTTCGTTGCCAATGACGATCGCGGAGCCGCAGAGTTCAATGTCCTCTGGTGCCCGCCCTTCACCGACGACTGTCGCCAATGCTCGAAGACCAACTGACCGGATTGATTCGAGCGTCTCGACTGGGTCACCCGCCAGATGTACAGGGAGTCGGAACAGAGATCCTGCCGATGCTCGCACCACTTTCGGCGAGAAGGGATCGGTTGAATCACCGGCAACCACGACTCCCGCACAACCCGAGGCTTCTGCGGCGCGGAGCATCGTGCCGACGTTGCCGGGGTCCGCAACGTCGACCAGTACCAACAGCAGATCTGCTCCCCCGATCGCATCTGAGAGCCCAGGTGACGAACTGAGCGGGGCTGCCCCCATCTTTGCAACGGCAACCATCCCGTTGGGGTTCACCAGGTCGAGCACTTTGGCCAGTGTTCCGTCGGAGACCTCTCGGACGCGTGTAACGCCCCGGGCACGGTCGATGACCGCGTCGTCAATCGACTTCGACTCCACGAAAACACGGTCGAGGTTTACTCCTGAATCCAGCGCCTCGGCGAGCAGCGTCGGACCGTCGATCAGATATTCACCGGCCTCATG
>JAGQSZ010000234.1 GCA_020439285.1 Microthrixaceae bacterium
CTCGCCACCAGCCGCGACCCGCACGCGCCCGAGATCCACCGCAAGGCCACCACGCTCGACCTGCCGACATTGGAGCGGTGGGCCGCCTACGCACGAGTCGTCGAGGCACGAGCCACCCACCTCATCGGAGGCGATCCCGCTCACGCACGCCAGAGGCTCGCTCGCCTGGATCACACCGCTCGACATGTCGCCGTCGGCCACCGGGTCAAGGCTTGGGACCGGCGCAACATCGGCACCATTTCTTCGCTCGACGACAGCGCTGGCACCGCTCAGGTTGAGTTCGTTTCGGCGAAAGGCACGACGGCGGTTCGGACGTTCAACTGGGGCGACATCACCATCGTCGACCCATCACACCCGCAGCCACGCCAACTCAGCGAGAGCGCGGCGGTCACCGTCGAGCGGACCGCCGCAGACATCCGCGACCGCCTCGACCGATGGCACGCGCACCTCTCCGCGGCGGGGGTGCAGCCGAACGATGCCGACGTGTACACCGCAGCAGCATCGCTCGCAGTCAATCGCGCCGCTGCGACGCTTCGAGCCGCAGAGCCTGCTTGGCTGATCGCACTGCTCGGCCCACGCCCGCTGGACAACCCTGCGGCGACGCAGGTCTGGCAGGACACGGTACGAGAAGTGGCTGCATACCGACTCCGTGCCGGCATTGTCGAGCCCATCGAACCAACCAGCCCCGCCCACAACCTGGGCGAAGAGACCACGTGGACGATGGTTTCGGACACCGTCGCTCACGCACATGCCTGGCTCGACGACATCACCGACCCCACCCTCACGCCAGCGTTGCGAGCGCGAACGCCCGACGAGTTGCAGCAGCGCCAAGTCGAACTCGACGCAATCCTCGCCAGCGCACCAGCAGACGTTCGAGGCCTCATCCAGAAGATGCAGACGATGGACCCGCTGCCATTCGACGAGATCGAGAATCTTCTGACCGACCTCACCTCAGCGCATCGCGAGCGCCAGCAGTGGATCCTCCAACACTGGCCGCACGTCGTCGAAGCCTCGCAGGTAGTTGCCGCGCTCGATGTATCACCCGAGGACCCTCAGTCCGGCCTCTGCGACGAGCTAGCACTCGGCTGACGTAGCCGCCCCGGGCATAAGAGCCTGTTTGTGTGCGGGTGAGCGTGGCCAGGACAGGGCGGAGTTGGGAGCCCTCGCACCTTCGGTGGCCGAGCTTCCCTTGCCAAACTGCGATGACCTGAGAAGGCAGGGCGCAAGCGTCGAAGTCCTCGACGACACACAGGTCGACGAGTCCGCGTTTTGCTGTATGACGGACTGGGTAGTACCGACGCCGCGATGACGAGACTTGAACCTCCGGAACGGCGACGGTGGGTCGGGTGGGCGGCGTGGGGTGCCTTTGCCGCCACCGTCCCCTCGGCGGTGTGGCGGGTGCTGATGATCGTCGGCCTGATGCCGGGGACGGCGGACCTGCGCCGTTACGAGCTCGCCGACGACCCCGCAGTCGGATACGCGTACGTCTTCGGACTGAGCCTCGTCCAGCTTGCCGCCGGGTTCCTCACCCTCGGATTGGTGCGTCCGTGGGGGGGAGGTTCTCTTCGGCCACCGGGTGCCGGTCACCCCGGTAGTGGTCGCCGCCGTCCTCGGCGGGCTCGCCGTGGTCTGGATCTTCGACGTCTCGTTGGTCGGAGCGCTGCTGGCAGGGCAGCGCCCGGACGCGGGCCTCGTGTCGGGCTGGGCGCTTGGGTTGCTGGTTGCCTGCTACTTGCCGATCTTTCTGTGGGGTCCGCTCGAACTGCTCGCAACGTACGGATACTGGCAGCACCGCCGCGCGGAGCGCCCGCCGCACGAAGCGAGACTTGCCGAGGATCGGAGCAATGGGGTGGACGCCAGCGCTCGGCGCCGGTGATCACCGGGCCATACTGCCGCTTCGACCTGACGGTGTCCGATAGCAAGCGCTCGTCCCTGCTCCTGCACGAGAACCGCGTGAGTCGCTGGCCGTCGAGGGCCAGACCCGATTGGGCGGGGTCGAGCCTTCAACGCGGAAGTGGAGTGTGCCGTCGCGCTGGTGGAACTCGGACAGCTTCCAGTAGCCATAGCCCAGCTTGCGATTCGGCTTGGTCCAGGCGTACGCACCCCGCCGTTGTTGTCGTCGCCGATCACGATGCCACGGAAGGTTCATGAACCGGCGGTGTTGAACTACATGGTGGCGGAGTGGAGACCGATCATGTTGCCTTCGGTGTCGGTGATGATGGAGACGAAGCCGTGTCCGCCGATCGAGAACTTCGGTCGCACGATCGAGCCGCCGGCTGCCGGCACACGTGCCTCCTCCACGGCGCAGTCGTCGCAGGAGAAGTAGACCATCGATCCGCCCGGCCCTGGCTGGGCGTAGTCGAGCTTGACCAACGCGCCGCCAGCGCCGTGGGAGGTGAAGTCGTCGCCGAAGCCCCGCATCTTCGCGGTCGGGTCGTTGGGGTCGTCCATTGGAGACAGCGTGGTGTCGAGCACCGTCTCGTAGAACGCCTGAGCCCGCTCCATGTCCTTGACGTAGATGTCGAACCAACCAACTTTGCGCATCATCAGTGTCCTTCCAGGAGGGTGAAGGCCGTGTGCCTTCGGGGACAACTGAAGCGGAGTTCGTTCAGGAAGGATTGTAGATATCAGACATCGAACGTCTTGTTGAACTGGCCGGGTGTGTAGCCGGTCAGCTTCCGGAACGAGTGCGTGAAGTGCGATTGGTCGGTGAACGACCGAAGATAGTCCTGCCGAAACGAGTGCTGAAACCGCAGCACCTTCAACAGGTCGTGCGGAGCGAAACCGGTGGTCGCCTTCAATGCTCGCTGGAGCTGGCGGGGCGAGAGCGCGGCCACGTCGGCCATGTCACCGACGTTATGGATTCTGTCGAGGTTCGTCAGGATCGCCGCCGTCACCGGGTTCGGCGCGACCAGGCCGGCATCGAGCAGCACTTCCACGAACTCGGCGAACACGATCGCTTTGCCGTCGAAGTCGGAGTCGGCCGCCGCCCGACTCACCTCGACCAGTGGCAGATCACCCTCGTACGGTTCACCGACGTAGTGGTCGACCGATGCGTCGGGGTCGCCGCGCCAGACGCCGGGGAAGAACTGGATCCCGGCGTAGTGGAACGATCGGCCGAGATCGAGGGTCGTGTGGGTGGTGTGAAGCCGGGTTACCCCGGCGATGCGGGTGTCGTACTGGTTGAACAGCAGGTTGACGCACGCGTCGGGCAGGGCGTGCAGCGTGAAGTCGTCGGCCAAGTCGGTCTCGGTCCGCAGCTCCCAGAAGCAGTGCACGAGCTCGCCGAGCGCCGCTGGCGGCCGGGCCTCGTTGTAAATCACCGAGGCGGTTGTCTTCGGGACACCGTCCTTCACCGGGTCGTACATACGGCTCTGAGCGTACGCGGGAGGATCGGGCCCACCGCGTCGGCCGACCCGACCCCGCACAGAAACGCGCAAAGCAACCCCGTCACACAGGCGCCCCTGATCGCGCTTCCGATCGTCGCACGCCGGACGGCCGCTCGCCAGGGACACTGCAGGCCCGAACGACACCAAATGTCCGGCCGAAGAGCTGCACGACCCGCTGGTTGAGTCGACGCGTTTCGTTCGACGGCGCGAGTGGCGATGGAGCAGTGGCCTGCGATTCGGTCGCGAGGTCACTCTGCGTCGAGTCGGGGCGGCGGGTAGGTTCTCCGTTGCGCTGGGTGGGGCCAGTGGTGGCCGCTGTTGTACATGTCGGCCATGATCAGAACCCAGTCACGGATCGCACGGTGCAGCACCTGGTGGCCGTCGGGTCGCGCTGTAAGCACTTCAGGGAGGTCGTCGGCTGCCGACGCGTCATCGTTTGCCGACGTTGCCCAGTCGAGCGCCTCGTCGAGCGCGTTCCAGACGGTGAAGCCTGGGCGGTAGCCGCGTCGGAGGTGGTCGACTGCGGAGACGAGGTCGAGGAGCCAGGTGCCGCCCTCGTCGAGGGGCTCTGATCCGTTCGTGTCCACGTCGGGTCGGAAGAGGTCGTTCATTGCGCCGGCTCCAGTCCCGCTGAGTCGATGTTGAGCATGAGCGCGTCGAGGCTGCGGATCGGGTCGTCGACGGACGTGGGGCCGGCCGGAGGGAGCCGGTCGAGCAGCGCTGCGGTGTCGATGTCAACGGCGGACCTGATGGGCGTGACGTTGCCCGGCGCTGGGGGATGGAGCCACGAC
>JAGQSZ010000235.1 GCA_020439285.1 Microthrixaceae bacterium
TGCCGGATCTCGCTGAGCGGATCCAGGTCGGTTTGTTGAACGTGCTCGAGGAGCGTGATGTCCAGATCCGCGGATACAAGGTCCGTCTACCGCTCGACATCTTGTTGGTGGCCTCTGCCAACCCCGAGGACTACACCAATCGCGGACGATTGATCACGCCGCTCAAGGACCGTTTCGGCTCCCAGGTGCGGACCCACTATCCACTCGATGTGGAGACCGAAGAGGCGATCATCCTCCAAGAAGCCCGACCCTTCGATGCGCCGGGTATGACCGTCAAGGTCCCCGAGTTCATGGTCGATGTCATAGCGACTCTGTCGCAGTTGGCACGCCAGAGCCCGCACATCTCGCAACGCTCCGGGGTTTCGGTCCGGCTGTCGGTGTCCAACTACGAGGTCATGGTCGCGAACGCTGCTCGCCGTGCGTTGATGCACGAAGAGGCCGATGTGGTGCCGCGGATCTGTGACCTAGAAGCACTGCCGGCATCGACTGCTGGGAAGGTCGAGATCGAGACGCTGGAAGAGGGACGTGAACCGCAGATCCTCGACCATCTGGTCCGTTCGGCGATTCTCACGGTGTTCCGTGAGCGCGTCGCTCAGGAGGGTCTCGTGAAGGTGATTTCGAGTGTCGAGGAAGAAGGTCCGGTCGACATCGGCGAGGACATCCCCGTGGCGACCTACACCGAATTGGCCGAGGACATGCCTGCACTCGCCCAAGCGGCGTCGGCCCTGTGTGATGGTGATGATGCGCCGGCGTCGCAGGCTTCCGCGATCGAGTTCATCCTCGAGGGATTGCACCTGGCGAAGCGGCTCAACAAGGACTCCATCGGCGGTCGTGCCCAGTATCGGGCCCGGCGCTGATCAGCGTGATGGGCGCGGTGATGAGCAGAATCCCGCGACGCATCGCTGATATCACACCGCAGTAGCCTCGAAATCATGGGTCGTCCTCGCTTCCGTTACTCCCCGTGGGATGGCACCCAATCGGGGTTTGAACTCGACGCGTTTGATGTCATGGAACAGATCACCGATGACCTGCTCTACAACGGCGACCTGGCGTCGGCGATTCGGCGGATGATGCAGAACGGGTTCCAAGACCGCAACGGACAACGGGTGAGCGGGGTGCGCGACATTCTGCAGAAGCTCCGCGAGGAGCGTGAGCGAAGGCTCGAACAGTTCAACCTCGGCGGTGTCTATGACGAGATCTCCAATGAGTTGCGTGAGGTGATCCAGACCGAGCGCGACGAACTCGATCGACATATCGCCGACTCCGAAAGCTCCGATGGAGGCAGTGACCGTTCGGGGGAACTCACTAGGTCGAGCGCTACTGCCAAGCAGTTCGAACTCGACATGTTGCCGCCCGACCTCGCCGGCAAGATGAAGCGACTCGAGCACTACGAGTTCGAGTCTGCCGAAGCGGCCGAGCGATTCGCTGAGCTCGCACAGCGTCTCCGAGAGCAGGTCATGCAGAGCTACCTGAAGGACGTCACCGACGCGGTCGAGAACATGTCGCCCGAAGGGCTCGCTCGGATGAAGGACATGATGGCTGAGCTCAACGAGATGCTCGAGGCCCGCCAGCGAGGTGAGGCGCCCGACTTCGAAGGGTTCATGGGGCGCTACGGGGACATGTTCCCCGAGAACCCGCAGTCACTCGATGAACTTCTCGAGGTGATGGCCCGGCGGATGGCGGCAGCTCAGGCGATGTTCAATTCGATGACGCGTGAACAGCGCGATCAGATGCGTCAGTTGGCAGACCAACTACTTGACGATATGGACCTGCAATGGCAGATGGATCGCCTCGGCGAGAACCTTCGTCAGATGTTCCCGGGGGCAGGTTGGGGCGCGAGCTACAGCTTCGAGGGCACCGACCCGCTCGACATGGCTTCGGCGTCATCGCTCATGGGTGAACTCGGCGACCTCGACCAGCTCGAGGAACTGCTCCATGGCGCAAGTGATCCCGGTGCGCTTGCAGATGTCGATTTCGATCAAGTTCGTCGCATGCTCGGTGACGAGGCGGCAAGCGCGTTGGAGCGCGTCTCCCAGATATCGCAGGACCTGAAGGAAGCGGGTCTCGTCGAGCAACGCGACGGGAAGATGGAACTGACCCCGAAGGGGATGCGTCGACTCGGTCAGAACGCGCTCGCTGAGTTGTTCCGCAAGCTCGACAAAGACCTCCTTGGCAAACACGACATCGACTCCAAGGGATTCGGTCACGAACGCAGCTTCCAAACCCGTCCATATCAATGGGGTGATTCATTCGACATCAACCTGGAACGCACGATCCGCAACGCGGTTATGCGGGGCGAGGGGTCACCGGTCCATCTGTCGCCCGATGACTTCGAGATCGAGGAGACCGAGAACATGGTTCGCTCAGCGACCGTGCTTATGTTGGATCTGTCGATGTCGATGCCCATGAGGGACAACTACCTTCCGGCGAAGAAGGTCACGATGGCGCTGCATTCGTTGATCTCGATGCAGTACCCATCCGACTATCTCGGGCTTGTCGTGTTCTCGGAATCGGCACGGGTGATCACAGCTGAGGAACTGCCCGAGGTGACCTGGGACTACGTCTATGGGACGAACATGCAACACGGATTTCAACTGGCCCGACAGCTGTTGCGCACCCAGAGCGGGAACAAGCAGATCATCATGATCACCGACGGCGAACCCACTGCCCACATCAACCGGTTCGGGGTGCCCGAGTTCCACTATCCACCCGTGCAAGAGACTGTGGACGCGACCATGCTCGAGGTTTCACGTTGCACACGGGACCAGATTCGGATCAACACGTTCATGCTTGAGCCGGATCCCTCGCTGCAACACTTCATCGAAGTGCTCACCAGGGTCAACGGCGGCAGGGCGTTCTTCACCACGCCCGAAACACTCGGGGACTATCTGCTCGTGGACTTCATAGAGCAGCGACGGACCATGGTTCGCGGGCGGCGCTGAGGCCGTCGAGCGTCGCGTAACGACAAGAGTTAAAGAACCGCTTGCATTGGCGCGCGAGGAGCGACAACATTGTGCCCTCGTGTAATTACATGAGTGTGATTCCAAGGTTCTTTTCCTCGGATCACAGACCGGTCGGCGGGGGCCCGGTCGGCTCACGATCAACGATCCGGGTTTCTCGGATCATCAGACCCACAGGAATTTGCAATGGCAATCGATCATCTGGTTGAAGGGGCCGAGGTTCGATCTGGCGACGCCTCCCCAGGTTCAGGCGCAGCCGAGGACTGGCAGATGTTGGCCAACTGTATGGGAGTGGACCCCGATCTGTTCTTCCCGGAACGGGGAGCGTCAACCGCAGAGGCCAAGGCAGTGTGCGAAGGTTGCGTAGTCAAGGATCTCTGCTTGGAGTCCGCTCTCGCCAACGGTGAGAAGTTCGGAATCTGGGGTGGAACCTCTGAGCGCGAGCGCAGGGCGCTTCGACGTGAGCGGTCTCGCCTTCGCAACGCTCAGCGTGCAGCCGAGTCCGCATAGCGAGAAATTTTCGGGTTTCAATCCGGTGAGATCCCGCGTCACGCAGGCGTGGTAGATCGCTACATAGTCAAAACGAAATTGGGCCGGACCCCGCCAAGGGTGTCCGGCCCAATTCCTTTATTGATCGCCGCCCGATGTGGGGTCGGGCAGCTAAGGGGTCAAACGAACAACGCGATGATCTTGGCCAGCGTCAGTACGTCGTCGAGCGTGCATCCAGTGCTGAACACTGCCACCCCAGTAACCATTGCGCCCATTGAAGCGATGCGCTTGGTCGATGCCTTCATATGTGAACTCCCTTCAGTTGGTGCGGTGATCTTTGCGATTTCTCAGGCTTGAGTCAATGGGACATTGTTCACCCAATTGTTTGCTTTCAAGAAAGCTTTATGTAAAGATAAATTCTGGGGTGGGGAACGAACACCAATCGCGTCCATCCGAATCTGAAACCGCCCAAATCTCAGGAGGCATTACTGATGACCATGCTTGAAGAACGCACGTCCGTTACTCCGGCAGCAGAGGACCTGCCGCTCATCATTTCGGTGGATGATCACATCCTCGAGCCGCGGACCTTGTGGCAGGAGCAACTGCCCGCCAGCCTGCGTGACCGCGGCCCCCGCGTCGTCCGCGAGAAGGTGTCCGTGGAGTTCATCGGCGGCAAGTTCACAATGAACCGCAACGA
>JAGQSZ010000236.1 GCA_020439285.1 Microthrixaceae bacterium
CTTCTCGCGCTCGAGGTCGGTGTTGTCCATTACCCGCTCGACATCAGTGCCACGGTCGCCGAACGCGCCGGCCTGGCGAAGCATCGCATCGACAAGTGTTGTCTTGCCGTGGTCGACGTGGGCGATGATCGCCACGTTGCGGATTCCGTCAACTGGGACGGAGCCCATTGGGATGCCGTTCAGGGGCGCATTGTCGGCATTGTCTGTTCCCGTCGATGCTGAACTGGGCGACGCGACGGGACTGGTGGGTTGTGACATTTCAACTCGTTGTGAGGGATCGCCTGCAGACCCGGACTTGGAGATCAACGTGGTGTAGTTCCACGGGAGGGTCCGACGAACAGGCGGAGAGTGGGACGGACAATTCTGCCAGCACTCGGGGTTGGCACAGAAATGCTGAGATACGACGACTCAGCCGAGACGCCGCCGAATGATCTCGCGACGCTTACGGAGGTCCTTATATGTCAGTGGTGTTCCCTCTGGAATGTCGATGCCGGCGTTGCGTCGAAGGTCTTCCCGGTCAACGGTGAAATCTGCTGCTGACACGCCAACTTCGGCTGCCAGGCGTTCCCCGTGAGTCATCGACAGGTACATCGACAACTCGGCGACCTCGCTCAACAGGTCGAGGTCAGGAGCGAGCTTGGCTATTGCGCCATCGAGGAACACGAGGTTCTTGACGTACAACATGAGGACCTTGGGCAGGCGTGCGCCCATTCCGAGGAGGGACTTGATGATCTTCTGGAGTTCAGCCACGAGTTGTTGTTGGGTCAACTTCGTTGGATCAATCGGTTCCTTGTCCAACCCCAGGTCTCGGATGACCTCTGCCAGATCGGTGTCCGGAGGCAGCGCTCCAAGGTCCCGAAGCGCTGCCAGCTGACCGGTCACGTCGCTTCCGGCACCCGAGATCATCAGCCGCAGGAACGCAAGGCGTTGCTGTTCGGTCATGCGAGCGGTGATGCCGAAGTCGAGTAGGGCGATGCGCCCATCGTTCAATATGAACAGGTTGCCGCCATGCAGATCTCCATGGAACATCCCGTGGACCATGCACCCCTCGGTGAATGCACGCATTCCGACGCGAATGATCTCATGGGTGTCTATTCCGGCCTCGTGCATCGATTCGAGATCATCGAAGGCGATGCCGTGGAGTCGTTCCATGACCAGAACTCGTCGGGTGACGAGTTTCGGATGGGGGCGTGGGACGATCACCCCTCGTTGCCCTAGTTCGGTGAACGATGCCGCCATGTCCAACATGTTGGCGGCCTCTATTCGGAAGTCGAGTTCTTCCGAGATGGTTGCGGCGAACAGTTCAACGAGGGCCGGGGGATTGGCCAGCGCTGAGACCGGAATCCGGCCGACGAGTAGCGGTGCCAGCCACGACATGATCGACAGATCTGCCTTGACCTGAGAGCGGATCGTTGGGCGCTGGACCTTGACCACCACTTCTTCACCCGTGGTGAGCCTGGCCCGGTGAACCTGAGCGATTGAAGCCGACGCGAGCGGAACCCGTTCGAATTCCGAGAAGATCTGTTCAATCGGGGCATCCAAGTCGGATTCGACGATCGAGCGCACGACATCGAAGCTCTCGGGTGGAACCTGATCCCGGCAAGCCTTGAACTCCTCGACCAACTCGGTGGGGAACAGTCCTTCTCCACTGGAGATGATCTGGCCGAGTTTGATGTAGGTCGGTCCGAGGTGTTCAGCAGCGCGACGCAGCCTGGATGAGAGCCCGGCTCTGGATCGCGAACCGCCGTGTCGTCGGTCGAACGCCGCCCACTTGGCTAGCGCTCCACCTAGATGGAATCCGACGACAACCGATCGTGAGAACGGCGGCAGACTCCGGCGAGTTACCAGAGAAGGTACCTGTCCCGCGATGATCGACCGGAGAGTGTCGATCCCGCGTGCCCATTCGAGTTCCTGTCGACTGACTGCCCATGGACCGTTCTCGGTGAACGCGAACTCGGCGGTGTCCATGGGTTCACCTGCAGAGGTGGTGGCCATCTCAGTTGATGACTTCCAGGATTCGTTCGGCATCTTCCTTGTGGCAGATCAACAAGTCGGGAAGGTAGGTGTCGACTCGGTTGTATGTGAGCTCTGATCCGTCGGTCCTCGAACACCAGAGTCCTGCAGCCCTGGCTACACCGACAGGCGCGGCCGAGTCCCATTCGAATTGTCCACCGGAATGCACATAGATGTCTGCTTCACCCCTGACCACTGCCATTGTCTTGGCGCCCGCGGATCCCATCGGAATGGCGACCGCGCCCAATGACTCGGCGAGCATGTATGCCTCTGGGGCTGGCCTTGTCCTGCTTACGACCATGCGGCGGACCTCTGCCGGTGGGGAGATCTGTGGTGGCTCAGCAGTACCGAACACCAGGTCCATGCCAGGGAGTGCTACCGCAGCTGCAGTTGGTTGGCCGTTTTCGACCAGAGCGACGTGGACCGCCCAGTCGGTCCGTCCCTCGCCGAACTCACGTGTCCCGTCGATTGGGTCGATGATCCAGACGCGTGGAGCGGTCAAGCGGTTTGAGCTGCTTCGCTCTGCGGCTGATGCCTCCTCAGAAAGGATCGCGTCTCCGGGGAACCGCCGCTCTAGTTCCTCGACCAACTCGTGGTGGGCTAGACGGTCGCCGGTGTTCATGATCTGGAGGGCGCCGTAGCCCTTGGAGATCATGTTGACCCGAGCAATCGCCAGAGTATGGCCAACTGACTGCGCTATCTCGCTTGCTACTAGGTGGTCCTCATCAGTCGCCATATCTGGAGACTAGATGGTGCTGGGTGTTCACGGTTCCCCATCATGAATGGTTGTCCGGCCAATTTCCCCGATTAGCGCTGTCAATCATCGTCTTGTGAAGGCTGAGATGTGGGAGCTTGTCGCTGTGCACGTCGACTCGTCGACTCCGTCGGCGGCCCTGTTGATCTCCATGACCACCAGGCCATCACAGATCGATAAGGGGCGAACTGTTCACCCATCTCGAGAAGTTCTGATGGTGTCGGTGACGTCTCCAATTCGAATGCCCGGCCGAACCCGACGCGAACGCCGAGGTCTCCGGTGGGCCAGACATCGAGTCGTCGAAGATCGAACAGCAACACCATTTGAGCCGTCCAGACTCCGATACCCCTGACTTGGACGAGCATGTCGATCACATCGTCATCATCCATTCGCCCCATGTCCTCGAGGCGAACCGAGCCATCCACGCAGTGCGTTGCGAGATCGACAACGGAGATGGCTTTGGACCCCGACAAACCAGCGGTTCGCAAGGTCTCCGGACCCAGGTCCAAGACACGCTGAGGTGAGAAATCATCCCCGACGAGGTTCACTACACGTTGGAAGATCGATTCGGCCGCCTTACCCGACACCTGCTGCGCTGTGATCGATGAGGCAAGGGACCTGAAACGCTCAGATCGTTTGGGTACCGGTGGAAGATCTGGTGGGCCGTGAGTCGCGAACAATCGTGCAGCGACTGCGTTACGTCGTGACAGGTCGACAGATGCCTGTGCCCAATCTGCCCTGGAGGCTCGACGGCTCATCAGGAGTAGATAGTGACACCTGAGTTCTTGTCGCTACCAACCGTGTGCTGGCACTGCTTCAGGCGATCGAGCGACGTCGTGGTGGTGGCGTCGTATCGACCTTACCGTGGGGTTCTCCGGCCTCGTAGTAGCACGGCTCGTGGAAGTGCTCGACACGATCCCAGCGCGAGCCTTCGTAGACGTTGCAGATCACCTGCTTGTGTCGCATCTTCGCTTGGAACTTCACCCGTTCACCGCAACGAATACAGTCGATGGTCGAACCTGGTTCGACGTCACGCAGTACCGCCCGAGTCGAGCATTTTCCGCCTGTAGCTGTTTCCACGAGTGTGCCCATGGAATCTCATCGGCATGAAGAAAGCTACGACTGAAAACTAGGTTCGAATTGAGCCGATGGGCCTATCAGGCGTGTCTGTTCGACGCCGATCCGGCTCAGCGTGTCAGCGGCTTGTACTTGATCCTGTGGGGCTGGGACGCGTCGGCGCCGAGTTCCTTGCGACGGAATGACTCGTAGTCGCTGAAGTTGCCCTCGAACCAGCGGACCTGCGAGTCGCCCTCGAATGCGAGCATGTGGGTCGCTATGCGGTCGAGGAACCAGCGATCGTGCGAGA
>JAGQSZ010000022.1 GCA_020439285.1 Microthrixaceae bacterium
GGACGGGGTCGCGATACTCGACCGAGTAGTGGCTGCTGCAACAGAAATCGTCGATGAGGTGATCATCCTCGGACGCTCCCATGGGAGCGTCCGATCTGTGAGCGAGCCTGAACCGCGGCTGGGTCCGCTAAATGCCATTGCCTTCGGAATGCAGGCATGTCCTTCAGATCTCGTCGCGGTAATTGCGGGTGACCATCCGTGGATCCAACCCGGTTTGTTGTCGTTGTTGATCGCTCGAATCGGTCAACATGATGCCGTCGTTCCTATTGATCGCACGGGACGTGCGCAGCCACTCGTTGCCGTCTATCACAGCCGAATGGCACAACAAATGAGCGACGCCGTATCACAGGGCGAGCGGAGCATCTCCCGCTTCGTTGAGTCAATCGACGCCAACTGGGTGACCCCCGAAGAATGGGAACAAGCCGACCCCGGTGGGCTGTCGTTTCTCGACATCGACACCCACGACGACATTGAGCGTCACACGAGGGGAAGTCACCTACGCACTGACGACACGACCAGTTGACATGAGCACACCTCGCTCAGGTCCAAAGCGGTATCAATTCCACTTCGGAGCCCTCCTCGATGAGACCTCGGGTGGGCTCGAAAGCCATCATGGCCGATGCGTCGGCAAACGGCGATACCGCGTGTGACCCGTGAGTTCCGGTGCGGGTCCAACGCCCATCGGCGTCGCGGCGCATCGGGATGAAATGCGTTTTGCCATCATCAACACGTGAAACGTCTGCGCCCAAGACACCCTTGAAGGTCGGGACCACAGCGGGTTCGAGTGCCGCCATCTTTCGCAATGCTGGCCGTACGAACAACTCGAATGACACGACGACCGATGCCGGGTTACCGGGTAGGCCGAACATGAGAGCATCACCAACACGCCCGAAGGCAAACGGTTTGGCCGGCTTGATCGCCACTTGGACAACATCTACATCGAAGCTCTCGACCGCGTTACGCAAAGCGTCGTACTCGCCGCCCATCGATACTCCCCCGGTCGAGATGATCACATCAGCCTGCGTCCCGAGTCGTTGCAGTTCCGCCGCGATCGAGTCGATGTCATCGAGAGCATGGACGACGCTGACATCGCAACCCATCCCACCGAGCATTGAAGACAACAAGGTGGTGTTGGACTCGAAGATCTGCCCCGGGCCAGGCACACTTCCAGGTCCCACGAGCTCGTCGCCTGTTGAGAGAATCACGACCCGGGGAGCCGGCACGACTTCAACGTTCTCGACACCGAGCGAGGACAGGAACCCCAGGTGTCCCGGGTTGAGTTGCGTCCCACCGGCCAAAACAGGGGATCCGGCACGGACAACTTCGCCCCGCCGCCGGACATGCGCTCCTTCGCCAGGATCGACCAGAACGGTGACACGACCGGCATCATTTGGATCCTGTTGGATCTGCTCGACGGGCACTACACAGTCCGCTCCGTCAACCATCGGCGCGCCGGTGAGGATCCGCGCCGCCTGACCAGACTCGATCCGACCGCGGAAGGGATGTCCCGCTGAGGACACTCCGACAACTTCCAACGAGACCGGTACCTGCTCCACGTCTTCACAACGAACCGCGAATCCGTCCATGGCAGAGTTGTCGAACAGCGGGTAGTCGAATCCAGAGATGACCTCCCCTGCCAAGACACGGCCCGCCGCTGATTCGAGCCGAAGCGTTCTTGCGTCGCTCACCCGTGCCAAATCCAGGACTCTCTGTCTCACCTGTTGTAGCTGCAACATCTCTTGAATGACCTTTCGTTGGGCAACAGGTGGCACACAACGGCCCCGATAACATCGGCGGGTGTCATCGAAGCAGGACTTCGGGTCTACCAACATCGACATCATCGGCGGTCTGGCGCTCCTAGGCGCAACCGTAGTGGCGCTCGTCTGGGCGAATTCACCGTGGGCTGATTCATATGCGTCGTTGTGGTCGACTCACCTGACGATCGGCTGGGGATCCTGGGCCATCACGGAGGATCTTGCGCATTGGGTGAACGACGCTCTGATGGCGATCTTCTTCTTCGTAGTGGGAATCGAGATCAAACAGGAACTGGTCCTTGGCCAACTCTCCCGAGTCAAGGACGCAATGCTTCCGGTCGCAGCGGCGCTTGGCGGCGTGATTGTTCCAGCGTCGATCTTCTTTGTGATCAACCGGGGCGGAGCTGGACAACACGGTTGGGGAATCCCAATGGCCACCGATATCGCTTTTGCGATGGGCCTAGTGGCGCTGGCCGGTCGGCTCGTTCCACCAGCTCTGAAGGTGACGCTCCTGGCGCTTGCAGTCGTGGACGACATTGTCGCCATCCTGGTCATCGCCCTGTTCTACGGCTCGGGTGTCAGCATCCCTTGGCTCGCGTTCGCAGTAGTGGCGCTCGGGGCGGTCCATCTGATGAAACGAATGGGGGTAACCCCAATTCCCTACTACGTGGTTGTAGGCACAATTGTTTGGTACGCGACCTACCGCAGCGGGGTGCACGCAACGATCGCTGGAGTTGCAATCGGTCTGCTGACCCCGGTGGAGACACCTGAGGGCCACGACGCTGTCATAACTCGAGAAGACTTCGAGATTGTGGATGAAACGTCTGTCGCTCAACGGTTGGAGAACCGACTCACGCCTTTCACATCCTTCGTTGTCATCCCACTGTTTGCCCTGGCCAACGCCGGCATTGCGCTGAACGAGAAATCGCTCAGTGCCGCAGCCTCGTCCAAAGTCGCGATCGGCATCTTTGTCGGTCTCGCCGTCGGCAAGGTCACTGGAATTACCGGCACTGTCGCGATCCTCGTCAAGAGCGGCTTGGCAGAACTGCCGAAGGGGCTAACGATGGCTCACATCGCAGCTATGGGTGTGGCAGCCGGAATTGGCTTCACGGTTTCCATCTTCATCACCGGTCTTGCCTTCGACCATCCCGCGATGGTTGTGGAGGCAAAGACAGCAATTCTGTTTGCGTCGCTGGTGAGCGCGTTGTTGGGTTTAGCCATGTTCTGGTTGGTGGACCGTCGTACAGCTTCTCAGCCCGGTCGTTCCAAGAGCTGATAGCTGCTGAAGGACTGGCCACCCACAATCAGGCGCGCAACCACCGTTGCCAACAGTGCTGGCACCAGGAAACCGGGTTGGCCCGTTGCCTCCGCAGCGAACGCGACGCCGGCCAACGGCGTGTTGTAACCAGAGCCGAGTAGCGCCGAGATTCCGATGGTTGGAAACAAATACGGGTTGGGCGCGTCAACGAGCCGTTGGAATATCGACCCGACGACCGCTCCTTGAGTGACAAGTGGGATGAACAGGCCGCCCATTCCGCCACCAAATACTCCGACCCAAGTAGCGACAGCTCTCATGACAAACACGATGATCAAGACTTTGAGTCCGGTTGATGGGTCCATGGCCAATTCGATCACGCGGTAGCTCGGCCCCATGTGCTCTGGTCCGCCCACGAAGTGAATCGCCAATGGGGCCAGAATGATCATCACAACAGCGGCAATTCCAACCCGCTGCGCCAACGGCAGCGTTGTCGACTTTCCGAGTTCGAGTAACCATGCTCCGAGTCGAGCCAGAACTCCGCACGCAACTCCGAGGGCCAGACCCCAGACGAGGTCGCTGAAGTCGAAGGGGGATGTTCCCCCTGTTGCGATCAGAGGGTTGACCCCGACGATTGACACGTAGGTCAGGTATGCGGTCGCTGACGCGGTGAGTGCCGGCAACAGGGCACGACGGGCTATATCGGAGTGATACGGAACCTCGAGTGCGAATATCAGCCCGGTTAGCGGAGCCTTGAACACCGCTGCCACACCGGCAGCTGCGCCAGCGACCATCAGCACCTTCGCGTCGTGGTCACCGGCACGTAGACCGAACCGGTTTCTCACCGAAGAACCGATGGTCCCCCCGATGAGCATCGAAGGCCCCTCGAAACCGAACGCGTTGCCCGAGCCGATCGTGATTGCGGAACCGATGACCTTGTTGATCGCGCTCCGCGGATACAAGCGCCCGCCCGGACGGTGATAGGCACGCACATAGGCATCGGTTGTGGTGGTGTCCGAATCACCTACGACGCGAGTGAGCACGGCTACCGCCACCAGCCCGAGCGCAGGGACTGTCATCAGGATCAGGGTCCGCTGTGAGAGCACCCACTCGAGTGCGTGGCTGACGCTGAATTCGAACGCAGCGACTGCAATGCCGGTGAGCACGCCGACCACTCCGGCTAGGACAAGTGTCAGGTGGAGCCGTTTGAATACGTTCCCAACCTGTCCCGACCGTTGCGCCACTCAGATAGTTCTACTCCGTCGGACTCACCACAGTCCGCGTTTGGATGAGATTCGCACGAGAACCGACTGCATGACCGCTGCCGGCAGCCGTGCCACGAAGTCGAGCACCTTGGCATCAGGGCCGATCAGTGCACGACGCTTGTCCCGCTCAACTGCTGTGAGTATCTGCCGAGCAGCCTTCTTGGGCGACGTCATGGCGATCTTGTCGAACTGATCACCGATGGTTGGACCACCGGCATCCTCGATCGAGATCGAGGAGTCGACCCGGGCGCTTCGCGCAATGTTCGTCTTGATCCCACCCGGATGAATGGTCGTGCACGAAACACCACAATCATCTAATTCGAGTTCCATGCGGAGCGCATCGGTGAATCCACGAACCGCGAACTTGGCAGCGTTGTATGCCGACTGCGTTGGCACACTGAACAGACCGAACACACTCGAGATATTGATGATGTGTCCCTCGCCGGATTCCTTGAGATATGGCAGGAACGACTTGGTTCCGTACACGACGCCCCAGAAGTTGATGTTCATCAACCATTCGAAGTCCTCATAGGACATCGTCTCGATCTTGGCGCCGAGCGCGACTCCGGCGTTGTTGAAGATCATGTTGACCTTGCCATGATCCTCGACCACCTGCGCGGCCCAAGCCTCAAAGGCTTCACGGTCAGAGACATCGAGCACTTGGGTAGTTACCTTGATGCCACCGACCTCGCAGTCGGCAACGGTTTCAGCCAATCCGTCGGCATTGACATCCGACAACGCCAGGTGAGTCCCGCGCTTGGCCAACTCAATGGCCAATGCCCGCCCTATACCTGACCCTGCCCCGGTGATGGCGGCTACGCGCCCCTCGAAGTTATCCATGCTTGTTCCCCCTTGGTCGCTCAGGCGTTGGCCTTGGCCTTCGTCTTCCGACTGGTACCGGTCTCCTTCGCGGGAGCTTCGATCTTGCCGAAACGCATCGCATCGTCGTCGATGCGACTCATCTTTATCGAACGGTAGTCCTTGATGTAGCTCTGGTGGACCTGCCACGGGAACTTCTCACCCTGTTTGGGCAGTCTGTCGACCGAGCGTTGGATGTAACCAGAACTGAGCCCTAGGAGTGGAAGGTGCTCTCCAGCGTCCTCCCCTTGTTCGGGAATGCAGAAGTCGAGATCGTTGACGTGCATGTGGTTGAGGAGTCTGCAGACATAGTTGGCTGACAGGTCGGCCTTCAGCGTCCACGAGGCGTTTGCGTAACCGAACATGATCGCCAGGTTTGGCACGCCTTCGAGCATGGTTCCCTTGTAGGACAACCGCTCGCCGGGATCTACCTGCTCGCCATCCACGCAGAGGTTGATCCCACCGAGGAACAACACGTCCAACCCGGTTGCGGGAACAATGATGTCCGCTTGGAGTTCATCGCCGGACTCCAAGAGGATGCCCTTGGGTGTGAACTCGACGATGTTGTCGGTCCTTACGTCTACGGTCCCCTTCTTGATCTCCCGGAAGAGATCGCCATCGGTCACGACGCACAGGCGCTGGTCCCATGGTGCGTACTTCGGAGTGAAGTGCCTATCGACGTCATAGCCCTTGGGGAGCGCTCTCTTGACCCGACTTAGCAGCCTGCTTCGGACAAGGCCCGGAGCAGCGCGACTGATGTTGTAGATACCAAGAGTTCCCATCGCCAACGACCAGCGAACTAGTGGACCCGAGATCGCCCCGGGAAGCGCCTTGCGGGCCAGGTCAGCAATCGGATTCTTCGCCGGCAGCGACAACAGATAAGTGGGCGACCGTTGCAGCATCGTCACGTGATCGGCCAACGGTGCCATAGCTGGAACCAGGGTGATCGCCGTTGCCCCCGAGCCGATGATTATGACCAACTTGTCCTCGTAGTCGAGGTCCTCGGGCCAGTGCTGTGGATGGGCGATGGTTCCCTCGAATGAGTCCATCCCCTTGAAGTCCGGCACATAGCCCTTGTCGTAGCGGTAGTAACCGGTGCACGAAATTATGAACTTCGCAGTCAGGTCCAGCTTCGAACCGTCGTTACGCTCAGCGGTGACGTGCCAACGCGAGTCCTCACTCGACCAGTTGGTGCCGACGACCTTGTGGCCATATCGAATATGTTCGTCGATTCCCGCCTCCGCCGCGGTCTCCTTGATGTAGTTCAGGATTGACTCACCATCGGAGATCGACTTCTCGCCCTTCCAAGGCTTGAACTCATAGCTGAGGGTGAACATGTCGGAATCAGATCGGATCCCGGGATAGCGGAACAGATCCCAGGTGCCGCCCATGGAGTCACGACTCTCGAGGACCGCGTAGGTGGCCCACGGGCATGATGTCTGCAGGTGATGCGCGGCGCCCACCCCTGACAGTCCCGCACCGATGATCAAGACATCGAATTCCTCGGCCGAC
This sequence comes from Microthrixaceae bacterium, assembly GCA_020439285.1. GTDB lineage: Bacteria > Actinomycetota > Acidimicrobiia > Acidimicrobiales > Microtrichaceae > JAGQSZ01. Next base: position 6,645 of record JAGQSZ010000022.1, read on the forward strand.
TGGCTCTTGTCAACACTGGCCTTGGGCGCAGCAGACTTCGCCGCCCCGGTGGTCGCCTTGGCGCTCATACTTTGTCCCCCTCGGTACGGTTCCCGCTACCAGGTGTTTGTAGATAGAAGACGTAATCGCCGTCGTCCCCGAACAACTTCTCGCGCCACTCCAACATCAAAGCGGTGTTGTCGATGTCATTTGGATGGAAGCCCTTGCGGTCATAGGCCTTGAGCGTGTTCCAGACCTCGCGGCTGAACATCGGCGATGCCGCGACCCGGCGAATGGACTTACGCAGGCGACCTTTCTCATATGTCGCCTTGTCGAACAACAATGAGGCGGCGATCTGGGTGATGAGCCCAAGGACGAATCCGTTTCGAATCACCTTCATCGTCACAATCCGCATCCGTTCCGAACCGCCCACGGCCCGGTAGACGTCGAAGGCCACCGCTTTGTGCTCGGATTCCTCGAGTGCGTGCCAGACGAAAAGGTCTCGCACTGTCTCGTGTCCCATCAGGTCACGAATCTCGGGATAGGTGAGGGTCAACTCGGCGAGGGTTGCGGTGAAGTGCTCCAGCGCTGCCGTCGCAGCCAGGTTGGAGATCGGCGGAGCCATCCGCTCACGCAGTCCGAGTGCCTTGCGGGTGATCCACTCGTTCTGCTTGGTCTGGTAGCCAAGCTTCGCCAGGTGCTTGTTGAACACCCGGTGTTCACGGCCATGGATCGACTCCTGTCCGATGAACCCCGCCACCTGGCGCTTCAGCACCGGGTCGGTGATCTCACTGCGGTAGTGACGTACCGACCGAACGAAGTAGTCCTCGCCATCTGGGAACAGCGCTGTGAGCGCCGCAATCAGATGCGACGAGACCAGGTCCCCATCCAGAGCGAAGTGCTTCGGAAGGGTCTGCAGTCCTTCATCAAAGGACATGCGGCGAGCCGGAATATTGAGATCCGGCGCGCTGCTCTGCGAAGCCTTGGTGGCTTCCTCGACTAGTAATCCCCCGGCGCCGCCCCCATCGGGTGGGGTCGAATCGCCAGCACTTCGGACATCAAACGACATCAGATCCTCCAGAAACGCTCGATCGAACTCTAGTGGAATTGATGATTTTACTCAATCCCTCAATTTGTTAGAATTGTCACCATGGGTGACAGAGAACCGACCAAAGGCGAACTGACCCGGCAGACAATCCTTGACGTAGCCGTCGAGCGATTCGGCCGTGATGGCTTCCGGGTTACCTCTGTTGCCGATGTCGCGCGAGATGCATCAGTGAGTGGTAGTGCTGTGCACGCGTACTTCCCCAACAAGGAAGCACTGTTCCTTGCCGCTCTTGATCAGGACGCCGCACAGGTGATCGATGATGGCGTCGATCTGCTCATCAAGACAGCAAATCGCGACGAGTGGCACGAACTCCTGATCCTCACTCTCGTGGGTTCACTCGCCACTCACCCTCTCGCCAACCGAGTACTCGCTGGGCTAGAGCCTGATGTGACTGCCCGGGTGCTCGACCTCCCAGCCCTAGCCGAGTTACGCAAGGGTCTTGCTGAACGTCTCCGTAGCGACCAACTAGATGATGTTGTGCGATCTGATATTGACACCTCAACGATGGCCAACGGGATGGTGACCATCATCATGTGTTTGCTGGTGGGCGTTGTTCAGTTCGGCGCTGCGGGCGTGGAACTCTACGGAGACGACGTTGTGGCTTTCATGCAGGCCGCGCTCGATCCGATCAAGTCCTAAGGGTTTTGCTGCTGGCAGATTCGCTAGCCATGCACCGTAGACTGCTCGGTAACTACGGGGGTTATTGAATGAGTACACAGACCGAGACGCTGGAAACGGGAACTGGCACCCAAGATCAGAGCGATCAGTTACCAGAGGATCAGTTCGTTGACACCAATGGCGTGACCCTTGCGTTCAATACCTTCGGCGATCCGGCGAATCCAGCGCTGCTGTTGGTGATGGGTCTTGGAACTCAGATGATCGCGTGGAACGATCAGATGTGTCGCGATCTTGCGGACGCGGGGTTCTTCGTCATTCGCTACGACAATCGTGACGTTGGAAGGTCCACTCATTTCGATGCATCGCCGGCGCGGCTCGTCGACATGGTCAGGGGTCGCGGAAACGTCTACACCATCGATGACATGGCCCGGGACGGCCTCGGACTGCTCAGCGAACTCGGTGTCGATGCTGCCCACGTCATGGGCGCATCGATGGGTGGCTTCATTGCTCAGACAATGGCGATCACAGCACCCAAGAAGGTCCGGACGCTTTCTTTGATCATGACCTCCACTGGTTCACGCAAGGTCGGACGCCCGACACCTCAGGTGATGTGGAGGATGGCCCGTCGACCCATGACCACAACTCGTCAACAGGTGATGGATGAAGCCGTTGCGTCCTACAAGATCATCGGCTCCCCCGGTGTGGTGAATCTGGATGAGGTTGCCAGCCTGGCCGGTCGCGGTTTCGACCGTGCTCACGATCCAGCGGGCACTCAACGCCAGCTTTCGGCGATCATGGCTCAACCCGACAGGACCAGCGCGTTGCGTCACCTGAAGACTCCAACATTGGTAGTGCATGGCCTACGCGATCCGCTAGTTGCAGCTAGCGGCGGCTTGGCGATAAGTCGCGCCGTCCCCAAGTCCAAGTTCGTCGGGCTTCAAGGTATGGGTCACGATCTACCGAGAACCGCTGTCGAGACGATCAAGTCCGAGTTCCTCGCACTTGCCGAGTAGGTCAAAGCCAACTGATCGCCTAGTTCGACTGATGGACGATCACGACCGGCCGGTCAGATCTCTCTATCAGTCGCGCTCCCTCATCACCGGCAAGCAGCTCTCTCAACCTGCCTGCCCCGTTGGATCCAACGACGATCATCGCTGCTGATCGCTCATCACCGAGCCGGCGCAGTTCGTCCACATGGTCACCCGGCACGGTAATGATCTGTGCCTCTATTCCGTGGCCAGCGAGTTCCTCGACGCGATGCGAAACCTCTGGCACTGCGGTTCCTCCGGTGGCCACGACCGTTACCCGTGCACCGGTAGATCGCGCTGCGTTGAGCACCCATTTGAGTGCATCGTCTGTCGCCGCGGTGCCGTCATAACCGACGATCATTTCGCCGCCGGTTATATGCCCGCCGACGTGTCGCACAAGCGCCACGGGCCGCGACAGCTTCGCCATCACCTCGTGGGCGACTCCGCCGACCGCGTACTGGTCGTATCCACCGTCGCCGAACGATCCGAGCACGACCAGCGATGGATCACGGGAATGCACAGCATCGATGACGACCTGGGCGGGATGACCTTCAACGATCAGCGACTGTGTCGGAGCCCTGTGTTCCTTTTCGACGCTGTCGATCTTCGCATCGATCAGTGCGTGCGCCTCGGCGAGCATTTCGTCATGGAACTCCGGTGGGATCTCGGCTTGACCGATCTCGAAACCGCTAACGACCAACAGATCTTGTTTGGTCGCGGTCGCCCACTCGAGGGCCCACTGCAACGCCGAGACATCGCGGTAACCGGGATCGATTCCAACCAACACCAGTTTCGCCATGATGAACCTCGACAATCGGACCGGACCTCGGTCCCTCCGATCAGATACATACCCAAATTCGGGTACGACGAATCACAGGTGAGCGACGGTTAGACAGGAGTTCGACGTTGTCTCTCCGGACGTGATCACGTCAGAGAATCTCGCCCGTTTGGACCTTCCACAGAGCGGCGTACAGTCCACCCAGTTCAACTAGCTCCTCATGGGTTCCCGCTTCGACCACTTCGCCCGCGTCCATGACATGGATCTGGTGAGCGTGGCGGATGGTCGAGAGCCGGTGTGCGACCACGACCGTTGTCCGGCCTACAGCCACCTTCTGCAGGGACCGTTGAATCGCAGCCTCGGTTTCGTTGTCGACAGCGCTTGTCGCTTCGTCGAGAACCAAGATCGCCGGATCAGCGAGTATCGCCCGAGCAATCGTGAGCCTCTGACGTTGACCACCCGAAAGTTTCTGTCCGCGTTCGCCAACGATCGTGTCGAGTCCCCGGGGCATCGCCTCGATGAAGTCACGCGCCTCGGCGCGTTCGGCGGCAGCCATGATCTGCTCATCGGTCGCGTCAGGCCGCCCGAGCGCAAGGTTCTCTCGCACGCTTCCTTGGAACAGATAGACGTCCTGGGCGACGAAACCCATCGCTCCTCGTAGGGACGACAGCATGAGTTCATCGATCTCTTCACCATCAAGGGTGATCCGCCCGGCTGTTGGTTCGTAGAGCCTCAACAACAACTTGATGACTGTCGACTTACCTGCACCCGTGGCACCGACAATGGCATGGGTTTCACCGGCTGGGATAACCATCTTGAATCCCTGCAGCACGGGCCGGGGAGAACTCGCATAGGAGAACTCGACGTCATCGAAGACGATCTCTCCGCGCACCGGAAGTGCGAGTTCCCTCGACCCGCCCTCGATCGTCGGTTCGACAGCCATCAGACCGAAGATGCGACGACATGAAGCCATTGCCCGCTGGTACAGATCAAGGGTCTCACCGAGATCTGTCAGTGGCCACAACAGTCGTTGTGTCATGTAGACCAGAACCGAGAACAGCCCGATCGCTAGTTGGCCTCTCAACGCCATTCGGCCACCGACGACCAAGGTCATGATGAACCCGACCAGAATGGCTGAGCGGATCAGCGGTTTGAACGCTGTCGAGTAGCGGATCGCATCACGGTTGACCTGTTCGTACTCGTGACTGTCGGCCTCGACACGTTCTGCGTCGAGGCGCTGGGCGTTGAATGCCCTGATGGTCGCAATTCCGCCGAGTCCGTTGGTCAAAGTGTCCGCAATGTTTCCGGCGGCTTCGCGAACCTTGGCGTAACGCGGTTCGAGTCGACCTTGGAACCACAGCGAACCAGCGATGATGATCGGAATCGGCAGGAACGACAGCACTGTCAGCAGTGGTGAGATGACAGCAAACACGATGCCGACCAACAAGACGTTGGACGCAATGATGATGAGCTTGTGGACGCCCATGTCCAAGAAGCGTTCGAGTTGGTTGACGTCATCGTTGATCACGGCCATCAGGCCACCAGATGTGACCTCTTCGAAATAGGCCTGGTCCAGACTCTGAACGTGTCGGTACAGATCCATGCGAGTGTCGTGTTGGATCCGCTGAGCCAGATAGCGCCAGTTGAGAACGGCGACGTATTCGGTGACCGACTCGATCACCCAAACCACCGCTGTGATGATTGCGAGCACGGTCAGTTGCTGGAACCGGTCGGCTATCCCGAACATCCGACCGATGAAGGAATCGTGTTGGTTGACCACGATGTCCACGGCCGCGCCGATCAACAACTCCGGTGCGATGTCCGCGGCCTTGTTGAGGAACGACATCGACGTTCCGAGTACCACGTGCCCGCGGTATTCCCGTGCGTAGCTCCAAAGCTGGCGCAGTGGCGGCTCCTGCGACAGCGCTATCCGGGACTTGGTTTCATCTGACACGTCAACCAACCCTATTAGTGATCGGGCGTGATCATGAACGCAGGGTCCTACGAGCAAGAACCGTCGCGGGAATCGCGCCGATGATGATCAACGCAACTCCATATGGAGCGGCAGCAGTGAAGTCGAGCACCTCACCCTCGGTGGTACTCCACAACGCAGTTGCCAGCGTGTGCTGTCCCGTGGGGCGCAACAGCAGCGTGGTGGTCAGTTCCTTTCCCACATCGAGAGCTACGAACACTGCACCGGTGGCAGCAGCCGGTAAGAGCAACGGCAGCGTGACCCGACGAAACGTTCGCCACGGACCATCTCCCAGGGACCTAGAGATCTCCTCCAATGAAGAAGATGCTTGAGCGACTCCAACCTGTTGGGCAGCGATGGCCAACGGAAGAAACATGATCACGTACGCGATCACGAGCAGGTAGCTCGTTTGATACAGCGGGTAGGCCCAGCGGACACTGACATAAACCAGAGACAGCGCGACGATCACCCCGGGAAGGGCATGTGCCACCCACGTTGCCCGCTCCGAGAGTGTTGCGACAGGACCGGGATACCTCACGGAGATCATGCTGACGGGTAGCGCCACGACGGTTGCACCGACTGCAGCGAGTAGCCCGTAGCGAGCAGTGTTGGCCACCGAGTGAACGAGAAGAGACCAGTCCACCGTCGCTCCACCAGAACCGACGTATCCCCACAGTCCAAGCAGCGTCGCATACAGCGGCACTCCGAGGGACAAAACGACGACGGCGATGCAGACTGCCAACAACAGCCATCTGATGGCACCGAGACGCCATTGCATCGAGACCCTCGATACCGATGCCCCGACTTTGGCGCTCGACGAAGGACCTCGTAGGAGTCGGTCGAGCGCAACGACTCCGACCGCACCGACGGCCAACAGAACCGCTAGCGCACGGGCAGCCTCGGGTGAACCCAATACCGTTGCGCGTGCAACGACAGCGGTGGTCAGGGTTTCGAACCGAAGCATCTGGAGCGCTCCGTACTCGGCCAGAAGATGCAACGAGATGATGAGCGAACCTCCAGCGATCGCCACGCGGAGCTGTGGCAGGGTCACTTTCATGAAGGCTCGGAGCGTCGAATCGCCCAACGATCGGGCGACTTCCTCTTGGGCAGGGTCGAGTCCTCGCAGTGCAACGACAGTCGGCAAGAAGACATAGGGGAACAACGCCAGAGTCAGAACGATCCATGCTCCCCGCAGCCCGTAGATGAACGTCGATGTGGGCATCAGCCGGTAGCTCGCCGCGACCCATGTGTAGGAACCGACGAACGCCGGCACGCCCAGGGGAAGCGTGAACAACACCACCCACATGGTTGGAAACACAACATTTGTGCGCGTCACCACTACGGCAAGCCCCACCCCGAGGATGACGCACGACAGCCCGACTAGCACCAGTAGTTGGATGGTGTTCCACACGAGGGGCAACGTCGACGGCGCGGACAACTGCTCGGCGAGTAGCCGGTAGCTGAAGCCTTCGCGCAGCAGTAGGTAGACCGCAGGAAGCAGCGATGCGACCGCAACTAGAACAGCCGCGCCGCTGAGCAATCTGGGCGCGTGATTCCGAAGCGACCCCGTTGAGCGATGGGATTGCCCCAGGGTCAAATGAGTCCGGCCTTGACCATCAGTTCCTTGGCCTTTGCGCCCTCGGAGAGACTCCCCTGATCGAATTCTGGCGGGTCTAATTCGGACAGTGGGCGAATGTCGTAGGAACTCGTCACTCCATCAACTGTGGGGTACTGAGGTGTGTCCTTTGCAACGATCTGTTGTCCACCATCACGGTCAGCCAGCCAGGCCATGAACTGCTGGGCGGTCTCTTGGTTCTTCGATGACTTCAACACGCCCGCGCCGGACGCAAGAACCAACCCACCGGCGTCCTTGCCATCGACGTAATGGACCCTTGACTGCAGAGCGTCCTCACCACCCTTTTCGCGGGCGAGGATGTACCAGTAGTAGTGATTGGCGAGTCCGAACTCGTGCTGGCCGGCTTCGACGCTGTCTCGCACCTTGCCGTTCTTTTGTTCGTTGACACCGTTGGCCTTGATGCCCTTGAGCCACTCGAGTGTTTTGTCTTCACCGATCGAGTCGATCAGATAGTTGACCGTCGTGACGAACGCTCCGGAGGGCGCGTATGCGAACCGGCCCTTCCATTCGGGGTCAGAGAGCTCGAGCACGCTCTTTGGAAGTTCGTCCTCGGAGATCAGGTTCGGGTTGTAGAGCATGACTCGTACCCGTGCCGCCCAAGCCAACCAATTGCCCGACTTTGGAGAGAACCTGGAATCCACCTTGGCCAGCGTCGAGGAGTCGACTTTTGCCAACAGGCCCGCCGCGTCGAGTTGGGCAATAGGTCCGGGCTCCTCGGTCAAAACCACGTCAGCCTTGGACCGGTCGCCTTCTTCGATTATCTGATTGACCAGTCCGGCATCGTCACCGGAACGGACCTCCAAGGTGATCCCGGATTCCTTTTCGAAAGCCGCGGCAAGCGCCTGGGTCAGATCCTCGTGTTGACCCGAATAGACGACCAACGACTTCGACTTCGTACCGTCAGAACCGGCCCCTTTCGATCCCGAGGAACAGCCAGAGGCGACGACCACGACAGCCAACATCAAAGCGGCTAGGGAGCGCGGTCCACGCGTTCGGGATCTGCTCATAGTGACTCCAGTTCTTGCATCTTCGGGGGGCTTCAACGTGGTTCTCTTGGGGCTCACATGAGTCGAACATCAGCATCTGGGCTGAGGCTTACTCGCACACGTTCGCCCGGCTTTGGCAACTCGGAGCCTTTGACCCGGATCGTCATTTCCTGTTGAGAGCCATCTAGTTCAACCCTGGCCGTTCCGTCATGCCCGTAGTAGTTCACGGCACCAACTGTGCCTTCGGCACCTTCCCCCGAGGACCCCACTGGACTAACCATCAGGTGCTCGGGACGAATCATCAATCGAGCAGACTCGCGGACGCCGACTTCCTGTACGTCAGTGACAATGATGGCCCCCAAAGCGCACTCGACCTCCACTGATCCGGATGCACCGCTACCCACGAGAACCTTTGCGGGCAGAACCACCGCTGTCCCCAGGAACTCGGCAGTGCTCAGGTCCGCGGGGCGGTGGTACAACTCGTCGGGTCGGCCGGCTTGGATGACCTGGCCATCTCGCATGATCACAACATGGTCCGCCATCGACAGGGCTTCATTCTGATCGTGAGTCACGAGCACGACCGTGGTGTTCAAACCAGCGAGCAGGTCCCTGACTTCTTCACGAACCGAGACACGCAATCCAGCATCGAGAGCCGAGAACGGTTCGTCCATCAACAGCAGCCCTGGGCCGGGTGCGAGAGCCCTAGCCAAGGCAACTCTTTGTTGTTGGCCTCCGGACAACTCATTTGGCGAACGGTTCCCGTAGCCCTCGAGTCCCACCAGCGCGAGCAACTCTTCGACACGTTGGTCCGGTTGCGTTGAGTGGCGACGCCATCTGCCACCGGTCCTCTTTGCTCGCAGGCCGTATGCGATGTTGTCATGGACGTTGAGGTGTGGGAACAGCGCACCGTCTTGGGCGACGATCCCCACATTGCGATGCTCGGGGGCGATGAATGTCGACGGGCCGGTCAGCACCTTGTCGTCGAGTGTGACCACACCGGAGTCGGGAACCTCGAACCCGGCGATCACCCGCAACAGGGTCGTTTTGCCCGATCCCGATGCGCCGAGCACTACGGTGAAACTGCCTGATTCGACAACCAGGTCGACTTCGCGGAGCGCATCGACGGGTCCCCCAGCGGTCACATACCGCTTGGACAAATTCTCGACCCGTAGCATAAAGCGAGCCTACCAATTCCCGATATGCACTCCTCTATCGGTGCCGTCAAGATTGGCTCGATGTCACACCGGGTGTCTCACCCCAGGGGCATAGCTCGTTCGATGATTGCCTTCGCGTTGATCCCGCGGTGCATCGTGCCGAACGCAAGATTGGCTTCACGCCCCAACCTCGACTCGGCGAAGGCCTCGGAAACGAACGCTGGAGCAGTCGCCATCAACAGCGATGCTTGGAACACCACGGCCATTTCTTCGACGATTCGACGGGCTCGCCACTCGATGTCTTCAGGATCCGACAGCTCCACGGCGAGAGCATCCAGTCGTGCCGCAATCGCCGGATCGCCATTCGAATTGGCTCGAACCTCGGCACAGTAAGCCTCGAAGGACTCCGGTGAGCGCGCCAGCGCCCGCAACACGTCAAGACAGATCACGTTGCCTGAACCTTCCCAAACACCATTCACCGGGCTCTGTCTGAAGATCCGCGGCATCGGGCCTTCCTCGATGAACCCGTTGCCACCGAAGCATTCGAGTGCTTCGGCAACGTGTTGGGGAGCGCGCTTGCAGGTCCAGTACTTGAGCACCGGCAATAGGAGTCTGGCGAGAAGATCCTCACCCTCATCGTTTGAACGATCGAACGTTCGGGCAAGCCGCATGACCGATGCAGTTGCTGCTTCTGATTCGAGTGCAAGGTCGGCCAGAACGTTCTGCATCAAGGGTTGAAGAATCAGATCCTTGCCGAACGCGCTGCGGTGCGCGCAGTGCCAGAGCGCCTGAGCCGTGGCACCTCGCATGTTCGACGCCGAACCCAGCGCGCAGTCGAGTCGGGTGTGGTTGACCATCTCGATGATCGTCCGGACTCCCCTGCCTTCCTCTCCGACTAGTTGACCCCAGGTTCCAGCGAGTTCCACCTCCGATGAGGCGTTCGACCGGTCGCCGAGCTTGTCCTTGAGTCGTTGAATTGCGAAGTAGTTGCGTGTGCCATCGGGTTGCCACCTGGGCACCCAGAAACAACTGAGCCCTGCAGGTGCTTGAGCGAGCATCAAGAACCCGTCCGACATCGGTGCTGACACGAACCATTTGTGTCCCGTCAGGTGGAACTCGCCATCGACTTTCGATCGTGTCGCAATCGTGGAGTTGGCACGAACATCAGATCCGCCCTGCTTCTCGGTCATGCCCATGCCGGCCGTTATTCCCGATTTCGCCTCGATGGGCTGATACGACGCGTCATATTCATTCGACGCGAGAAGCGGTACGAGTGACGCTGCGAGCGACGGTTGATGGCGTAGCGCCGGAACCACCGAGTACGTCATGGAAACCGGGCAGACATGTCCTTGATCGCCTTGGTACCACGCGATGATCTTTGCTGCCCGACGAGTGTGCGGGGCTGGCCGGGAGTCGACCCAAGGGGTTCCGTGGAGCCCGAATCGACACGCTGCTGCCATCAACTCGTGGTAGGCGGGGTGGTACTCAACGAAATCGATGCGGTGACCGAATCGATCATGAGATCTCAACTTGGGGATGTTCTCGTTTGCTTGTCGTGCCCACGTCTGACCGATGTCTGATCCGGCTAGCAGACCGACTTCACGGACCTCGCCATCGTCAACCGACTCTGCTCCGGCAGCGAGCGCATATTCGCGTCTGAATGACTCGACTAGGACCTGATCTGTTCCATAGGTGTCGTAGTCCACCAGGGGCTGCGCCTGATTCGTCACCAAATGGGTGCTGAACTGTTCCATTACTACCCCGATTCATCAGGCCCCGTTACCGTCCTGACGAGCCCAACTCTAGGTCGTCGGATCTGTGGTCAGTCGTTCGAACCGATGGGGTGAACGGGGAGACTTCGGGCACCATTACGCTCTGACCCATGTCCGATCTGCCGCTCATTTTGTTGCCGCCTTCAGAGGGAAAGTCAGCAGGCGGATCAGGTCCGGCGTGGAGCCCCGCCACGATGCGTATCGATCTAGATGATCAACGCGTGAAGGTCATCAAGTCCCTGCGTTCGGCGATGCGGGCCAACGCGACCAGTCGAGGGGCGCTGCTCGGAGTCAAGGGCGATGCTCTTGCCAAAGCAACACTTGCGAACCGAAGCGTCTTCGAGTCACCAACCACACCTGCCATCAATCGATATACCGGAGTGCTCTACGACGCAGCTGACCTGAACTCCTTGGACGAACCCGCCCGAGTGATACTCGATGAGTGTGTGTTGATCTTTTCGGGCCTGTGGGGACTAGTTGCTCCGTCTGATCCGATTCCGGATTACAAGTTGAAGATGGGCACACGGCTCGGCACGCTCGGTCGACTGACGAGTTGGTGGAAACCCACGCTCAGCACTCAGCTCAATGAGATAGCGGATGGTCGTCAGGTGTGGAACCTTCTTCCCCAGGAACACGATGCAGCCTGGGACGGGGCTGGAGCTGGATCCGGCGGTGCTTCACGCCAGATATCGGTGAGCTTCTTGGAGCCCAACAAATCAGGCGCGCTGGTTGCGGTCTCTCATTGGAACAAGTTCCTCAAGGGTGCGCTGGTGCGCCATCTGTTGGAGAACCCATCAATCACACCCGAGGATCTGACCGATTGGGATCAGCCTTCAGGGTTCCGACTCGACCTCAGCCGGACAGAGACCGACGGCGGTCGCAGTCGGTTGTATTTCGTGAAGAACGCCTGACCTGTTGCCGTCAGTCCCGATTGTTCCTCGGGCCCGTCGCCACAGGTGTTATCCGGATCGGTGATTCGCTCTGGTTACCTCGAAGCACCCGGACCGCGAGTTGCCCATTCGCCAGCGATGCTTCGACACTGCCGCCGAAACCGTCCGGTAGATCGAACTCACGCTCGTAGCCTCCGTACTCCCACTCTTGGACCAGATAGTCACGGGGTGGCGCTGTTCGTAGTTCGCCGAACATCCGGAGCTTGGAGCCTTGGACTTCGACAATCACGTCCTCGGGTTGGACCGCCGGGAATGGTGCAATCACGACGATCGCGTCGGGGCTTTCGTAGGCGTTGATCGGAACCTTCTGGGCAACCATGGTTGCCTGGGCTTCGCGGGTCGACCGGACGACTTCATCATGGGTCGGTGTCACGTTTGTTGGAGGAGCGGCCATGTTGCCTCCTGGTGTCGCTTTGATTCGCCCTCTGGCGTCACTTCGGACCTACCCGACAAGCAACATGCCCAAACCGTGGGCTCGCTGGATCTGCAACAACCTCTCAGCGAATGGTCCAACCGCCGTCCACCACGAGCGTCTGGCCGATGCAGTAACTCGACGCGTCGCTGACCAGGTACAACAGAGCGCCGTCGAGTTCGTTGATATTCCCGAAACGGCCGATGGGTGTGTTGCTCTCCACATAGGCCTCTGACTTTTTGTCGCCGAACATCGACTCGGTCATCTCCGACGGGAACCAACCCGGTGCGATTGCATTCACCCTGATCCCCTTGCGGGCCCACTGCGCAGCCAACTCGCGCGTCAGGTTGACCACCGCTCCTTTCGAGGCGCAGTAACTGGCTTGGCGGATAGGGGTTGCGGCGATCAACCCGAGCATCGAAGCAATATTGACGATCACGCCCGAACCCCGCGGCAACATGTCCCGGGCTGCCAGTTGAGCCAGGTGGAACGGAGCGATCGTGTTGACCTCCATCACCTGTTCGATCTCTTCGAGCGACTCGTCCTCGGCTCTGGCGTGAGGGCTGATTCCAGCGTTGTTCACCAAGATGTCGATCCGGCCATATTGCTCGACCACCTGAGCAATGAGACTCTCGCGGTCTTCGGCGTTGGCGACATCGCAGCGGATTGCGGTGCCGCCGATATCTGTGGCCAGGGCCTCGAGCCGGTCGAGCCGCCGAGCAGCGACGACGACCTTCGCGCCGGACGCAGCTAGGACACGACTGAAGCGGTCACCGAGCCCACTCGATGCACCGGTGACCACTGCGACGCGGTCACGAATATCGAACAGTGCTGTCGGGTCGATGGCGGATCCAGTTGTCATGTGGGCAATTCTGGCACCCGCCGGCTCACACCCGGAACGGTTGCAGGGCACCCGGCGGCACGACCCCGAGCTTGCCCGACTGGTAGTCAGCCATGGCTTGTTCGATCTCGGCTCGAGTGTTCATGACGAACGGTCCGTATTGAACCACCGGCGCACCGATCGGTTGGCCACCCATGATGAGCACCTCGAGCGTTTCACTCGCGTCGACTCGCTGCGTTGATCCCCGGACCGACAGCCACTCCCCGGGGCCGAATGCCGCGAGTTGTCCTGTCCGTACTGGGACTTCATCCGCTCCCACGGATCCGGAGCCGGCCAATACATAGACCAACGCATTGAAGCTGGGATCCCATGGCAGGTTGACCTCGGAGTCCGAGTTGATAGTTGCGTGTACAAGGGTCATCGGCGAGTGGGTCGAGCCGGGTCCCTTGTGGCCAGCGATATCGCCCGCAATGACCCGCAACAGGCTCCCGGCATCAGCCGAGGCGACGAGCGCAACCATGTCACCTTCTAGGTTCTGATACGCGGGCGATAGCCACTTGTCCTTTGGTGGCAGGTTCACCCAGAGTTGCACACCGTGGAAGAGGCCACCCTTGACGACCAGTTCTTCGGGTGGCGTTTCGATGTGGAGTATTCCCGATCCGGCTGTCATCCACTGGGTGCCGCCGTTGGCGATCACTCCACCACCGCCGTGTGAGTCCTGGTGCAGGAACGTGCCATCAATCAGGTAGGTGACGGTCTCGAATCCACGGTGGGGATGCCAAGCCGTTCCTCTCGGTTCACCCGGCGAGTACTCGATCTCACCCATCTGATCCATGTGAACGAACGGGTCGAGGTCTGCGAGGGTCACACCGGCGAAGGCCCGACGCACGGGGAATCCCTCCCCTTCGAAGCCGGCTGGAGCAGTCGTAACTCCTTTGACCGGGCGCTCGACTGACGCGTCGAGATTCACAGTTGGTACTCGGTCGATGATCGTCAGGTCCTCAACGGTTACAGCTGGCATGACGGCCTCCTCTTGGACATCCCCAAAGAACAGTTAGTTGATATATCTACTACTAACCCGAGTTGGCAGCTTCTATTCCCCGAGTTCTTGATCTGCAGTCGGGCGCGGGTCAGCAACACAGATACTCCTACCCGTTGCACGCTCAATCGGTTCGACGTGGGTGAAAGTGATCGCTCCGGGCAGCTCATGTGCGATCTCCCCCTCGATCACGTCCGCCAGATCATGGCTTCGCCTGACCGACCAGTCCCCCGGGACGAACATCGTGAGGTGGATGAAGCGCTGACGTCCAGACTCACGGGTACGCACGGCAGCGAACTCGACGCGGTCCTCTGCGCAGTGCCGTCGAAGTACCGACATGATCCGCTCGGCATCTTGGGTTGGCAATGCAGCATCCAACAGGCCCACGACCGAACGCCGCAGGAGCTGATAGCCGGTCGCCAGGATGTTCACACCCACGAACAAAGCGATCAGCGGATCCAAAACGGGAAGGTCGAACAAGGCCACTGCCGCTACTCCGACGAGGACGCCGGCCGATGTCCACACATCGGTGAGCAGGTGACGACCATCGGCTTCGAGGGTCATGGAGCGGTGCTCCCTACCGACTCGAACCAGGGTGAGACCGACACCAAGGTTGACGAGTGCTGCAACCGCCGAAAGCGCCAAACCCAGGGGAGCCTGATCAATCGGTTCCAAGTGGACCAGGCGGTTGATGGAGGTCCATACGATTATCGCCGCAGCGGTGAATACCATCCCGCCTTCAAGTCCGGCTGACAGGTACTCGGCTTTGCCGTGGCCGAACTGGTGCTCTCGATCAGGTGGTTTCGCAGCAGCACGAAGGGCAACGATCCCCACCACAGCGGCCACGATATTCACCCCTGACTCGAGCGCATCGGAGAGCAGACCAATTGAACCTGTCACCGCCGCGGCGGTGGCCTTGAGCGCCATCGTGGTCAGCGACGCTGCAAGCGACATGAACATGAACTGGACCAGTCGGCCGTGATTGACGTTCAGCCCGGCGTCAGCCATCCAATCCTTATTCCCGCCTCGCGGCATCTGATCGGACGACTCGGACTCGGTCACCGCTTCGGAGTTCCAGTCATGGTGTCGCCAGCTTCTCGACGGATGTCGGGCTCTATGTAGACCCGCGCAGTCATCGGCAGGGCTGAGCGGATGCGGACCTCAGCAGCGTTGATCCCCTCCGCTATCTCGGTCGCCGTCGCGTCGGGTTTCACGGCGAGCTTTGCCGCAATGAGAATCTCATCGGGTCCGACGTGCATGGTCCGAAGGTGGATCACCGAATCGAATACCCCGCCTACGATCTCACGCTCGATTGCATCGTGGTGCTCAGGCAATGCCGATTCGCCGATCAGCATCGAGATCATCTCCCGGGCGAGGACGAACGCGATCACCACCAACAGGATGCCGATCGCAGCGGAACCGATCGCGTCCCATCGTCCGTCATGAGTCACCAGCGTCATCCCGACTCCGAACAGACCAAAGACCAGACCAACCAGCGCCCCGGTGTCCTCGAGGACGATTACCGGTATCTCAGGTGCCCGGGTCCTGGTGATGAATTCCTTGAGGGTGAACGATCCCCTGACGGACTCAGCTTCGTGCAGCGCGGTGCGCAACGCGAATCCCTCCAGTGCCATGGCGATCAACAGGATGACTATGGGCAGCCACCGCCAACTCTCGATCGGCTCCGGGTGTTGGAACTTGTGGATTGCCTCATAGATGGCAAACAGTCCACCGAGGCTGAACAGGATGATCGCCACGATGAAACCCGAGATGTAGCGAACCCGCCCGTATCCGAATTGGTGGACTTCTGATGCCTGCTTCTTGGAACGCTTTCCTCCGTACAACAAGAGCGCTTGGTTGGAGGTATCGGCAACCGAGTGGATCGACTCGGCGAGCATCGACGATGAACCCGAGAGGATGAAGCCGATGAACTTGGCAACAGCAATCCCGATATTCGCCAACAAGGCTGTCACTACCGCCTTGGTTCCACCACCTGAGGCCACTGGCCCCTCCAGTTCTCTGATCGTCCGATGTCTATGGCCACGCTTACGCCAGCGTCGCCATGGGACGATGCTGAGCCGTGACAACTGTTAACGGTAATCGCTCGTGGGTCTGCTGTGCGCGACGAGATTCAAGTCATCGCTGTCAGTAGCGGCAACTGAGATGACATATAGAAAACTTGATAATGCGACTAGCAACTTTATTCAGCTAGTCCTATTATGGATTGCACG
>JAGQSZ010000237.1 GCA_020439285.1 Microthrixaceae bacterium
ATCGGGCACGCGACCCGGGGCCTATGTGCGCGACACCGCTTATATCGAAGATCGGATCACCCGCGACAGCCGCGACGGGTGGCCCGTTCAGGCCGGCAGGTACCGTCTGATTGCGGCACGGGCCTGCCCTTGGGCTCATCGCACGGTCATCGTTCGACGACTGCTGGGCTTGGAGGGTTCGATCAGTCTGGGCCTTGCTGGCCCGACCCATGACGAACGGAGTTGGACCTTTGACCTCGACGACGGTGGGGTCGATCCCGTGCTCGGAATCCATTTCCTACGCGACGCGTACAACGCCCGGGTCCCCGACTACCCCAAGGGCGTGACCGTCCCAGCGATCGTGGATGTCCGCTCCGGTGCGGTGGTCACCAACGCGTTCGCCCAGATCACCTTGGACTTCTCCACCGAATGGGTCGACTTCCACCGTTCGGGCGCCCCGAACCTGTTGCCCAAATGGAACCGTGAGGAACTCGATGACCTGATGGACTTCGTGTACCGAGACGTCAACAACACCGTGTATGAGGCAGGTTTCGCGTCGACCCAGGATTCCTATGAGTCGGCATATGAGCGACTCTTCTCGGCGCTCGATTCGCTCAGTTCACGCCTCGAGACCAAGCGCTATCTGATGGGCGACTCGATCACCGAGGCAGACATCCGGTTTTTCACCACGTTGGTCCGGTTCGACTCTGTCTACCACGGTCATTTCAAGTGCAACCGTTCGAAACTCTCGGAGATGCCAACCCTTTGGGCTTATGCACGAGACCTGTTCCAGACGCCCGGGTTCGGTGACACAACAGACTTCGCACAGATCAAGGAGCACTATTACGTGGTCCACCGCAGCATCAATCCGACCGGCGTAGTTCCCGCTGGGCCCGATCTGGCGAACTGGCTCAGCCCGCACGGCCGCGAGACCCTGGGCGGGGCACCCTTCGGTGACGGAACTCCCCCGGGGCTCCCCCCGCTTTCTGAACGTGTGCCGACGCTGTGACCGCTCGAGTGAGCTTGGTCGTCACCGACTTAGACGGCACCTTCTGGCACACCGACGACCAGATCCATCCCGATGTCGTGAAAGCGACTGTGACCTTGGCCGAACGCGGGATTCCGCTCCTGGTCGCAACAGGTCGCAGGCTTGGTTCAACCCGACGGCCCTTGGCGAGGGTTGGTCTGACACCGCCAGCGATCGTCCTCAATGGCGCGCTCGGAGTCGACCTATCGACCGGTGATCGGTTCCACGTCAGTCCATATCCTCCCGGTGACGCTGCTCGTGTCCTGGATGCGTTCCAAGGAGTGGGGATCGATCCAGTCGTCTATGTCGACGATCCAGACATAGAGGCATATGTCAGTGAGACACCGTCCACTCATCCCGAACACGTTCGGATGCTGCGACCGAACCTCGCTGTGTCGGACCTGCGCGAAGTCGTCACGACGCAACGCGTCTTGGGCTTCTCACTCATCGGGGTTCAACACGGACTCGCTGTAGCTGCACGGGACGCTATTGGCGATCTTGCCGAGACCCACCTTGACCGCTCGATCGATTTCGCTGGGTTCGCGACTTTCACGGTGGCGCCGAACTCACAGTCCAAATGGGACGGTGTAGCCGCGTTCTGTGAGCGCAACGAGATCGATCCGACACGCGTGTTGGCCATCGGCGACGGAACCAATGACGTCGAGCTCCTGACCAACGCGGCTGTTGCATTAGCACCGAGTGATGGCCATTCATCTGTGACCGAAATAGCCGATGCGGTCGTCGCTCCAGCAGCAACCGGCGGTTGGGTAGAAGTACTGAATTACCTGTAACGGCCTGTCTTTTCTTGACAAGTTCCACAATGCAACGTCCAATGTTGCAACAGTTTCAGTTGCTCGAGGGACTTGCTGTGACCTCGGAGCTCGACCAGGGGGTCGCATATGGGCGGACGGATTCGTCATCTAAAGGCGACAGCGGGATTAGCCGTTGCCGTAACCATGGGGCTTGTCGGAGCGTGCGCTCCACAGCCACCACCGGATGACTTCTTCACACCGCCAACCACGTCCGACACGACTCCTCCGGCGAAAAACCCCGAGACAACTCCACCGTTGACATCGGCGCCGGGGGCGGGCGAACTGATCCGTTCACGTCCATCAGTGTTCACCAGCGACCTGTTCAACCAGACCCCCAACTCTTCGGTTGACAGCTACCAGGTCATGTACCGCTCCACCAGTGCTCTGGGCGCATCGAACACCGTGTCGGGAACTGTCTTGGTCCCCAAGGCCCCATGGACCGGTGAGGGCAGTCGCCCGATCGTGAGCGTCGGTGTTGGTACCCGCGGAGTAGCCGACTCGTGCGCACCGTCTTGGACCATGACCCAAGGCTGGGATTACGAGGCGTTCGAATACGAAATGCTCCTCGACCGTGGCTGGGCAGTCGCTGTCACCGACATGGTCGGGTTGGGAACACCCGGCACCCACACCTATGAGGTGGGCCGGGAGCAGGGCACCGCGATGCTCGACATCGTCCGTGCCGCATATCAGATCCCGGGCGTCGGGCTCGATCCCAACGGACCAGTCGGGCTCATGGGCTACTCCCAAGGAGGCACCACTGCGGCATGGGGTGCTGAACTCGAAGGGACCTACGCGCCCGAATTGAATGTGAAGGGAACCGCTGCCGCAGGAGTCCCCGCTGATCTGCTCGCAGTCGCCAAAGCCCTCGATGGCGGACCATTCATCGGCCTCGCCATGATGGCCGCCCTCGGCTACAACGCTGCCTACCCAGAACTGAACCTCGAGTCGTTCATGAACGAACGAGGATTGGGATTGATCGAACGATCAGAGAACCTGTGCATCACCAGCTACCAAGGATTCATCGAGTTGATGAATGTTGGAAACAGCTGGTTCGTGGACTACCTCAAGGACCGCACCAAGAGCCCGCTCGATGATCCACAGTGGGTCAAGCGTCTCGACGAGAACCGTCTGGGCAGGAACGTTCCCGCAGCACCTGTACTTCTGCAACACGCTCGTTTCGATCAGATGGTCGCATATCCTCAGGCGGAACAGCTCCACAAGGACTGGTGTGATGCCGGAGCGAACGTCACTTGGCGCACACATCTCTTGGCAGAACACGTCCTGGGCATGGTGTTCAGCATCGACGAGAACCTGGACTTCTTGGCAGCCCGGTTCGCTGATAAGCCTGTCGAGAGCAACTGCTGACGGCCGCCCGGCTGCCAGCAGTAAGCGTTCAGATCAGTTGAACGAAACCGTTGGCGGTGCTTCGTTGGCATCGGGGGCGTCGTAGAAGACGCCCTTGTCGACGCCCGACATTCCCACGAAGAATGACCATGGAATGGTCACCATCGTACGGTTGAGCGTGGCGCAGGCATCGTTGTAGAACTGCCGGGCGAACGCCAGTTGATCCTCGGTGCGTGCCAACTCGGACTGAAGCTGTTGGAAATTCGTCGATGCCTTCAGTTCCGGGTAGGCCTCGGCCACTGCGAAGACGTTGGCCAACGCCTGACGGGTGATTGCGTCAGCAGCAGCCTTCTCTCCCACGGTGTTCGCCTGCTGAGTAGCAGACCGGGCTGCGGTGACGGCCTCGAGCGTTCCGGCCTCATGGCTCATATAGCCCTTGACCGTTTCCACCAGGTTCGGAATCAGATCGGCGCGGCGCGTCAGTTGGACATCGATTCCGGCCATCGCCTCATCGACCGACACCCTCTGACCACGCAACTTGTTGAGCGCGGTCATGGCAAACAGACCGAGGAGGATTATTAGAACTACGACGATGATGATGACGGGGATCATGGGCGAGAGCCTACCCGGCGGGGTCCATTTCACAGGGCTCAAATGGCCGATCTACTCGCAGATGTGACCACTGTCCGCGCGAGTAGAGCCGCGTTTACACACCCATCGTGATGAAGTATGCGCCTACTTGTGGCTGGGTGTCACCAGCTTCCGCCACCGCCACCGCCGCCACCTGACCCTCCGGAGAACCCACCTCCGCCGCCGCTACTGGACTGCGAGGCGGCGTATGCCGAGGCAGCGCTGGAGATCGTCGAGTTGAACGAGTCACTCATGGACGTCATCGAGTACCTGCTGGGCGAACCGGTCCAGATCAACCACGGCACCACAGGTGGTTCCACTCCCTGGTCTCTGT
>JAGQSZ010000238.1 GCA_020439285.1 Microthrixaceae bacterium
CGCCTCGACGAACGCCTCGACCTGGTCGCGTCGGTCATCGGTGGTGATCTTGGTGACCAGTGGATGTTCTGGGGCTAGAACACAGAAGGTCATTCCGAAGGCGGTGTCGGGTCGGGTGGTGAAAACGTCGAAGCCGAGTTCCTCACCGTCTTCAACGAAGGGGTTCCCTTCGCTGTCAACGACCTTCATCGTGAACTGGGCTCCCTCGGAGCGCCCGATCCAGTTGCGCTGCTGAATGACTACGCGTTCGGGCCAGTCGACTGTTTCCAGGTCGTCGAGCAACTGCTGTGCATAGTCGGTGATCTTGAAGTACCACTGTTCCAGGTCACGCTTTTCGACAACGGCACCGGAGCGTTCGGCGGTTCCATCCGCTAACACCTGTTCGTTGGCCAACACGGTCTGATCGATCGGGTCCCAGTTGACGGGTGCCGACTTGCGGTACGCCAAACCCGATTCGAGCATCTTGAGGAAGATCCACTGGGTCCAACGGATGTACTCGGGATCGTGACTCTGTACCTCACGTCGCCAGTCGTACACACCACCGATGCGTGTGATCGAGCTACGTAGCTGCTCGATTCGTTCATCGGTGAAGATCCGTGGATGGGTGCCGGTCTTTATCGCAGCGTTCTCGGCTGGAAGGCCGAAACTGTCGAATCCCATCGGGGAAAGCACGGCGTCGCCACGCATAGTGCGATACCGGGTGAGTAGGTCGCCGAAGGTGTAGTTACGAACGTGACCCATATGAGCGGCGCCGCTCGGATAGGGATACATACAAAGGACGTAGCTGTGGGGACGCGGGTCGTCGTTGTCGACCTGATAAGTACCGTCAGTCCGCCAGAACTCTTGCCACTTGGGCTCAATTGCTTGAGGGTTGTACGGCAGCGGGCCGTCCAAGGTTTCTTCGACGGTGTTACTAGAGCCCGTGTCCTGCGACATGGCCACGATCGTACCGAGTCACACCCACCTGTTCGGAATCGGTCCGGGGACAGCGGCCCGGGTTCGGCTCACTAACCAGCGCTGTAGGACAAGTTGAGAGTACGTTCCTCGCCACTGTCAGCGATGTTCACCATCAGTGATTCCTCGCCACGGGTGAACCCCAAGTAGCTGTTTGTTGGCTGATCCTTGACGGTTCCTGCGTCGCCAATTGCCCATCCGGTCATGTTCGTCTTGTACATCTGGGTGATTTCATCGACGGAAGCCGAAGTCGTTCCGGCCCAATTGAGCGTGACCTTGCC
The DNA here is from genome assembly GCA_020439285.1 of Microthrixaceae bacterium. Lineage (GTDB taxonomy): Bacteria > Actinomycetota > Acidimicrobiia > Acidimicrobiales > Microtrichaceae > JAGQSZ01. Next base: position 1,236 of record JAGQSZ010000238.1, read on the forward strand.
ACTCATTTCCACCGTGTTGTCGGTCAACGGTTCGAAATCTGAGGGTAAAGGAATACCGGTAGGCCAACCCTTCGGCGCCGACTTGGCCGAATCATCGCCAGGCTGCGCAACGTTCGATTTACCGTTACCACCTGCCGTTTTGTCGGTGTCACCTGACGAACCAGAACAACCCGTACCCAGCGCAGCGAGAGCCACCATGACCACTGCAACAACGATGACGCTGTGCCGTTTTGGATTCTTCATTTGATCACCTCCGTAGGTGGTGTGTTGTCGCTTTTCTGGCCTCAAATGCAGTTTGGGCCGTCATCCAGCCGAGCCGACCGAGCAGCCGTATCAGCTAGCTGTTGAGTCCGAGTAGCGCATCGAGGCCGAGGGTCACGCCCGGGTAATCAGCAATCTGTTTGATTGCGAGAACCACACCCGGCATGAAACTCGTCCTGTCGAGTGAGTCATGTCGAATCGTGAGCGTCTGTCCAGCGGTCCCCAGAATGACTTCTTGGTGTGCGACCAGACCTTTCACCCTGAGTGAATGCACGTGGATTCCAGCAGGTCCCACTCCCCCTCTGGCGCCCTTGACGACTTCCGATTCGGTGGGGTCGGCCGTCCAGTTGTCGGAGGCTTCGGCCATGCGTTGGACAGTCAGCATCGCGGTCCCCGAGGGAGCGTCGATCTTGTTCTCGTGGTGGAGTTCAATGACTTCTGCCGAGTCGAAGAAGGGTGCTGCCATTTCGGCGAAGTGCATCATGAGCACCGCGCCAATTGCGAAGTTCGGGGCGATCACACAGTTCGAACTGGTGAACTCTCGCCTGAAGGTCTCCAGTTCAGAGTCGCTGAATCCGGTTGTGCCGACAACTGCGTGAATACCGTGTCGCGCCAACCAAGTCAGGTTCGGAACCGATGCCTCACGATTTGAGAAGTCGACGACCACTTGGGAGTTGGTGCGCTCGAAGGCAATCGCCTCGCCCGAGATCCGCAACGGCGAATCGACCTTGGTCACGGTCTGCAGGTCGAGCCCCCGGTAGTTCGGGTCGACCGCTGCGACTAGTTCCAGATCCGGATCAGCTGCCACGGCGGCGCAGACCTCGCTGCCCATTCGTCCACCTGCTCCGAGAACTCCGACTCTGATACTCATACTCTGGAGTGTACGGGGCGTCATGTCAGCACAAGAACGCGATCGCCCATAGCCTTGCCTGCAATGGTTCAGGACTGCGTTGGCCCAACAGATGACAGCCAGACTCTGCTGATCCGTGTCTGGGGCCCGGACCGGCCAGGAATCACCACCGATCTGATGTCCATCCTCGCTTCACTGGATTGTGAAGTTCAGGACTTGGAACAGGTGCTGGTGCGTGGACATCTGACTCTCGCTGTCGCCATCAATCTGTTCTCCCCCAGAGAGGACCTGGTCGACGCGCTCACAGGACTAACCGCCGCGCTCGGACTCGAGAGCGAGATTGGGGACCTTCCGTCGTCGTCCACCGACAAGGGACGGTTGGATGCTGTCACGGTTCTTGGTCACGGGCTCGAGAAGTGCCTGTCCCCAACGGAACTCGGCGCAGTGTCAGGCGCGGTCAACTCCGCCGGAGGCAACATCGACCGGATCGTCAGACTCGCCCAGTACCCGGTCTACGCATACGAACTGACCGTTGCGGGCGCAGATCCCATAAAGATGCGGAAGCGTCTGGGCGAAGTCGCAACACAAAACCGTTTGGACATCGCGATCCAACCAGAAGGCTTGGGTAGACGGGCCAAGCGACTCGTTGTCCTCGATGTCGATTCGACATTGATCCAAGACGAGGTGATCGAACTTCTGGGCGCTGAGGCCGGATGCGCGCCGGCTATTCGGGAGATCACCGAGCGAGCGATGAGAGGTGAGATCGATTTCGAACAAGCCTTGCGGGAACGGGTGCGGTTGCTCAAGGGTCTCGATATCAGCGCCATTGATCGCGCCCGGTCCGCCATGCGGCTGACACCTGGGGCACGAACTTTCGTGCGGACCCTGAAGCTGCTCGGTTACAGCGTCGGCATCGTCTCAGGCGGATTCACCGACTTCACCGACTGGTTGGCAGCCGAACTGAATCTGGATCATGCAGTCGCCAATCATCTCGAGGTCCGCGACGGTCTGTTGACCGGTGAAGTACTCGGCCAGGTCGTGGACCGTGCACGCAAGGCGGAATTGCTCTCGCAGTTCGCAGCCGAAGAGATGATCCCGTTATCTCAGACTGTTGCGGTAGGCGACGGAGCCAATGATCTGGACATGTTGGCCATCGCCGGGCTGGGGATCGCCTTCAACGCGAAGCCTGTGGTGCAACAAGCTGCTGACACCACAGTCAACGTTCCGTTCCTAGACGCGATCCTGTTCGTGCTCGGAGTCACCCGCGAAGAGGTGGAACGGGCAGACACTCTGCGGCCCGACTGACTTCGACTGGACGCGTCAGTGGCCCGGAGGGATCCGGGCCACTGACGTTCAATCGTTGGTTACAGCAGTTTCAGCGGCGACGCTGGTTGCGACCACCGTTGCGGTTGGAGCGATTCGCTCCCCCGCCTCGCTGTGGGCCAGGGCCCAGGTCACCGAACTTCTCGGTCAGTTCGGCGTCGAAATGCTCACCGAAGTTGACCTCGATACGGTCACCAGATTCCTGGGTTGAAGCGGCGGAGTCCGCTGTTGGCGACGAGCTACCTGCGGTTGCGTTGCCCTCGGAGTGAGCAGCACCGTTGGAGCTGCCCTCACTCGCTTTTGGGTTTGAATCCCCCGCCATCGACAGTGAGATCTTCCCATTGGGGTCGATGTCATCGACAACGACTGACACTGCGTCCCCCAGGTCGAGGACGTCCTCGACCTTGTCGATGCGCTTGCCGCCACCGATCTTGG
>JAGQSZ010000239.1 GCA_020439285.1 Microthrixaceae bacterium
AGCTCGCGGCGCTTGAGGATCCGGTACGTACCGCCGCTCTGATCGATCCACCCGAGTTTCAAGAAGCTGGCGATTGCCTTGTTCACACGCTCCCTGGAAGCACCGACTAGACCGGCGAGTTCTTCCTGGGTGATCGGAATCTGGAAGGAGTCTTCACCGCCGGCGAGTTCGAGCAGATGCTTTGCGGTACGGCCGGTGACATCGAGGAAGAACGCGTCCGCAAGCGCCTGATCAGTCGAACGCAAACGAGAACTCAACAACTGGACAACCGACCAGAGCAACTCGGGTCGCGCATCCCAGATCGACTGAAGAACCGTGTACGGAATGCGAATGACGGCTGACGACTCGAGGGCGCGGGCCTCGGCGGAGCGTCCACCGCCGTCGAAGAGCCCCATCTCGCCGAACAGATCGCCGCGTTCCATGATCGCGAACATCGACTCGCGCCCGTCGAAGGATTTATTTGCTATTGCAACTCTGCCGTTCACAACCACATAGCAAGCGTCGGCATCGGCACCTTCTTCGAATACGACATTGGACCGATTGAGCTCGACTGTGGCCGAAGCATCTACGAGTTGGTTGAACTCGTCATCGTTGAATCGGTTGAGAAGCTCCACGCCTCTTAGAAGATCGGTCTCGGTCACGGCTTTCATCGTATCCAAGGGAATGCTCTCTGCTGACCCAAACGTCACAAATTGGAACGTAACGACTCGGTACTCGCTGTTAGGTCCCGTGACGCGGTCTACCTGATCCAACTAGAGGTGATTGACCGGTAGCGTCTTGGCCATGTCGAAACATGCCGACGCGAACGCTGATGGATCCGTATGGTGCATCGTCGTCGCGGGTGGCGCCGGAACCAGATTCGGCCAGCCGAAACAGTTCTTGGATCTCGACGGCCGACGGGTGATCGACGTGGCACTCGACGTTGCCCGAGCATCCTGTGATGGAACGGTCCTAGTCGTACCGGCCGACTCGGTGGAAAGCGAGTCAAGACTCCAAGGCGGTAACACCGTCGTTGTCGCCGGTGGGGCCACCCGATCGGAGTCCGTACGAGCGGGAATCGAAGCAGTCCCTGGCAACGCGAACGTTGTGCTCGTCCACGATGGTGCCAGACCACTGGCGAGCGCCGCTCTGTATAAGCGTGTCATCGACGCCGTTATCGGCGGAGCGGTCTGTGTCGTACCCGTGGTGCCTGTGGTGGATTCGCTGCGGTCGATTGGTGGCGGAGTCGTGGACCGGGACACGATTCGTGCTGTTCAGACCCCACAGGGATTCCGACGCGATGTGCTGTTGCAAGCGCACTCGACAACAGCAGAAGCGACAGACGACGCATCGCTCGTGGAAGCAACGGGCTACGAGGTGGTGATGGTGGATGGAGAGTCCTCGAACCGCAAGATCACCGAACCCGTTGATCTGATCGTGGCGAGAGCCCTATGTAAGGACGACGCGATACTGCGCACTGCGAATGAACCACGGGAAGGTGTAGACCAATGATGGACCTCAGAGTTGGTAACGGGTTCGACATCCACCGGTTTTCAGATGACCCAGAACGCATCTTGATCCTGGGTGGGATCGAGTTCCCCGGTGAGCGGGCGCTGCACGGCCACTCAGATGCGGACGTGGTTGCCCATGCAGTAGGCGAGGCGCTGCTCGGCGCGGTGGGTCTGGGTGACCTGGGGACTCACTTCCCCGACACCGATGAGAAATGGAAGGGCGCGAGCAGCATCAGATTGCTCGAAGCGATCATCGAAATGCTGTCCGTCGACGGTTGGCGTGCACTCAACGTCGATTGCTCGGTGATTGCAGAGCGACCAAAACTCGCGACCCACAAAGCCGAGATGCAACGGGTGCTGACTGAGAGTGTTGGCGCCCCGGTTACGATCAAGGGGCGCCGGGCAGAGGGTCTGGGTGCTTTGGGCCGATCCGAGGGGATCGCCTGCATGGCCTCGGCCCTAGTCGTCCGGGACGGCGCAGCGCCGGGCGAGACCAAGGAGTTCTAGTGAGTCAAAAACGACCCGGTGGACGTGGCGGATCGAAGAACAATTCAGGCCGTCCCAGCTCTAGTGGACGCGGCTCCGGCCGACCTTCGACCGGTAGATCTGGTTCAGGGCGCCCCTCATCGTCCGGTGGAACCGGAGCGTCACGGGGATACGGGTCAAAGGGCCGTCGGCCAACAGGTGATGGTGACAACCGCAGAGACAAGACCGAATCCGGCTTGGGTGGCACCCAGGTCGAGGGCCGCCAAGCAGTTCGTGAACTGTTGTTGGCCGGACGTAGACGCTGCCGCGAGATCTTCTTGTCGAGTGAGGTGGAACGCTCCGGGATAATCGAGGACATCGTCGATCTGGCACGAGAAATGCGGGTCACGGTCAACGAAGTCAGCCGATCGAAACTCGACTCGATGAGTCGCACCGACGCTCCACAAGGAGTGGTGGCACACGCAGCGCCGATCAAGGAAGTAACGCTCGAAGATCTTCTCGACTCCGAGGAAGCGCCGTTCCTGTTGGCAGTCGATGGCGTGACCGACCCCGGAAACCTGGGGGCGTTGCTGCGAATCGCGGACTGTGCCGGAGTGACCGGCGTGATTCTGCCCCGACACCGGGCAGTTCACATCACCCCAACGGTGACCAAGGCAGCTGCCGGTGCTGTCGAGTACCTGCCGATGGCATTGGTGGGAGGGTTGGCGACAGCGATTGCTGACCTGAAGAAGGCCGAGGTCTGGACCGTTGGGCTCGACATGGCTGGCAGCGAATCGATCCACGAGCTTCGCGTCGCAACCGAGTCGGTTTGTCTGGTTCTGGGAGCCGAGGGGAAAGGCCTGTCGAGGTTGGTGCGCGAACGATGCGATTTCGTGGCATCCATCCCGATCTACGGCCACCTCGACTCACTCAACGTAGCTTCCGCTGGTGCAGTCGCAGCCTATGAAGTCGCGCGCCTGCGGAGCGCTGTCGGTGACTGAGCACGCCTCCAACTAGGCGCGCCCCGACCGAGTCACAGGAAATCCGAATCTTCACAGGTAACCTGACTCACTGTCAGTGGTTTCTCGGCGATTGGAAGTCTGGTGTTGAAGCAATCTGCTGGGAAAGCGATCGGTTGGATCGTCCGGATCGTGATCATCGCCGGCCTAGTTGCTGTAGCCGTGCTGGACCCCTTCAGCAGCGGTGGAGACCAGACAACCACCGACACCGCTGTCATCAAGAATTACGACGCCGTGATGGATATTGAGCGCTCGGGTGATTTGTTTCTGACCGAGACGATCGATGTGGATCTTCCAGCCGGGAAACACGGGATCTTCAAGATCTTCGACAAGGCGGATCCCCGTCGACGCGGTGTAAGTCATCCGATCCAGGTCGAGTCGGTGGAACGAGATGGATCCCCCGAGGTCTACACCACGGTAGAGAGCTCGTCACGTACCGAGACCATCCGAATCGGAAACGCGAGCGTCACCCTCGAGCCGGGGGTTCACCGCTACATCATTCGCTCCAGCACCAAGAACGTGTTCGAAGAGGGCGATGCCAACACCACTCTGTGGTGGTGGGATGTCGTCGGTGCTGGGTGGCAGATGCGGATCGAGTCAGCGAGCATCACGGCGAACTTCCCTGCCACGCCAAAGAAGGTCGAGTGTGTCATGGGCGAGAACACGCCCTGCGATGCTCAACTCCTAGACCGGTCGATGACGCTGAAGACAGGCGCGCTCGCACCGTTCGAACCAGTAACGGTTCGTGTCTCGTTCCCCGCAGCGGCACTGCCGGCTCCTCCGACGGGAACGAACGCGGCGCTGACGATCGTGCTGAGTTTGATCGCTGGGCTCATCTCGGGATCGATCGCGGTCATGATGGTCGCCAAAACACATGAGAAAGCGGTTGGCCTGCCCGTATTGTTCGAGCCGCCGCAGGGTATCTACCCGGCACTGGGTGCGAAGGTGTTGAACGAGGTCAACTCGCCATACGCATTGCAGGCCACGCTGTTCGACCTTGCCGAGCGAGGTTTGTTGAATCTGCAAGGTGATGACAACGGGTGGAACATCGCCGTTGTCGCTGAGCCATCGCAAACCGTTATGACTGCTGCCGAAGCGCATCTTCTAGCGAAACTCGGACTCAACT
>JAGQSZ010000240.1 GCA_020439285.1 Microthrixaceae bacterium
TGTCCCAGCAGATATGTACGAACGCCCAAAGGCTGGGTTCGGTATCCCGCTTGAGTCATGGCTTCGGGGGCCTTTGCGTGACTGGGCGGCGGAGAGACTGTTTGAATCAGATGCCGTTGCGATGCTCAACGATGGAATGATCAAGGCAGCCTGGGAGGAGCATCAGTCGGGTCGCCGGAACCGGTCGCGAGAGATCTGGGACGTTGCGGTGTTTGCTGAATGGGCAGTGGGGCGCGTTACCCATTCCGATTGGTGACACTTGGGTGGTCTAATGGTAGGTGTGAATGGCGTGCGTTGTATCAACGGTTTCTGCGATGAAGGTTGCTCACTGGTGTTGGCCACAGAGCAGGTGGCCCGATGAAGATCGCTGTTGTTGGTCTTGGTTATGTGGGGCTTTCGAACGCGGTGATCTTGGCTCAGCACAATGAGGTTTGGGCTCTTGATGTGGATGCTGGCCGGGTTGATCAGGTCAATCGCCGTGTGTCGCCGATCATTGACGCCGAACTGGAGGACTACCTTCAGAACAAGACGCTTGATTTGACCGCAACCACAGATCCGCAGGTGGCGTATCAAGACGCTGCGTTCGTGATTGTTGCTACTCCTACTGATTATGACCCTGTAACCAACTATTTCGACACGACCACAGTCGAATCAGTCATCAGCGACGCGCTTGCAGCGAATCCGTCTGTAACGGTCGTGATCAAGTCGACTGTCCCTGTTGGGTTCACCGAGGGGGTCCGGGCCGGTCATCCGGGTGCGTCGATCATGTTCTCGCCAGAGTTCCTGCGCGAGGGGCGAGCGCTCTATGACAATTTGCATCCGTCTCGAATCGTTGTCGGTGCCGATACCGACGCGGCCAGGTTGTTCGCCAAGCTCCTCGTTCAAGGCGCTGATGAATCAGATGTTCCGGTGTTGTTCACCGAGTCGACTGAGGCTGAGGCGATCAAACTGTTCGCCAATACCTATCTGGCGTTACGGGTCGCTTATTTCAACGAGTTGGACACCTACGCCGCTACCCACGGCTTGGACACCCGTCAGATCATCGAGGGTGTCGGGTTGGATCCCCGGATCGGGTCGCATTACAACAATCCGTCGTTCGGGTACGGCGGCTACTGCCTACCCAAGGACACCAAACAGTTGCACGCGAACTATCGCAACGTGCCCCAGAACCTGATCTCAGCGATCGTCGACGCGAACACGACACGTAAGGATTTCATCGCAGCAGATATCCTCAGCCGAAACCCATCCGTGGTTGGTATCTACCGGTTGACGATGAAATCCGATTCGGACAACTTCCGTTCATCTGCTGTCCAAGGTGTGATGAAACGGATCAAAGCCAAAGGCATCGAAGTGATCGTCTACGAACCAGAACTCGGCGACGACCTGTTCTTCAACTCATCCGTCATCAACGATCTGGCAGAGTTCAAGACAACGGCAGACGTGATAATCACCAACAGACACTCGGACGAACTAGCTGACGTCACCAACAAGATCTACACACGAGACATCTACGGACGAGACTGAACAGTGTTGCATCGAGATTGGTGCTGCCACAGATCGCTTCGCTAAGTGACGCGGCTGGCGAGCTCAAGCGCCTGTCTTGACTTTATGTGCTGCGGCGCGTGGTCAAGTGAGGCAACCCCTTGTTAGTTCCTCTATGTGTGGAGCGTTGATAGACAAGCTAGGTGGCCGGTCTCAGCCTCGTGGCACAGGGCTTCGATACTGAGACTTCGAAAGACGAATGCCTATACTCCTGTCTGCGGTTCAGTCGACGGACGAGAGTGTTAACTAGAAAGGCGGCGATACTGGCGGGGTGGCTTAACCTGACCTGACGGTTTCTTCCAGCAATGCCTCCCACTGTTCGCCGAGCTGTTCCATAGAGTGTCGCGCAACTATGGACGCCCGGTCAGCGAGGTAATCCGCTGGGTTGCTCAGTACCAAACCGATCGCTGATGCGAACCCGGATTCATCATCAGCTGGCACGACGATTCCGCAGCTGGTTTGCTGCACCACCTCCTGGATGCCGCCGACGTCAGTTGCAACCACTGGCACACCAACCAAAGCTGCCTCGATCAACACCGCTGGAATACCCTCGGTTTGACTCGGAATCAATAACACATCCAGCCCGGCGAGAAAGCCTGCTGGGTTGCTAGTTGAACCGAGGAACCGGATACCCGGGGAGTCCCCGTAGGCGTGCTCGAGTTGAGTTCTGAGTGGCCCGTCTCCGGCGAGTAGGAGCATCGCATCAGTAATAGCGGCTGATGCACTGATCGCCCACTCGGGACGCTTCTCTGAAGACAGCGCACCTATGTAACCCATCACGAGTTGGGTCCCACTTAGGCCGAGCCGTTCCTTTGCGGCTAATTGGTCGAGTTCGCTCCGGCGAGGAAAGGAATCTGCATCGACCGAGTTGGGCAGCACGGTGACTCGAGAACGATCTACCCCATAGTTTTCAGTCATATATGCGCCAGCAGCACCGTACAGTGAGACAACCGCCGCTGCTCTGCGAAGCGGCAGGCCTATCCGCAAGTTGGCAAAGCGCACATTCCCCCAGAACGACGGGTCGCCGATATTGCGATAGATGAACGGCCGGCGAGCGAATATCGAGGCAATAGCAGTTGGAACGAGCCCTGATCCGCCGTGGGCGATCGTTATGTCATGAGCCTTCAGCTCTTGGACTAGGTCCTTGATCACACCGGGATGGAATCGTGAGTGCGAAGCAAACCGCCGATTTGTATTGATGAGCGACCTGAACGGCAGCCGTTCCGGCTCGTCCGAAGGTGCTAGAGATACTGTCGAGACCATATGGCCGCGTGCCTGCAACTCCAATCCGAGCTGGTATGCAAAGACCTCGGCGCCCCGTCGTTCTGCGGACGCGACTACTTGGAGAATACGCACAGTTAGAAGTATTGCTGCTCAATCAGAACCTGGCCGTATCGCGATTGTCTGACGTTTACGGGTGAGCACGACAGATACCAAGAGTGGAAACTTGTTGTCGCGAGGTCAGTCTCTGAGATGCTGCTGTCTCGATGTGCTGAGGACATCGTTGTAGAGCTTGGCGGTTAGTTCAGCGATGTGGGACAGTTCGAAGTGTTCGGAGAAGCGACGCAGACCACATTCGGCGAACGAGCGACGTAGATCCTCATCGGCAAGCATGGACGACATAGCATCGGCCAACGCTGCAACGTCGCCCCGTTGCACCAACATTCCGTGTTCTCCGCCACCTAGCACCTCACTGACCGCCGGTGCATCCGAAGCGATGATCGGAACGCCAACCGACATCGCTTCTATGAGCGCACCACCCAGACCCTCATATCGTGAGGGGAACACGAAGATGTCAGCCGCCGCCAACAGATCGAGGACATCCGTGCGGTGGCCCAAGAATCTGATCGAGGGTGGGTTACCGTTCTGGTCGAGCGCCTCTCGGATCGCTTCGGAGGCGTCACCCTCGCGCCCCGCGACTAACAGTACCGCTCGGGAGTGGTCCAGGTGTAGGCTGGAGAACGCTCTGACCAGGTCGACCTGACCCTTTTGGGCGTCTTGGCGGCCGACATTCAATAACACCGACATGTCCTCTCCGATGCCCAAGTCGTGGCGGACCTTTGATCGGATCTGTTCGACCGGTCGATCCCATTGCGGGTGTCGTCGGCCCCTGGGTATGACCGTGATCAACGATGGGTTGACGCCGAGCACGGTCACGGCCTCGTCGCGGACGGCTTCGGTTATCGCATGGAAGCGGTCTCCCAGATGCCGTGATGTCAACCCGTCGACGATCCGCATCGTCGCCAGCTTCCAATGGGCGATCTTCAGTTCACTCAACCGTACCGGGTCGTAGGAGGTGTTGACCAGACTGTTGATCTGCCGCACCGGCATGCCGATGCAGGCAAAACGCGTCACTAGGCAGGACGGGTGAAGAGTCGCGTGCACAATGTCGGGCCGTTCAACGCGGATCTTGTGACGCAGGGACCTGACTCGCGCTGGTAATGAGCTCCCTTGAAGGATCTCTAGGTCGTAACCCTGTGTTCGCAGCCGTTCCTGAAGGCCACCCTTTCGCTCAATCAG
>JAGQSZ010000241.1 GCA_020439285.1 Microthrixaceae bacterium
TAGCGGATAGTAGCGGGGACAGGATTCGAACCTGCGACCTCTGGGTTATGAGAAGGCGACCGCAACAGTCCGCAGGAAACCGCAGAAATCAGGGGTTTACCAGCGGTTTGACCAGCGAGAACGGCAAATCGCCAGGTAGTTCGACTGGCGGCTGCTCGGTCATAAGTATGGAGTAAATAACGGATTCTTTGATTTCCACGGCTCATAATTCGTGTCATGCTGCGTTGCCTATCGCAGGATCGGCGGTCTGTTCGAGGGTAGCCGACCGCTCCCCCGCAGCCTGAACATCACGTCCCCGCGCCCTGTCCCCGCGCCTGAGTAGCGTCAGTCCCATGCAAGCGGCATCGTTGATCCTCCAGCTCGTCGGCGTGCTGATCGCGGGTAGCGGCATGCTCGTCGCGTGGTACGCCGCACGAGACGGCTTGACCGTGTGTGAGTGGGTTCAGCAGCGCCGCCGCCAATGGCACAACCGTGGCAAACCCGTAGTAATCAGAGTCAGCACCGCAACGGCTACCGCGTCGATGTTCCCTCCGACGATTAGCGTCACCTATGAACACGATCCGTCCCTGCCGCTTGAGGATCAAGTGGAACAGCTTGCAGTCACCGTCGAGTCCCTGCGGAACGGCGGCAAGGCACAACGCGAGGCTATCCGCGAATTGCGGCACGAATTGATTGACACCTCATCACGGCTCGCCGCGCAGATGGACAAGTTCGACACTGAATCGCAGGAACGTCTTCGCCAGCTCCTCGCTGATCAGAACAAGAATCGCGTCATCGACCTCCGCTGGGCTGTTCTCGGACTGGGCTTCACGGCATCCGGACTATTGATTGATCTCATCTGCACGGGGTGAACGTCTTCTTCCAGCCTCGTCAGTGACATGACGGCGAGCTTCGTCCGCCACGCAGATTCAGAGAAGTAGGGTTCGCCCCATGGTCTACTTGCCGCCGATCACCGTCGCTGATGCGCTGCGAAGTGTTCAACGGGGTCAGCTGATCCTCCCGGCGATCCAGCGGGAGTACGTGTGGAAACCATCGCAGGTAGTCAGCCTGTTCGACTCCCTGATGCGTGGCTACCCCATCGGAAGCTTCCTGTCGTGGAAGGTCGAACCCGACACCGCGAGCAAGTTCCGATTCTATGGATTCTTGAAGGACTACAACGAGTTCAGCGCACGCCACAACCCGGTGCTCGACATCCCTGCGGGCGATGCAGTGACCGCCTTGCTCGACGGACAGCAGCGGCTGACATCGTTGAACATCGGTCTGCGCGGTACGTACGCATACAAGCGGGCACGGGCATGGCGTAACAATCCCGACAACTACCCGACAAGAAAGCTGTACCTGAATGTCCTCCGCGAGGCGGAGGAGAATGAACCAGGGCTGCGCTACGACTTCAGGTTCTTGACCGATGATCAACTCGCCACCTCAGACCCCGAAGATGCTCGGTACTGGTTCCCCGTCACACGGGTCTACGACACCGACGACCTGGGCGACCTATGGGATCTCGCAGGTGATGCTGGACTAGCCAATGATCGGTCAGCCCGGAATATGCTGAGCCAGCTCTGGAAGGCTATTCACAGCACCACCGGCGTCCATATGTACGAGGAAACTGATCAGGATGTCGAGCGGGTACTCGACATCTTCATCCGCGTGAACTCGGCGGGCACGCCGCTGTCCTACAGCGACTTGCTGCTTTCCATCGCCACGGCACAATGGAAGGAACGCGATGCCCGCAGCGCGATCCACGGGCTGATCGACGCCCTGAACTCGACGGGACAGGGCTTCAACTTCAATCAGGATGTTGTCCTGAAGTCGGGTTTGGTTCTCGGGGGAATCACCGACATCGGGTTCAAGGTCAAAAACTTCACCGCCGAGAACATGGTGATCCTCGACCGCGAATGGGACGGCATCAGCGATTCGCTCAAGCTCGCCGCTGGTCTACTCAGCGACTTTGGACTCTCTGGCGCAACGCTTTCTGCGGCAAGCGTTCTCATCCCGATTGCCTACTACGTTCACCGTCGGGGGTTCACGCAGAGCTACCGCGCCTCAGTAGCCGACGCGGCTGATCGCAACGCGCTGCGCGCTTGGACGCTTCGCTCACTGATCGTCCAAGGCGTCTGGGGTTCAGGTTTGGACTCCCTCCTCCGCGACATACGACGGGCTATTGACGACCATGCCGATAACGGCTTCCCAGTGACGGAAATCGAACGTCGGATGGCGGCACGAGGCAAGTCGCTCGTTGTCACGCCTGAACAGGTGGAAGACATCCTGACTTCCCAGTACGGGAAGCCGCGCACCTTCGCCGTGCTCGCCACCGTCTTCTCACACGTCAACACGAGGAACATCCACCATGTCGATCATGTGTTTCCTCGGGCGCTTCTTACCCGCTCGCGCCTGAAGCAGGCAGGCTTTGACAACAATGCCATTGACGACATCCAGAGCAAGCTGGATCAACTACCCAACCTCCAGCTGCTCGAAGGCACCGTAAACATCTCTAAATCGGATACGCCGCCCGCCCCGTGGGCTTCGGCGACCCATACGACACCGGACAGCTATCAGGCGTACCTCGACCGCAACTGCATCCCTTGGCTCCCCGAAGATGTCCACCAGTTTGACGACTTCTTCGACGCTCGCCGTACTGCCCTAGCGGAACGGATCGTGAAGCTCCTCGGTGACGGCACTGCCGCAACCGAACCAAGCGTGCCTCAATCGAGTCCGATAGCCAGCATCGACCAGGAGCTAGCCGAAACCGAATAGGAACCCGGAAGCTGGTTCTCCTGAGCCCGATTGACTGACAGGGGCTTTCGTATGCGGGCATCACGTCCCCGTACAACTGGATATCCACCGCCGCGTGGAGCGAAGCTGGATTCATGGACGATCCCTTCGACCACATCCGAGCCAGGTTCTCGCGGCTGTACGAGCCCTACATCAGCATCGGCAAGGGCTGGTATCCGCTCCTACTGGAGCTGGACGCGGAGTTGACCACCATCGACCCCGACCTCCGCTATGCGCAGATCAAGGAGAAGTGGGGCGAACTGAGGGTGTACACCACCTCCGACATCGACGTGGTGCGAGCCGCCATCCATCGCGCCGAGGCGAAGTCCCGCATCACCTGTGAGTCCTGTGGCGCGGCGGGGAGCATGTGCAAGCGCGGGAGCTGGTACCGAACGCTGTGTGAGTCATGTGCGGCAGAAAGCAACTACGTTCCGCATCAAGCGCGGTAACCCCTTGTCGCATATCTAAAGATGTGACACAGCGGCACAGCGCACCCAAAGCGATGGCGAAATACAAGGTCGCACAGTCTCATATCTCGGTGTCGAATCCCCAGTCGCATAACGTGTTTCACAGTGTCGGAGCCTGGAGAGAGGATCAGTCCATGTCCACCGCCGCGTACCTCCGTGTGTCCACCGATCACCAGAGCCTCGATCAGCAACACGATGCGTTGTCGTCGGCGGGAATCTGTCCGGACAAGGTGTTCACGGACAAACTGAGCGGCGGCGCGGGTAGTGACCGTCCTGGGCTCGCTGATGCTCTCGAATGGCTCCGTCCGGGTGACCGACTTGTGGTTGTCGCTTTGGACAGGCTCGGGCGCTCCGTCGCGGAAGTGACAGCGACCGTCGCAGACCTCACTGCGCGGGACATCACCGTTGTCGCTCTTCGGGAGTCCGTGGACACCAGCACGGCAACGGGCAGGGCTATCGCGGCGATCATGGCGTCCCTGGCGGAGTTGGAGTTGGAGCTGGGCAAGGAACGTCGCCAGGCATCACGGGAGGCGCGGATCGCACGAGGACTCCCAGCGACCCGTCCCCCGAAGCTCAGTGCAGACCAACAGAAACGGCTCGTCAGGCTGTACCGCAGCGGGGAGCCAGTGCAGGAATTGACCAGCATGTTCGGCGTCAGCAGGGCGACCGTGTTTCGGTACGTGAGATCCGCAGCGTGACGGAAGGCTAACGCTGCCTCAACACAGACCGCGCAGCACATGGGAAAGCCCCAGTGGCCGGGATGGACTGTCCGGCCACTGGGGCTTTCCCATGTCCGTCTACGA
>JAGQSZ010000242.1 GCA_020439285.1 Microthrixaceae bacterium
GTAGGGCAGGATCAACTGCTGCTTGATGAAGTCCCAGATGATTCTGGTCATCTCGTCGCCGTCGAGTTCGACTACGGGATTCTGGACCTTGATCTTTGACATTCGTGTTCCTTCTTGGTTGCGCGGGTGCGGGCGGCTCGGTGAACGCCGTAAGTATACATGTTAGAGACAAGTCGAGCCGGGTTGAACTGAGGGCCTATCAGATGTCCGGCATGCACTTGCCGGTGCCCACGGCGAATAGCCCCTGCCGGTCGCCCGGACCGAAGTCGGCTACACCAGGTTGCAGCGTCGGGAACATCAACTCGGTTGGATCATCCACGTGGTTCAAGCCGAGCAGGTGGGCTAGTTCGTGCAACAGGACGGCCCGGGCGAGGTCGTGGCCGTCCTTGGCCGCCAGCAGCGACGTGAAATCCGGGGCGTCCAAAGTGATCATCCCGGTCACATAGATCATCTCGGCGGTGCCGACACGTGATGAGTTGCTCGCATCGCTCGGGGCCGGAGCCGTGGTCGTGGTGCTAGTGCTGGCGGAACCGCCGCCCCGACCAGCGTCCGAAACACGGTTGACTCCGGCGGCGGCGCTTCCTGCTACTCCGAGGGTGTCGGGTCCGTTGTCGTCCTGTTCGGCAAGCCGGGGGGATTCTGCGGCGTCGGACCAAGCGACGAGCACTGGTGCCCAACGCTCGCCATAACGCTCGGGTTGGTAACTCGGCCGGTCATCCGAGGGGACCTCGTCAGTCGGGCCGTCGTCGACGAACACCAGGCCGGTCAGTTGGCTCAGATAGGCGATCGCGTCGGCCACCATCTGTTGGCCACCGATGGGCGCCCGGGACAATCCCGTAGTCACATAGTGGATCTCGCGGCACGGGTCGTATGCGACGGGGCTCACGCCATCCGGCTGGAGGCGCAGGAAGGAGTGCGCGCCAGTCGCACTCGGTTTCCTCGGAGCGGGCGCGACCCGGGTTGTCCGTTTGACAGTCGGAGCGGGCGGCCAGTCCTCGCCCCGAATCATGGTCGACGACGTTGTGCTCGAACCTCGCCGAAGCGATGGGTCAGGATCCTCGTTGCCCAGTACTGCTCGTGCGATTCTGTTCGACTTACTCAGGGAATAGCCCGATACCAACTGACTCACTGCGTATGCGCCAACGAGGGCGATCGTCACGATGACGACGACGAGGCTCAGCCCAAGTCGGGACCGTCGGCGGGGAGTCGGGTGCTCATGATGGTCGTCAAAGAAGTCGTCGGGGAGGGCACCAGGTGGTTCGCCGGGCGACTCGGCAAATGGCTCGTCGAACCCTTCGGCAAACGGCTCCGTTGGCGATGGCGTCGGCTCTTCCGGCTCTTCGAACAGCCACCATGGTTCGTCCCGCGGCAGATCCGGCTCATGGGGGCCGTTGTCGTCGGATTCGAAACCATCCACGCACCCAAGGCTATCGGGGCCAGCAGCGGTGCCATCCGGGGACCGCAACCCGGTGACTGCCGTACACAGGCCCATCTGGGCGAAGTAGCATCGGGGGCGCCTTGACCTGCCGGTCAAGTTGTTGCTTCAAGGGGGACGCATGAAGGTCTACGACAAGTTCTACATCAACGGACAGTGGGTCGATCCCACTGGTTCAGAGACATCCGAGGTGATCGACTCGGCTACCGAGGAAGTCATCGGTCGTGTCCCGATGGGGACTTCCGCTGATGTCGACGCTGCCGTTGCCGCGGCTCGGTCGGCGTTCGATTCATGGAGCTCCACCCCCGTCGACATTCGCGCCAAGTACTTGCGTGATATCGGGGCGTCGCTCACGGCTCGCTTCGAGGAGATCGCCGACACCATCTCGGCCGAGGTCGGGTCGCCCAAGTCGTTCGCACAGATGGTCCAAGCTGGCTTGTCGATCGGTGAGTGGGAGAACTTCGCGAACCTCGTAGAGACCTACGAGTTCGAGGAGACGATCGGCAACTCGCTCGTGGTGCGTGAGCCGATTGGTGTCGTGGGTGCGATCACTCCTTGGAACTATCCGCTGTATTTGATCATCTGCAAGGTGGTTCCGGCGTTCGCAGCGGGTTGCACCGTCGTGCTCAAGCCATCGGAGATCACCCCGCTGAACGCCTACATCCTCGCCGAGGTGATTGATGAGGTCGGGCTGCCAGCAGGCGTGTTCAACATGGTCGTCGGCGCCGGTCCAGATGTGGGTGCGGCGATATCGGGTCACCCGGATGTCGACATGGTGTCGTTCACCGGGTCCGGTCGTGCCGGCGCCGAAGTGACCAAGGCCGCAGCGCCGACAGCCAAGCGGGTCGGGCTCGAACTCGGCGGCAAGTCCGCCAACATCGTCTTGGACGACGCCGACCCGGGCGCAGTAGCGATGGGCGCTCTCTTCGGGGCGTTCATCAACTCCGGGCAGACCTGTTCGGCGCTGACACGGATCCTCATCCCCGAGTCCCGCAAGGACGAGTTCGTGGACGCGATCGTGGCCGAGGCATCGCTGATGCGACTGGTCGACCCCAAGGCCGATGAGCCCGACATCTTCCATGCGCTCGGGCCGATGTCGTCCAAGGCACATCAGGAACGCGTCAACGCATACATCCAAAAGGGGATCGACGAGGGCGCAACGCTTGCGATCGGTGGCCCCGGTCAACCTGAAGAGCACGAAAAGGGCTTCTATGTGAAGCCGACCGTGTTCGTTGACGTGACGCCCGATATGACCATCGCCCAAGAGGAGATCTTCGGCCCAGTTCTATCGGTCCTCACCTACACCGACGAGGACGACGCCGTTCGCATCGCGAATGGAACCATCTACGGTCTCTCCGGCGCGGTGCAGTCGGCTGATGTCGAGCGTGCAAAGCGAGTGGCTCGCCGGATGCGGACCGGCCAGGTCGACATCAACGGTGCACCCTTCAACGTGTCCGCCCCCTTCGGCGGGTACAAGCAGTCGGGCAACACCCGTGAGCGTGGTCGTTGGGGTCTTGAGGAATTCCTCGAGACCAAGTCAATCCAACTCCCGGTTTGAAAGGCGGGTGCGCGTAGCGCTTGAACACCATCGCGCACACCACTGAATCAGCGCCCGAGGACGAGTTCGTCGACGAACGGGTGGCCGACCCCGGTGAAGGGTCGACTACCCGCGACGGTCTCGCCCTGGTCTCGCGGTTCGTCAAGGTCCAGCCACGCAGCTTCGTGCTGTCGCTCATTGGAGGGATTGGCTGGTCCCTGCTTGTCGTTGGCGCGACCTATGTGCTGGGTCGCGTAACCGATCAGGTGATCACACCAGCGTTCGATATCGGCGTCGGCGGGTCGACGGTGCTGTGGGCCATGTTCGCCCTGTGTGTCGTGGCGGTCCTGCGTGGAGCGTCCGTGGCGATCCGCCGCTGGTACGGGTCCGTCACCGAGACCGTCAACCAAGCGGAACTGCGACGAGCCGTGAGTCATCACCTCTTGGTGATGCCTTTCGCTTCCTATCGCAGACACCAGACTGGACAGCTACTTGCAAACGCAGATGTTGATATAACAACAGCCACTCGATTGCTGATGCCGCTGCCGTTCTCCATCGGGGTGATTTCGCTGGCCGCGTTCTCGCTTATCAGCTTGTTGATGGCCGACCCGTTCTTCGCTCTCGTCGCGCTCGTCCTGTTCCCGCTGCTCGCACTGCTTAGTCGTTATTACACCAATCGTGTGAGCGGCCCGGCGGCACTGGTGCAGGAACGACTCGGCGTGGTGTCATCGATCGCACATGAGAGCTTCGACGGGGCTCTCACGGTCAAGACGCTTGGCCGCCAGTCTCATGAGTCGGAGCGTTTCGCAGCGGCAGCGGACAGGGTCAGAACCGAACGCCTGGTGGTCGCACGGCTGACCTCGTATTTCGAACCGCTCATCCAGATGCTCCCGAATCTGGGGATGATCGTGTTGTTGTTGGTGGGCGCTTGGCGGGTCGATTCCGGTGCGAGCACCCCTGGCGAGTTGGTGCAGGCGGTCGCGCTGTTCGGGTGGTTGGCGTTCCCGATGCGCATCGTCGGGTTCATGTTCGAGTCGTTGCCCATGTCAGTCGTGTCGGCCCGACG
>JAGQSZ010000243.1 GCA_020439285.1 Microthrixaceae bacterium
CGTCGTCGAACCCAACCACCATCACTGTCGACGCCCCGTAGGTGACCGGGTAACCGGTCGAACACAACCCGGTTCGTTCGGTCCGTCCCGGTATCGGGTCACCCGCGGGTGGGCGAGGTTCGAGGTCCGTCGAGGCGAGCGCGCCCACGGGAGCGACGACATTGACGATGCCCTCGACCTCGTTGCCCCCGTGCAACGGAATTCGTTGACCGGAGCGTTCGATGAACTGAACGTCGCCGAGCGCACAATCCGGAGCGATTCCCGTGGATGCCAGCACATCGAGAGCGGTCCACATAGCGGTGTGTACCGGATCAGTTCCCGAAGCTGGGGCAGCAGCCAGATCTCTCGGTGTTCGGACCGGGTCGTTCATATCGAATGGAATGGCGAACAGCGAGCCGCCGCCACGCAGATCGGCCTCGCTGAACGTAGCGAGGAACTCACGCCACAACACCGCACCCTTGGAGTTGATGTCGAAGGCCCTGTCCCAGCCGGCGAGAACCGATGCTGCACGCTCCAGAGTTTCATCACCCGAGGTAGCGCAGCGCTCGATCACGCCATCAAGTAGTTGTTCTGCCAACAACGAACGGTTGTCGAGAAGCGCTCGCTCCACGTCAGCTGTGGTCCACTTGTCGCCATCGCCTGTTGGACCCGACGGCGCGTCGCCCGCAAGAACAGTTGCGTTCATCCTGGTTCGCGGCGAAAGAGGACGGCCGTAGAGCCCACAGAACACCGGTCCCTGTTCCAACGTGGCGTCAGGTCCGGGAACCCAGTAGGGGTCATTGGAGTTGAAGACTGCTCCCCGGGTCCGCAGTTCGGGAAGGTCCTCGATTGGAACCATTCCCGCTGCAGCGCTCCGCTCATCGGTCACCCATTCATTTGCCGGGTCCGAGCCGTTGAGAATCGCGACCCGCTGGCTGTAGAACAGCATCGTGATCGGATCCTGTCGAACGGCGATGTCGAATGCCGCTTCGGCTTCGGGAGAGAGCCGTGGGGCCGGCGAAGGGTCTGCGTACCAAGCATCGCCATGGCGGTCAGCCGCGATCACATTCACCCACGGGATCCCCTGATGGAACCTGACCGTGTCTCTCAGTGACTCGACGCTGGTGGCGGTGTCCATCGCGAGGTACTGGGCAAGGAATCGTTCGTTGCCGTTGTTGATATCGGCGAGTGAGAACGCGAGCGCAGGACTCCAACCCAGCAGCGGGACATCGAGCATCGGTCCATAGTGCGATGACCACATGGTGCGCTCGACCCGTTCGACGGAACCGTCAGAGCTGCGCACTCCGATCTCGTGGGTGTTCGAGGTCATCGAACGGGTTTCGTCGCCGTAGGTGTAGCGGGTCGGGTCTGTTGGATCGAGGGTCAACGAATAGAAGTTGAAGCGTTGACCCGCCGAAAACGTGTGGGTCCAAGCAACGTCACGGTTGAAACCGATGTGAACCCCGGGTGCTCCGATCAGGCACACTCCGTAGACATCCATCTCGCCTGGGATGGTCAGGTGGCATTCCCAGAACCGACCGTCGCCATACCAAGGGAAGTGGGGATTGGCCATGACCATGCCCCGACCGTTGTCTGTGAGTTCACCGCCGAGTGCCCAGCCGTTGGAGCCCGGATGGTCATCGGGGACCAGAGGCCCGTCAGGATGGGCCACGGGTGGCGAGCCCGGCGGTTGAGCGGCGCCGACGAACTGTGCCACGTTGCGTCCCGAAGCCATGAGCGCCATGTCCGCATAGAGACCGAACAGATCGAGCGAATCGACTTCTCGAATCCACTCGGCGTCACGACACCATTCGGGCAACGCTGAGCGTCCATTGTCGATGAGCCACTGGTTCAGCCCCGCGGCGTAGCCATCGACAGCGGTAAGTACGTGATCCGGTTGGGTGCGCGACATCCGCTCGGCCCAATCGGTGACACCCATTGCCAGATACCCGAAATCGGAGTTGATGTGCTGGTCGTTCTCACCCCGACCGAAGTGCAGTGATCGTTGACTGCGCGTCTTCAGGATCTGATCCGCGATGATTGGCAGATGACTGCCGGCAATGGCATACGCCTGGCCAAACGCAACATTGGCAAGTGACCCTCCACGGATGTGAGCAACCCCATGGGTGGTCCAACGGATCTCGGCCCCATAGGAGGCTGATCCCACTGACTGGTTGTGCGCTGGCATTTCGTCAGCGTAGTGATGTCTGGCTAGCGGGTGATCTCGATCCCGGTAGCGCTGGCAGCGTCTTCAAGTGAACCAAGGTCGGTGACGTTCTTGAAGCCCTGCTGTTGCATCTGCGCGACTGCCTGGCCAGAGCGATTACCTGACCGGCAGTACACGACATAGGTGGCGTTGGGGTCCAAGGTCGGGAGCGAGGCAGAGAATTCGCCGCTGTTGAAGTCGAGCAGACGTGCCCCATCGAGATGTCCACCTGCAAACTCATCGGGAGTCCGGACATCGAGGATGATCGCGTTGTCTGGCAGTTCGACTGCGTCGGCGGAAGACCCTGAACACGAGGAGACCATTGCTGCCACCAATGCTCCGAAGAACAAGGTGGCAACGGTGGTGAAGATACCGGTTCTAGTGGAAGGGCGATTCACTGTTGTCTCCTTCATCGGCCGAAGATGCGAGACATCATCCCGCCACGGTTCGATTTGGCTTCGTCGATCTCGGCTTGGCTGTGCTTGCCGTCGCACCACTGATCGGCTGGAACGCTGGCCTTGACCGATTGGATATGTTGGCCGCACCCAG
This sequence comes from Microthrixaceae bacterium, assembly GCA_020439285.1. GTDB lineage: Bacteria > Actinomycetota > Acidimicrobiia > Acidimicrobiales > Microtrichaceae > JAGQSZ01. The sequence goes on from JAGQSZ010000243.1 coordinate 2,735, forward strand.
CCCAAGTCGTCTTTCCGCATGTCTTGCATTTGGCGGGTCTACACATCTGGTTGGCTCCTTGGACATCTGACTTATACCTGTAGGGGTATCTTCGAGTATACCCCCATAGGTATAGACATTGTCACGTTGTCCCCGGTTTCCGGTGCTCGGGAGCATCGTCGTCGGCCCACCTGCTCGGGTCAATGATTGGTGAAGCCGGGGTCGCGGCGCTCGAGGAATGCCATGATCGCCTCGACGTGATCGGTTGTCTGGGTGAGCATCACTTGAGTGCGATTCTCCAGATCAATTGCGGCTCGCTGTCCGGGAATTTCCAGCGCACTCCACATCACTTCCTTGGTCATCCGAACGCCCATCGGGCTGTTCGCTGCGATCATGGCCGCTTGTTCGAGCGCCCGTTCGAGGAGGGCCTCCGGTTCGACGACGTCGGTTACCAGCCCGATCCTCAAGGCCTCTTCTGCCTCTACATATCGTCCGGTGAGCATCATCTCGTGTGCCCGCCCTGCCCCGACTATCCGCGGGAGCAACCAAGACGTTCCGATGTCACAGGCCGATAGCCCGATCCGCACAAAGGCGGCGTTGAACTTCGCTGTTGCCGAGGCCAACCGAATGTCGGACCCGAGTAGCAATGCGAACCCTCCACCTGATGCCGCACCATTCGCAGCACAGATCACGGGTTGTGCCATGCCTCGAAGTAGATCGATGAGACCTGCGATGTGTTTTTGGATGTGGAAGGTCTGCTGTATTCGCCCCAGGTCTTCGGCGCCAGTGTCTCCGTAGCCGCTCAGGTCCAATCCAGCGCAGAACGCTCGACCCGCTCCGGTCAACACGACCGCGCGACAACTCAGATCACTACCTGCCTCACTGAGCGCCCCGTAGAGGTCGTTGATCAACTCGGCGTTCATGGCGTTGAGCCGGTCGGGCCTATTTAGGGTTATGAGGCGGACCCCGTCGGTCGGCTCGGACACAATGACGGTTGGATCGTCGACTTCAGTAGACGTGGCGTTTGAATCGGTCACCTGCGGGCTCCTTAGGTGGCTTCGTGGTCAACCCGCAACCTAATCGGGGAAGCGTGCCGAAGGTCATCCGCGGACCATTGAGCGGTGACGATTCCCGCGCAGCCTTCGAGTCTGTCGAATGATCAGTGAATCGAAACCCGCCAGCACTGTTGGCAGCCAAGTCTTAACTCACAAATTGAGTCGCGCTGCGGCTCTCCAGTCGCGGAAGGATCTGCTCGGTGATGATGCGCCTGTGGTCCGGATGGTCGGTGTAGGTCTGCCAACC
>JAGQSZ010000244.1 GCA_020439285.1 Microthrixaceae bacterium
AGGTCATCAGCAGAAACAACCTGGGCTTCAGCAATTCCGACGACGAACGAGTTCGTCGACGGCGGAAGGCGGAGGATCAAGGGACTGCTGGTGGGATTCATCTGAAAGTGGGCCCTCCTGCCCATCCGACAATTACGTGTCGGACTCCCGAAACCACGGGTGTTACCTGATGGTGAAGAAACGATGGAAACACGATTAGGGTTCCCTGCACGCGCGGAGCTATCACACCAGCGTCCGGAAACACCAAATCACCCCCACGATACGAGTCTCCTGGGGTGAGCTGAACCACACAGCTCAGTTTCCTGTTCGGAAACGACGCTCCACTATCAGCGTGTCGTCGAAAGTGGTCCTCGACCTCCGATTCGTACCGGAGCGCTGCCGGATAATCCAGGGCATCGAAGCCATACACGTCGAAGTGAAAAACACGATCGTTGATCTCTCCAACCGCAGCGGCCAAAGCGCTCACTGGCCAATTCGATGAATCCAGTCTCAACTGTTGCTGCAGGACAGAGCGGATGTCCGGACGCACCGTACCACTGCCGTAGTCCTCGTCACTGACCGATGCTGGACGCCAACCCTCAGGATTGAAGGTCGACACGATTCGATCGCATTCTTCCTCGGAAAAGAGCTCCATCGATTCAATAGAAAGAAAGTGCGGATTGCCTATCGGCGACAATTCAATCGTCATCTCTTGGCCTCTGGGCTCGGGGGGAGGCCAAGGTAGTCCCGCTTGTCGAACGCCTCGGATCGAAACGGTCCATCCGCGTCCACGAAATGAAGAAAGAACTGCGTGAACCACTCAGTCGGACAAGGTTCACGCCAGTGCTGAAGTTGAGTGCCCCAGTACACCAGACCATCGCCGGGCTCGAGGTCCACCATTCGATCCATTCCGTCGAGGCCGGTGATTCCGATTGGATACCGGACGGAATCGTCCGATGAAGCGAGGTGGACCGTAACGCTGTGCTCACATGCCGGTCTATCCGCGTGACGTCCAAGCACCGTTCCCTCGTAGTATACACGAGCAAACGAATAAGTGGGAAGGACGTGGGCTCCGACGATGCCGCCAACCTTCTGGGCCGATCTGGCCAGGACCGTTTCAAATGCAGGGTCGCCGTAGGTTATGAGTGTGCCCGGAACCTGCTCATCGTGGAAGAATCGGTCGAGTTGACCGAGAAGGTTCATGTACGTGCTCAAAAAATCTGCCAGGTCCCGCGAGATGAATCCGGGCACTACTGCGAACCCGAACTCCCGGTACGATTCCGAAGCAGTCATTTCAAGGTCGACGATAGTCATGACGTGACCACCTGCACCAAGTCCCAAGATCCGAGCCCGCGCACCAAGTCAATGATCGAAGCGCGACTTCGTTTCGGAGCCAGATCATGTAGTTCGTCCACGGTCGTCGGATCGCCTTCCAGTAGCCGGGCAACAATCGGTACCGCATCTCTGCGGAAAGAGAACGGATTTCCGCTGGCATACAGGACCAGATGTTCGTCGTCCTTCGGGCTACCCAACACTGCTCCACCGACGAGGGCAGGTACGATCTGCCACCCGATGAGATCCTCAGCAAGTGCTCGATCCAGAGCAACGGGTCCGACCCAGGCCACGGCTGGCATTGCGCCTCGCCACATGGCCAGTCCATACTCGATTGCCGCTTCGTCCAGATGAACAGACTCGAGCACGTCGGGCCCCTCCTCAGTGGAAATCCAGGACGACAGGTCGTCCCAGTTGTCGTGGGATGTCAGCCACGAGAGCAGATCGAATCCGGTGAACCGACGGATACCCAGCGTGTAGTGGATGGACAACTCGCCAACGAATCCACGAACCTCATGCGCCCAGCCGCGCGGTATGTAGAGCGCGCTGCCGGGGTCGAGCACCCCGGACCAAACCGACTCTCCGCAGCTATCCCGAGACACATAGTCAATAATTGGTGAGAGCTCACCGGGGGTGAAGATCTCCCAATACTTCTTCCCCTTGCACTGGACGATGAGCACATCATGGTCGTCCCAATGGCGGCCGAAACCTACCGCCTCGCGTTCACTCATGTAGACGTTGACCTGAACAGAGGTTGCAGTCACGCGGGACAAGTGGTTGATGAGTTCTGCAATGGAACGACCGCCACGCGGACCAAGGTGGTTGACCACCAATGTTGCGCCCTCGGTCAGGACATCAATTATCCGGAAACTACGGACCTGGACTATGTCCGTCTCGTGATTGGCGGGGCGCACAATGTTGTCGACAGAAGGATCGAGACTCTTTCCTTCCCTCCCGCTTACCTTGAGTCGTGGGAAGGGCAGGTCACTATTGATTATGTCCCTGTCTACGACTTCCTCGGCATTTAGCCCCTCGAGCAGGTGGTGGGCAACGCTGAGGAGGGACGCACGGTTGCCGTCGGCAGAGAAATCCAGGTCCTCGAAACGGAAGCCGCCGAACCATTCTGCTAGTTGGTCTGCCGATCGCCGCCGACCAATCGCCGCGGCGTCCACCAACCTCTGCTCGTCTAGATCACCCGGGCGAGGCGTCAACCTCATAGCGCTCGACCGCGTGCCTGCAGCTGTTGGCTCAGTAGTTGGCGACACGATTCAGGTACACGCCACCGTGATGGTCACGTGGTGCGCTGCGCCCACAGGACCCGGAGGCGTGGAAACTACGGTCGCAGTAAATGGAGCGGGATTGGGTGCCCCCGATGTCGGGTTGTTGTTGATGGTCAGCGGGATCGCTGTGTTCTGGGCGTTGCAGCCGTAGAGCGCCGCAGCATTGACCCTACACTTGTTGAATGGTGGATCGATGTTGAACGCAACGTCGATGTTCGTGGTCACGCCGGAGTCTGCGTCAGCACCATTGGGAACCTTCACCACGACGTTCCCAGCAGGGCCGAGCGGATACGAGAAGTTGATGGCGCTCGAAGCAGTCGGACCCGAGGAATTGACCGAAATGCCTGGGTTGGCAGGCGTCGACAGTGCATAGACATCGCCATTCTGGCCTGAACAACCGTCCCCCGGACCCCCGGCAGCGTCCGGAGATGGTTGCGGGTTGTAGTACCCGGGCGGAGGGTAGTTCGCTGCAATGTCAGCAGTGTCGATGCGAAAGGTCTTCGCCGGAACGACTGCTGTGCCTGCGGCAGCGTAGTTGGGCACCACCGAGAATCCATCGAGCTTCGGCGCTGTCCATACTGCACCAGCGGCGGCGGCACCAGCGGCAAGCTTCAGCGCTGCACGCCGCTTGATCCGAGCGTCCTCGTTCTCGGCGTCCTCGTTCTCATCTTGGCCACCCTCGTCCAATTCCCCAGTCAGAGATGATGCGGCGTCATCCGAACCCACGGTAGTTGGATCAAGACCTTCCCTGCCGCTGGAGTTGATCCCAGATTCCCCCGGGGCGGAAGCGGTTGGTTCCTTGTCGACTTCGCTCTCATGATTCTCACTCATGCGTCCCCTCCTAGAAATAAGGTCGAAAGCGAACTCATACTACCGGTCACATCATGTGACATCAATTGATCACGAGGGCCGTCTTCCACCGCCAGAGGCATCGAGAAGGTGACGGTTCAGACTCGTCCGCCAATGGCCCGCACCACGACTCCTGCTCCCTCTGATGCCAGTTCAAGGTCAACTAGTCCGCCACCCAACCCGGACCTGGACTCCAGGGCCCGTTCTACGGCGTCGAGTACGGCCGGCGAGAGCGAGAGCCGATCCATTTGTGCCACTGGAAAACCGTGAAGCAACACAACGTCCTGGCTCGAGCGCTTGACATAAGTAGTCTTCTGAACAATTTTCAATAGGCTCAACATATCTTCAGTGAATTCAGGGGGATTCAATGAAGTCCTGGCCAATTCGATGATTTGCTTAAACGACTCGATTCCTGTCTCCCTCAACCAGGCCTCTCGGATCTGCCCTTTGCTGCACATCACGACAAGGCTCGAGTCGACCGGTGATACTGGGCAAGCCACCTCTGTCGCCAATGGGTCCGCCGGCGCCCCGGAGATACCCCACCAGAGCACC
>JAGQSZ010000245.1 GCA_020439285.1 Microthrixaceae bacterium
GGTTACTACGACGCGAACGACGTTCCATTCACTGCGCGGATGGCTCGACGCTTCACGACTTTCGATCGCTACCACGCATCGGTCCTCGGCCCGACACAACCCAACCGTGAGTATCTGCACTCCGGCCAATCCGGTGGTTACAAGTACAACTACCTGCCGATCCTGGAACTCGGTTTCGACTGGCCGACTATTTGGGATCAGCTACGAGCAGCAGGCGTCGGGGTGAGGTCCTATGTGAGCGATTTGCCGAGCCTTGCGTTCTTCGGCGAGCGGATGGCACCGATCATCAGTCCCATCAGTCAGTACTTCGATGAATGCGAACGTGGTCAGCTTCCAGCGGTGACATTTCTGGATCCGCCCTATCTCCCGTGGTGGGAGGCCGATGACCATCCGCTTGCTGATCCAGCCGCAGGGCAACGCTTCGCTACCGATGTGTTCCGGGCGTTCGCCAAGTCACCCCATTGGGAGCGTGGGCTGTTCATCCTCACCTACGACGAATGGGGAGGGTTCTTCGATCACGTAGCTCCGCCGCAGTTGCCGGATGACCGCGCCTCGACCGTCGATGCGGACAACTTCGGACAGGCAGGATTCCGGGTTCCGACTGTCCTCGCTTCGCCGTGGGCCCGGCCCGGTTTTGTCGATCATCGGACTTATGACCACACTTCGATCATGAGGTTCCTGCAGTGGCGGTTCTTGGGCGCTCCGCCCGAGGGACCATCACCCAACGGCACGAACTGGTGGCTCACCTCTCGCAACCGGTATGCCAACAACATCGGGGCTTCGCTCGGCGCTTCAGGTTCTGACCCGGAACTCTTCGATCTCGACGACATTCCGTTGCGTGCCCCCACACCAAGTTGCGAGGGGATTCCCCAACTCAGTTACCCGGGCGAGCAGCCGCGGCGAACCCCCGGCGCCGGTCCGACGCGAACTCCTGAGCCGAATACCGAGCCCGAGGCCGAATCGACTCCTGCTGCCTTTGCAGCGCGAAGCAATGACTTTTCCGAGGCTCTCGACGCGGGCTATTTCGAACGGGTGGGTATTGATCCCGAACCATCAGACATGGCAGGAACCTGGGCACAGACCTCCTAGGCGCAGGTGCCGTTACTTGCCTCAGCAATCATCGAGTTCGGCGAGCAGACGCTTGGGCGCCACGCACCGGTACGCGTCCTCGATGATCGCCTCCACTTCGTCCCAGTCCACGTCGACATCGAGACGGACGCCCAGCCAACCGTTCACGCCAACATACGGCGGACGGAAGAACCGCTCTGGCTCTAGGTCGACCATTGATTCCTGAACACCGGGCGCTGCTTTGCACCAGATGGCTAGTCGACCGTCACCGTGGTGATCATCTTGGAACATGACGAAGGACTTCTTGACAAAGAACGTCGGAGCACCGTGACTGGGTCGTTCAGTCACTTCCGGCAGCGCAGTAGCGATCCTTCGGACCTCTCCAAGCGCCCGATCAACATCGGCGCTCGAGTAGGGCACCTCAGCCACGATTGCGAGCCTGATTCACCAGCTCATCGAATACACGTTGTTGATGGGGATCCTCACCCGCGGTGTCCTCAGGGTGCCATTGCACTGCAATCGTCCACGCATCGCGGTCCGCTATCTCGAGTGCCTCGACGGTCCCATCGGCAGCACGCGCTATTACGTTCAGACCATCACCCACACGGTCCACCGCCTGATGATGGTGGCACTCGACATTGGGCGTCGTGGTGCCCAGAACATCAGCCAACCGACTGTCCTCGTCGACGCTGACCCGGTGAATCGTCCCACCTCCACCGAAGGGGATTCCGTGCTGCCCAATACCGGGCTTACCCACGATGTGTTGATCCAGATCTCCACCGAAAGCGACGTTGAGAATCTGCATCCCCCTGCACACACACAACAGAGGGATCTGTGTCTCCAATGCGGCTCGCAACAGAGCCAGCTCGAACGAGTCCTGCAGATCGTCGACGTATTCAACGCTCGGGTGACGTTCTTCGCCGTAGAGATCCGGGTTGATGTCAGTACCACCGGTGAGGATCAACGCGTCCAGGCTCGCAACGATCGACGCCGCGCGTTTCTCGTCGATTTCTGCGGGAGCCAACAGAACGGGCAGTCCGCCAGCACGGTCAACAGCATCGGAATAAGTGGCCTGCAGCGCAACGGACTCGACGAGCGGATTGGGCTGGTTGACTCCGCGGCGCCGGGCGGTCAGTCCGATTCGTGGAAGTGACATGGCATTGCCCATCGTGTCATCGCCTCATTACATCTGTTCGAAATTGCGACGGAGTTCCCAGTCGGTCACCGTTCGGTTGAACGCCTGCCATTCCTGTCGCGCCATGTGGAGCAGGTGATAATGAACATCTTCACCGAAAGCTTCTTTGGCAACAGTTGAGTTCTCAAACAGCTCGATGGCTTCAACCAAGGTGCTCGGGATTCGGGGAGCGTCGGACTGGTACCCGTTTCCGGGAGTGGCCGCGGGCGGTTCGATCTTGTTGCGGATCCCGTGAAGTCCACCAGCGAGAGTCGCTGCAATTGCGACATAAGGGTTGCAGTCCGCCCCCGGAATGCGACTCTCGACCCGCATCGCCTGCCCTGTTCCGACAACACGGAAACCGAGCGTTCTGTTGTCGGTGTCCCATGCGATCGCCGTAGGCGCCCAGGAATCAGGCTGGAACCTCTTGTAGCTGTTGACGAACGGGGCCCAACACAGCGAGAACTCTGCTGCGGTAGCCATCAACCCGCCGAGGTACCAACGGAACACATCCGACATCTCAGTGCCAGCAGATTCCGCTGCCATGACCGACCGACCCGATGCGATGTCCCACAACGATGAGTGGATGTGACATGACGACCCGGCGTCATCGAAGTCGTACTTCGCCATGAACGTGAGGGAACGACCCTCTTGCGCCGCGATCTCCTTCGCTCCGAGTTTGTAGATCGTGTGGTTGTCGGCCATCGCCAGCGCGTCTGCGTAACGCAGGTTGAGTTCGTGTTGACCTCGACCCGCTTCGCCTTTGGAGTTCTCCACCGGAATTCCGGCTGCGAGCATCTCGTTGCGCATCCGTGACAACACCGACTCGTCCCGCGAAGTCGCCAACAAGTGGTAGTCGATGATGTACCTGCTGCTGGGCGTCAATCCCGAATAGCCCTTATCCCAAGCCTCGTTGGGTGACTCGTCAAACAGGTAGAACTCGAGCTCGGTGCCGACCTTGGACTCGTAGCCGAGTTGAGCTGCCGCATCGATCTGCGACTTCAGGATGTTGCGCGGAGCGACACCGACTCGGTCTCCGTGGTGGTCGAGCGCATCGCCCAGGACCGAGACCGAACCCTCCATCCAAGGAATCCGTCGAAGCGTCGACAGGTCCGGCCGGCAGACCAGGTCGCCGTAGCCGGTCTCCCAATTGCTGAAGCGGAACCCGTCGAGCACGCTCATCTCGACATCGGTGGACAAGAGGTAGTCACAAGCCTCGATCGACCCGCCAGTGTCCTCCAATTGATCCAGAAACACGCTCGCAACGACACGCTTGCCCATCAGTCGCCCCTGCATGTCGGGGAACGCCACGACGACGGTGTGGATCTCTCCAGCGTCGACTGCTGCTGCTAGTCCTTCGATACTCAGCATCATCCTGCCCATTCGGTCCCGTTGGATTCCATCACTCCGGCGTCGTGTAAGCGCTGGTTATTCCGCCGTCGATCAACAGCGACTGACCGGTCATATAGGAGCTCTCATCTGACGCGAGGAACAGTGCACCGTTGACCATTTCATCGACCTCGCCGAACCGGCCGAGCGGAATGTGGATCAGGCGACGCTCGCGTGCTGCTTGATCTTCCATGAACTTTGCGAGCAGCGGTGTGAGAACCGGACCGGGGCACAGCGCGTTCGCACGCAAGCCCTGACGTGCGTAGATCGCTGCGATCTCACGCGTCATCGACAGGACCGCTCCCTTGGATGACGTGTAGGCGATCTGCGGA
>JAGQSZ010000246.1 GCA_020439285.1 Microthrixaceae bacterium
GAGAGTGACGTTGTCCATAACCGACAGGTGAGGGAACAGGTTGTAGGACTGAAAGACGATCCCGATACGCCGTCGCACGGCGTTGCCATTCACGCCGGGATCGGTGATGCAATCATCATCGAGGTAGATCCGTCCACCCTGTATCGGCTCCAACAAGTTGATGCATCGCAACAGGGTCGACTTGCCCGAACCGCTAGGACCGATCAGACAAACGACCTCATGGGGACGCACCGTGAGCGACAGTCCGTCGAGAACGACCTTGTCCTTGTAGGTCTTGGTGACGTCCTCGACCCGGATTCGTGAAGGTTCCTGGTCGACCTGCTCCTGGTCGATCTGTTCGGGCCCGTTCACAGTGCCACCTGGGTTCGCCGCTCGCGATCGCGTTTGGTGAGGTAGTCGACGAAACGGACGAGCGGCACTGACACAGCTAGGAACAGCACCGTTGCGACCACATAGGAGGTGTAGTTGAAGTTCCGTGTCGTGTAGATCTGCGCCTCGCGTACCGCCTCGCGAATTCCCAACACGCTGACCAGAGCAACGTCTTTTTGCATCGATACGACGGTGTTCATGAGCGCAGGAATCACGTTACGGAAGGCCTGGGGCAGGATCGCGTAGCGGAGCGTCTGCCATTGGGTCAGACCGATAGCACGCGCCGAGGAACGCTGGCTTTCGGGAACCGCGTCTATTCCCGAACGGATGATCTCTGCTGTGTACGCGGCGTAGGAGACGGTCAGCGCGACGATCGCCCAGAAGAACGCTCCGCGGGGCAGACCCGGCAGGTCGAGCGCCGGCACACCGAACCCCAACAACAGAATCAACAGGATCATCGGGATTCCGCGGAGCGTGTCGGTGAAGACGATCGCCATCATGCGGATCGGGAAGAACGCAGGACCCCGGAAACTCCGGGCCACTGCCACCAGGATCGACAGAATCGGCACGGTCACCAAACAGATGACGAACATCTTCATGTCGACCCAGAAGCCCTGCCAGACCTGAGGCCACGAATCTGCGAACTTCGCCGGACTGAAGAAGTGCTGTTGAACCCGTGGCCAGTTGGGACTGTTGAGTACCGCGACGATTGCGATCGCAAAGAACGCGACGGTGCTGACCGTCGCTATGAGCGCTCCCTTGGCACCCTCTTCAGAGGACATCCGGGCGCCGAAGCGCTTGAGTGGGCTCACTCCGAAAGCGTTGGAATGTCTCCGCCGCGGGCGAGCCATTCGGTCTGGAGAGATGCGAGCGTTCCGTCCTTGTCAAGCGCATCGAGAGCGTTGTCAACACAGGAAACAAGCGGGCTGCCCTTTTCGAACAGGAATCCGAGTTGTTCGGCGTCACCAACCGTGGGAAGCACACCGACAATGTCGGCATTCTCGATCTCGACCGCAGTCACGTAATAAGCGGTTGGGAGGTCAAATACCAGCCCGTCGACCTGACCAGCATCGAAGGCCGCTTTGGCCGCTGCATTGTCGTCGAATACCTGCACCTGGGTGTTGGGCTTGATCACGTTCTCGATGTAGTCGAGAGAGGTCGAACCCAACGCTGCACCGAGTCGTGCGTCCTTGAGGTCAGCGAGTGATCGAGCCTTGGAAATTTCGTTGTCCTTTGCGGCGACAAGCGCCTGTTCGACGGTGTAGTAGCTGCGTGAGAAGTCGACGACCTCTTTGCGCTCAGGAGTGATCGAATACTGCTGGACGTTGAAATCGAAGTCCTTCTTTCCGGGTGCAATTGCGGCGTCGAAACCGGTACGGGTCCAGTTGACCTTGGTGATCCCCATTTGCTTGGCGACGGCTGCCACAACGGCTGATTCAAAGCCTTTGCCGTTGGTGGGATCGTCATCTACGACCCAAGGCTCGAACGCCGGATCACCAGTGGCGACGGTCAGAACTCCGTCGTTCTTGAGCGGAGGATTGGTGCAGTCGGTCGCCTTTGGCGCTGTAGTGCTGGCGGACTCATCCGATGATCCGCCACAGCCCGCGGCAAGGGTCAGTGCAATCAAGACGGTTGCGATCTTCATTAGTCGTGAACTCATTGCAGGAGCACTCCCTTGCTATCTGCGGCGCCGACCTCATACGACACGCCTTGGAGAGATTATTGGCGCTGGCTCTAGTTGGCCCAATGCCTTGACCTATGAGAACTGCTAACGCATGGCCAGGCCCCCTGCTCCCGTCAATAGTTTCGAGTTGACAGAAAGAATTTCAACAAGTACGGCGGAAAATTACCTATTGCTCCGTAGCCTCAAATTTCATGAAAACCCGCGCCAGAAATTCCCGACTACTAAAGGCGGTGAGCACCATTGTTTCGGCGATGGCTATCTTCGCCTTACTCCCGACACTGCCGGCAGCAGCTGCCACCACAACTGTGACAGCCGGCGGCGTATACAGCTATACCGAACAACAAGGCCCCATCAGTGTGGGCAGCGGCATAACGATCACCAACGGCACGTCCTATGACGGTGAGTACGTCGAGTTCGCTGTCAGCGGATCAACTAGCCACGACATCTTGTCGTTGTTGACTGACGTGACGCCGTCAACAGCTTCCGGAGTCGTCTCAGTCGTCGGGAACTCCGTCTATCTGGGCAACGGCACGATCGCCGAACCAGTGGGTTCGGTGGACAGCACCTTTGACGGCCAAGCCGGCCGCAAGCTGCGTGTGAACTTCACGACGGCATTCACCAACCCCGGTTTCGAAACCGGCGACACACTCGGTTGGACCGCCATGAAACAACAGATCAACTTGGGTGTGACCAGCATTGCTGGGTTCGTAACGAACGACACTTCGACCTACCCGGGCACCGCTCCCAACCAGGACAACAATGTTCCCTCAGGCGCGACCTGGACCGTTGGGCCCGTCACAACCGGCGAGCCAACCGAGGGAACCTACGCCCTTCAACTCAAGAGTACGATGACAACAGCACAGGGATGCGATGTGGTTCATGGTCCAGCTGCCTACTCGGGCGAGTTCGAAGCCGCGGCAGGCGACAAGATCTACTTCGACTGGCGGGCATTCGCCGGTGGCGATGCATATGCAGTGTTCGGCTACATCGTTGACCGCAACGGTGTTCAGACCGAGGTCCTCGACACGTATTCCACTAACATGTCCAACACCAACTGGGCCACCAAGGAAACCGTCATCCCCACCGGCGGACACTACAGGTTCGTATTCGTCGCCGGAACCTTCGACGCAACATGTGGCCAGGCGGCAGGTGCCTCACTGTTGATCGACAACGTTCGTGTGTATGGCTCCAAGGCCAATGACAACGTCGCCCAGCAGATCGCCCGTAAGTTGCAGTTCGAGAACACCAGCGACAACCCCGCAGCTCAGCGGACCATCTCCATCACTGCCAAGAGCACGGCGAATGGCACCGGTACTGGCACGGTGACGGTCAACATCACGCCAGTCGATGATCCGATGACAGCTTCGGATCCTGCAGACATCGTCTACACCAACGATGCACCTACGGGTGAGACCTTCAACCCGATCTCCGGGTTGATCAGCGTTGCCGATCCCGACACATCGTCGTTCGATTTCGCTCTCGCTGGTTCATCGCCGGCATCGGTCACTATCGGTGGGTACACCTACGACCAAGGCGTCGCCACTGACTACGGCACTCTCTATATCAACAGCTCTACTGGCCGCTACGTGTTCGATCCCAACAGCACTGCGATCGACTCCCGGTTGACGGATGACGTGGACACATTCACCGTGACGGTATCTGCCGGTGAATTCAGCGACACGGCGACCATCACGATGCGAGTCGACATTCCCGAAAGCGTCACCCAGGCACCCACTGGCCTGTCGGCAACGCCAGGACAGCAGTCCGCCGAGTTGAGCTGGACCCCACCGACTTGGATCGGTGGAAGCTCCATCACCGGCTACCACATCTACAAGAGCACCGATGGGTCGACCTGGAGCACTGTGGCCGCCAACACCGGTTCGACCGACACGACCTACAC
>JAGQSZ010000023.1:0-5018 GCA_020439285.1 Microthrixaceae bacterium
AAGTGTTCGTGCTCATCACACAAATATACCAAATATTGGTACTATCAGGTTGAGGTCGTTGCGCGCTGCTGCAACACGTGATAATCCATTGACCGGGTTTGCTACCGCAGTCACGCTTCCAAGCGACCTGACTGAGACTGACCGGAACCCTTCGCTGACCGTGCTCTCGGCTTTGCCGCTGAGGGACGAACGGGCCGTCCTGGAACCTCAATGGCGTGAATGTCGCTGGCGCGTTCTGGCGCTAGTGGGACGGCTCCAACCGACCTCCTCTAGCGTTACAGTCGGGTCTGCTGGCGAACTTTGTGGAGTTTCGGTTGCTGGGCAACGCGAACTCCACAAAAGTCGCGATGGGGCGAGCGAGAGGGGCATAAAGGGTGCGCTCCGGCGGGGACGTCCTCGTGCCGGATCCCCGGCTCAGCCGGCAGCCAGCGCCGGCCACCGATCAGCCCACGGCATCACAGCCTCGAGTTGCGAGCCCACACGGATGAGCATGTCCTCACGGCACGCCGGCGCAGCGAACTGCACACCGATTGGCAGACCTGCCTCGGACACGTGCAACGGCAACGACAACGCCGGCTGACCGGTCACGTTGAAGATCGCCGTGAACGCAGCCATCGGCGTCGCCCGCATGACAGCCTCGGACGGGTTCTCATGCACACCTTCGAACAGCCATCCCGCTGCCGGCGGCTCGATTGCCATGGTCGGCGACACCAACAGGTCGAAGTCCCTCCCGAACTGCTCCATGAACCGTCTCGACAGATACTGCAGTCCGGTGATGGCCTTTGCGTACTCGATGGACGACTTCGCTTCCGCCGCGGTGTAGCTCTCACGGTTGTGCGGTTCGAGCTTGGACGGGTCGAGCCCCTCGACTCCGGCGTTGATCGTCCCCCAGATGGTCACGAACCCACCGAAGAACTCCAACAGATCAGGCCATTCGGGCTCACCTTCGACTACGTCGTGGCCAAGGTCGGACAATGCATCGGCGGTCCGGCGAAGTGCGGCGTCCAACGAAGTAGGCGGTTCGCCGCCGAGCGCACCCAGGCGAGCGACACGGATCCGCAACCGGCCAGGATCCGCACCCACCTCGGACGACCAGGTCTGCTGGGGTGCCAACGCGTTGTTCCAAGCGTTCGGATCGGTCGGAGCGAGCACATCGAGCGCTGCTGCGGTGTCCGCAATCGTGCGAGTCAACACTCCAGAGGTCGACCCGCCATGCAGCTTCTCGGTCCACTCGGTAATGCGGTTGCGTGAAGCCTTGAGTCCCACGAGACCGGTGCACGATGCCGGGATCCGGATCGATCCGCCGCCGTCGGAGGCGTGGGCGATCGGGGCCATTCCCGATGCAACCGCCGCGGCTGCTCCGCCCGAGGAGCCGCCCGGGGTGAAGTCCGGGTTCCACGGGTTGCGTGTGATGCCGAATCGTTCGGACTCGGTCACCGACACCGACCCGAACTCGGGCGTGGTCGTCTTGCCCATCAACACGAACCCGGCCCGGCGAAAACGTTCGACGACCAGGTCATCCCGAGCAGCAGGCGTGTCCGGTACCGCGCCTGAACCGAACGAGGTGACCCAGCCCTTCACGTGGTTCAGGTCCTTGATCGGCAGCGGCACGCCGATGAACGGCGGTAGGTCCTCGGGAGCGCTCGATGCGATCAGATCTGCGGCGGCCTGTGCATCGGCCCGTGCACGCTCGTCGTCTCGCAGCGAGAACGCGTTGAGCGTCGGGTTGAGACGGTCGACCTCAGCCAGGTATTCGTCGAGCACCTCGACGGGGCTCACCTCCTTTGAACGGATCGCAGCGGCACAGTCAAGGGCGGAAGTGAACCTGGTCATGGGTGGAACCTAGCCAACGACGCTGCGTCTGTGGGGCCAGGACGCTCCAGTCGACTCCGGAAGCCACGCTCGATTCTGCAAGACTGAAATCATGTCCAACGACATGGATCCGCCCGCCTCGAGCCACACCGTCGACCCCAAAGCAGACCAGGTGCGACTGCCCCGTGGGTTCACCGCTCATGTCGGCAACATAGGAATCAAGGACCAGACCAATGACTTCCTAGTTGTTGTCTCAGAAGTGCCGTGCGCGGCGTCTGCGGTATTCACCAAGTCACGATTCGCCGGACCGAGCATCGTCGTCTCACGGGAGCACGCGGCTGATCATCAACTGCAGGCCGTCACGGTCATTTCGAAGAACGCGAACGTCGCGACTGGTATCCCGGGGGAGAACAACGCCAGGGAACTGGTCAAGCTGGTGTCCGAGTCCACGGCCCTGCCCGAGTCGTCGATCCTGGTTGCTTCCACTGGCGTGATCGGGCGTCAGTACCCAATGGACCGGATCCGGTCCTACCTGGGTGCCGATTCTCAACTACGCCTCGAGGGCTTGCCTGCGGTGAGGGTCGCCGAAGCGATGATGACTACCGACACTCACCCCAAGGTAGCCATGGCGACAGTCGGCGACGCAACGATCGTCGGAGTGGCCAAAGGCGTCGGAATGATCGAACCGGACATGGCGACGATGCTCGCCTTCGTGTTCACCGACGCCGCCATTGACGCAACAACGCTCGACACGACGTTCCGATCCGTGGTCGGGCGCACGTTCAATAGCTTGAGTGTCGATACCGACACCTCCACCTCTGACACCGCAGCGGTATTGGCCAATGGGCTCGCCGGGTCGGTGGACAGAACTGAGTTCGCAGCCGCGCTCGAAGCGGTCTGTCTCAATCTGACGCTGCAGTTGGCCAGCGATGGCGAGGGCGCTACCAAACTCCTCACCGTAACGGTGACCGGCGCGCGTGACGACGATCAAGCCAAACGGGTGGCCAAAGCGATTCTCAACTCGCCGCTCGTGAAGACCGCAGTCCATGGAGCGGATCCCAACTGGGGTCGGGTCGCGATGGCGATCGGCAAGTGCTCGGATGAGACCGACATCGACCCGGACCACGTCGCCATCTCATTCGGCGGGACCGAGGTATATCCGAACGACCCAGGGGAGTCAGGGCTAGCTGCTCTAGAGGATTACCTGCGTGGGGATAGCGTCGAGGTTCAAGCGGACCTCGGGATCGCCAATGGCCGATGGACTGTTTATGGCTGTGACCTCTCAGACGGATACGTCCGTATAAACGCCGATTACACCACCTAAACGCGCCTGAACGCGAAAGAGCGGGCCGGTACCGAAGCACCGACCCGCTCGATCACAAATTGAGAGATTGGAAGCGGCTCACCCCTCGGGGATGGTGGTCTCGGTGTCGGCGCCGTCGCCCGAGTCGGTCGTCATGCACTTCTGGCTGCTCGTGCTGAACGCCATCATTGCAGCATTCACCTTCTCGCCGGTCATCAGCTTCGAGATCTCTTCGCTCTCGAGAAGGCCGTCGGCGTAGTCGTTGTCTTCACCGGCCTTCTGGAACTGCGTCGCCGCTTCCTTCACGGCCTTGCCGTTTTCAGTGTCAGCGCCGAGTTGGTCACCGATCGCGTTGAGCAGCGCAACGTAGGTCAGGACGAATTCCTTTGTCTGAGCCGGATTAGCAGGTGTTGGTGGGTTGCTCGATACTGCTTCTACCAACTTGCACTCATCAGAGCCAGCCGCCTTGATACCGGAGCGGATCTCCTGCATTGCCGAAGCGAACTCGTCGTCAGTGACAGTGGTTGTTGTTTCGTCCTCACCAGCGTCGCCGCTCCCACTGTTCGCCGCGGTGGTCGTGGTGTCCTTCTTCTTCGACTCGTCGGACTTCGAGCTGCATGCAGCGCCGGTGGCCCCGAGTGCCACGATCGCCAGAATGCCGAGGGCACGTCTGATGTTCATCGAGTTGATCTCCTTGTCGATCGAGACGGCCTGTCCGCCTGCCGAGCGCTCCACAGCGACCGGTTCGATACCGGTCACAAACTATCGGAATAATCAGACTTTCCAGAAGATCCGGACCATAAACCGAAGCACTTCTCAGTCGAATCCCTGTGATCGCCTCAGCACGCCAAGGCAACCCAGAGAGGACCACCAGTCGAGCAACCTAATAGGATCGTCGCCGATGACAGCGGTGAAACTCGATGGCGAAGCACTCGCCACGGACCTGAAACAACAGATGCGCGCCCGGGTGGAACGGCTCACAGAGCAAGGATACGCGCCCGGGCTCGGCACCATTTTGGTGGGCGACGACGGCCCGAGCGCCCGCTATGTGGGCATGAAGCACAAGGACTGCGCCGAGATCGGCATCCACTCAGTGGATCGCCGTCTACCCAACGACGCCACCCAGGCCCAGGTCGACGACGCAATCGCAGAACTGAACAACGACCCGGCCGTCAGCGCGTTCATCGTGCAGTACCCATTCCCCAAGGGACTCGATTACGGATCAGCGCTACTCAAGGTCGACCCCGCAAAGGACGCGGATGGCCTACATCCCACAAACCTGGGTCTGTTGGTCATGGGCGAGGACGCACCGCTCGCATGTACGCCGCGGGGCATCCTCCACATGTTGCACTCCTATGACGTGCCCGTAGCTGGCAAGCACGTCGTGGTCGTCGGACGTGGACTAACGATCGGGCGCCCCATCGCAAACCTGTTGACTCTCAAGCGACCCGACGCAAATGCCGCCGTTACCGTCGTCCACACTGGCGTGGCAGACATCGGCCCGTTCACCCGCCAAGCTGACATTCTCATCGCCGCTGCGGGAGCGCCCGCATTGATAACCGCTGACATGGTGAAACCCGGCGCCGCTGTCGTGGCTGCTGGCGTTTCCATTGTCGATGGCAAGGCATGCAGCGACGTAGACGACGAGGTGGAGGACGCGGCCGGTTGGCTCTCGCCCAGAATTGGTGGAGTCGGCCCGCTCACTCGGGCATTCCTGTTGTTGAACACAATCGAGGCCGCAGAGCGCGCCGCCGGGCTCTCGGCTGTCTGAGGACAACAGCGACCATGCGTCAAATAGCCGAACTGCTGGCCGAAGCAGCCGAATCGAACCGACCAACCATCAGTGTTGAGTTCTTCCCTCCCAAGACTCCCGCAGGCGAGGCTCAGCTCAAAGAGACGATCA
>JAGQSZ010000023.1:5053-21092 GCA_020439285.1 Microthrixaceae bacterium
TCGGTCACATATGGAGCTGGGGGATCGACCCGGGACCGGACCAGGGACTTGGTGGTCGAGATCAACTCGGCAGCCAACTGGCCAGCAATGGCACACCTGACCTGCATCGGACACACCAAGGCCGAACTCATTGCATTGCTCGACGACTATCACGGCACCGGTGTCCACAACATTTTGGCATTGGCTGGCGACCCTCCAGCTGATGGCAGCCCTGCCGAAGGCGACTTCACTTACGCACATGAACTAGTTGATCTCATCCGGTCACGACGCGGATCTGACAGCAGCGTGGGTGTTGCAGCGCATCCCGAACTGCACCCCCGGTCCACCGAGCGGGCCAAGGACCGACAGCACCTGGCGGAGAAACTTGCCAAGGCAGATTTTGCGATTACCCAGTTCTTCTTCGACCCGGCCCAGTATTTCGACATGGTTCAAGAGGTGCAGGCAGCGACACCTGGCCAACGGGCCAACCCGATACTGCCGGGGATCATGCCGCTCACCAACCCCGAGGGCGTTCGGCGCATGTCGACCATGTCAGGCACCACGTTCCCCGAAGACCTGGCCGAACGAATTCAAGGAACCGAAGATGACACCGCCCGCCAGGATCTAGTTGTCGAACACGCGGTTGGACTGTCACAAGCACTACTCGTGGGCGGAGCACCGGGTCTTCACCTCTATGGTCTGAACCGGTCCGAGACGGTGCTGGCGATAATCGAAGGGCTCGCAACAGAGGGCATCTTGGGATAGAGATCGCGCCAAACAGATTCGCGTCGATCGCGACCGACTTTTCGACAACTCTCATCTAGACTGCTTCTCAAGCCGATAGGTGAATCACCAGATCTTTCGGTGCAAATCAATTGAACATTGACACCAGTTCAGTATTCGTCAGAGAATTGACAGTCGGGCGTCCCGGGGGAGAAGTACTTCACGGCCCGTTTCGCATACTTCGAAGAAGTCATACAACAGGCACCTGTCCCGGAACGTGGGCAGTAGATAGCGAGAGCGCGGCAGAGCATTGGCATTGTTTCGAAAAGGGAGCGACTCGGCGTCGAGTAGACGGAAGAAGTCCGTCGACTTTGAGGTCGATAGTGAAACTCTCGAGCACGAAATCGACACCTGGGTCACATCCAACCGTCCCAAGCTCGGCGAGGTTCTCCTTGAGTTGGGCTCGATCGACCCCGATGACCTACTCGACGCCCTACAGCACCAGAACGAAAACCCCACGGGTGAGGGAGCCGCACGGCTCGGCAACATCCTCCTCAAGCTCGGCAAGATCGACGAGGGCCACCTTGCGGCAGCTCTCGCCCATCAATTCGGCATTCCCTTCATTGACCTGACTGAGGAGACACCTCAAAAAGACGCGACCCAGCTGGTCGGCGAGGAACTCGCACGCAAACACTCAGTTGTACCGCTGCGAATCGATGATGAAGGTCGCGTCTACCTAGCAGTGGCTGATCCGCTCGATACCGACGCGATCGAGGAACTCACTCAGCGATGTAAGCGCATCGGCATCGTTATGGGCGCCCGGTCACAGATCGAGCGTCTGCTGGAGGATGCCTACAACGTTCTTGACACTGCAACGGAGCACATCCGGGCTTTCGAGCTCACTGCGGCAGATGAGATCTCCAAGGGCGATGATGAGAGCTTCGCTGTTGATGAGAACGCTCCGATCGTTCAGGTCGCCAACCGCATAATCACTCAGGCCGTGCGCAACCGTGCATCTGACGTCCACGTTGAGCCGGGAGAGAAGGCGGTTCGAGTCCGATATCGCGTTGATGGAGCCATGACCGAGGCCATCACCTTGCCTGCAAACATGGCCTCGGCGTTGGTGAGCCGTTTTAAGGTTATGTCTGGGTTGAACATCGTTGAGCGGCGCCGCCCCCAAGATGGCCAATTCGGTGTGGGTGTAGATGGTCGTCCGATCGATATCCGTATTTCCACTGTGCCCACCATCCACG
This sequence comes from Microthrixaceae bacterium, assembly GCA_020439285.1. Classification (GTDB taxonomy): domain Bacteria; phylum Actinomycetota; class Acidimicrobiia; order Acidimicrobiales; family Microtrichaceae; genus JAGQSZ01. The sequence continues at coordinate 7,009 of JAGQSZ010000023.1, forward strand.
GTGAGAAGGTTGTGATGAGGCTCTTGGATAAGACCAAGTCGCTTATCAGCCTCAAAGGTTTGGGCATGCATCCCCAGGTGGAAGATGAATACCTCAAGATTGTTACGGCTCCGCTGGGGATGCTCCTGTGTACTGGACCTACTGGTTCGGGTAAGACAACCACCCTGTACGCGACCTTGGCCGAAATCAACGATCCAACTCGTAACGTTGTAACGATTGAGGACCCGGTCGAGTATCAGTTCGAAGGCATTACCCAGATGCCGATTTCGGGTACGGGAACGTCCTTCGCTGATGGTCTCCGCGGCATTCTCCGCCAAGATCCTGACATTATTCTTGTCGGCGAAATTCGTGACGAAGAGACTGCCCGTATTGCGATGCAGGCGTCACTCACCGGCCACTTCGTGCTGTCATCTCTGCACGCTGTTGACTCTGTAGCCGCAGTCCACCGCTTCACCGACATGGGGCTTGAACCATTCCTGGTGGCGTCTTCACTCACGGGCGTGGTGGGACAGCGGTTGCTTCGCAGAATCTGCTCCAACTGCAAGACCGAGTACACACCGACTGCGCGCGAAGTCACCATCGTTGATGAGTTTGTCGGCCACCAGCCCACTGAATGGGTGAAGGGCGCTGGATGCAATATGTGCTCCAACACAGGCTTTAGAGGTCGTGTCGGCGTGTATGAGTTACTTAGTGTGAGCGACACAATTCGCGAAATGATCGTCGAGCGTGCCAGTCACCATGAGTTGCGTGCTGTGGCAATCGACGAAGGTATGCGCACGATGCAGATGCAGGCGTTCGAACTTGTCGTCAACGGCATTACTACTGTCGAGGACGTTGTCCGAAGCGTCTACGCCCCAGGTGTTGGTGAATCAGAAGAGTCGCAACTGGAACTACCTGCTGGTAGACGTTCGCTCCGTCGAGCGAAGCAGTCATTGAGAGATGCTCGTGAGCGTGAGCAAGCTGCCGAAGACAACGTTGATGAGACAGCGAAAGCGCCCATCGAGATGGGTGAGACAGCCGGTCCTGCCCAAGGCGACGCGAGCCAAGGCGCTGGAACAACCGCAACGGAAGGGAAGGCCACGGTACCGACAGCACCACCTCCGTCCGGTGACGGGCGGATCATCAAAGATTCGGCAGCATCGGCAAGCAGGCCCGGACCGGTGCCGAGGAATGGCACCGCTCATGGGACAGGCGGCGTCGACGGCGATGAAGATCAAAGTGAGAAGGACGACGCGAAGGTGGGATCATGAGCACCACGGCAACAGAGCCAGCCAAGGCGCCAAAGGAGGCCAAGACAAAGGCCCCGAAGCACGCCAAGTACTCCTATGAGGCCGAGACGATTCAGGGGGAGCACGTAAAGGGCACGATTCAAGCGCCGTCAGCAAACGCCGCTCGAAATGAGCTTGCGATTCAGGGCCTTCGTGTCACGAAGATCGCGGAGAAGAAGGGACTTCAGGTTGAACTGACCAAGGAGAAGGTCCCGCTCGTTGATGTCATGCACTTCTCTCGTCAGATGGCGACCTTCCTCCGTGCTGGTGTCCCGATGACAGAAGCCCTTGACAACCTCCGTACAGACGCTACGAACAAGCGGTTCAAGGAAGTGCTGGGAGACGTGCTTGACAGGGTCGTGGCGGGGCGGTCAGTAGCTGAGTCGTTGAGCCTTCACGCAGACATCTTCCCCACATATTTCATGGCTCTTCTCGGTTCGGCTGAGCTCACGGGTGCCATGGACGAGGCGTTTGACCAGCTCCACGGATATATCAGGCGTGATCTTGAATTGACCAGAGCGGTACGAAAGGCCCTCATTTACCCGATCATCCTCTTGGTCGTATCGCTGCTGGTGGTTCTCATCATTGTTGTGTTCGCAATTCCGCGTTTCGCTGACTTCTTCGAAGGGTTCGGGGCCGAGCTGCCTCTACCGACGCGAATGCTGATGGCCATTGCTCACTTCGTCGGCTCGCCGGCGGGTGCGATTACTGGCATTGTCCTTCTAGTTGGAGCCTTTGCATTGGTTCTATACGTGCGCACCGAGAAGGGGCGCCGGAACATGCATGCTCTCCAGTTGAAGACCCCCCTGATCTCGACAGTGGTGACCTATTCATCGACCGAGCGATTCACCCGGGTGTTGGCCGCACTTCTCGATGCGGGCGTTCCCCTCACCGATGCGCTGCCCACATCCATCGACTGTGCAAATAACCTTGTCTACAAAGAACGCTTGTCGGCGAGTATGGAAGGCGTCCTTGCAGGTCGGGGTTTCGCCAATCCGATTGCCGAAACGGAACTGTTTCCCAATGCAGTTATTCAGATGGTCCGCGTGGGTGAACGGACTGGTGAACTATCTGATCAGCTGAATAACGCTGCTGGATTCTACGAAGAAGAGCTTTCCTACGCAGTCGACAAACTGACAGCTTGGTTCGAGCCGATAATGATGTTGTTCATTGGCTCAGTGGTAGGCTTTGTCGCACTCGCTATGGTTTCTGCAATGTATGGCATTTATAATCAGGTTGACTTCTAGTTACTGGGCTGATGCTGTGGCCCGGCGCTAGACCTCCTAGCTGGTGAGGGGGCTGTGGAAATCGATGTTGACTATCAAACGGGCGAGACGTCAAGGATGGTGTGGGATGGAGAGTCCAACCCGTAGGGAAAGGCTCAATGTGCGTGGTCAGGCTGGGTTCAGCTTGATTGAAGTGCTCATTGCCATCTTCTTGTCAGCGACAGTGATCTTGTCGATCATTTCCGCTGTCCTGTTCCTCGTTACTAGCTCGGGCATGCAGAAGCGAGCAGTGATTTCGGGTCTGAAGGCGACCAGTATTGGAGAGCAGATAGATCTGATCCCTTATGTCTGTGGCGCTTCAGCGAGCGACTATTCCGCTCCGATCGCGGCAATCAATGTTGATGGCTACACGGTCAAACCCTTGGAAGTGAAGTATTTGGCAAGCCACACGGCGACGAACGCAGAGTTCGTGAGTTCGCCGAAGCCAGCGAACTGCTCAAGTGACAACGGCGCCCAGCAGATAACGGTGCAAGTCACGGGTGCAGGCACCAATCAGGTGACTGAGCAGTTGATATTCGTGAAGCGTGACACTAGGTGTCTACACGCTGGGGCCCAAGTAGGAGAGACATGTTGAGCACACGACTTCGCTCGACCTCGCGACGCCGTGAACAAGGCGGCTACACGATGGTCGAACTGCTTGTTGCCATGGCAGCAAGCGTCATAATTATCGTGCCACTGACCGGCGTCTTCATAATGTCGATCAGAGGCACCATGTTCGCCGATGATCAACTGGCCCGCACCGGAGACGCTCAACGCATCGGTGACGCGTGGACAAACGACGTACAGAACGTGAGCATCGGTGGCGTTAACGGCGAAGGCTCATACGACTCGTGCCCCGGCGACGAAGCGGCAGCCCAGGTTGAACAGCATTTGATCTCGTTCTCATGGAACCAGACCTCCGATGCGCTAGGCGCTCCTAGGACAGCCACTTGGGTCGCTGTTGGTATTGGCGACAACATGGAGCTGATTCGCAGAGAGTGCGAGGGCGGAGCTGTAATCAAGGAACAGCTCTTGGCGATGAAGGTCGGTAAGCCTGGCCAGACCAATGTTCTTGACGTAGTCCATGGGCCTGAGACCAACGGAGCAAGTCCAGCTGACTTCTGCCCGCCAACGGATCGCAATGCCGGAAATCCGGGCAATCCCGTGTACTACTCCGAGAAGTGCACGATCATGATCTCTGGTTCCTTCAATTATCAACTGACTGTGTCGCGCCGTGTTGCGGAGCCAAGCAGTGGAGTTGAAGTCTCCAGAGCACCTGATGCTCCTGAGATCAACGATGGGGTCGGAAGAAACGGCTACCTCACAGTCGCTTGGACATTGTTGACGCCGGCGGCCGACCAGCCAGAGATCGATCAGTATCGTGCGTTCCTCTATACAGACCCTAACGGAAGTCCACTCTCGACGGTCTTGGTCGATGGAGCGTCGAATTCAGCAACCTTCACAAGCCTTACAAACGGCACCGTGTACTACGTCAGAGTGCAAGCGCGAAATAGCGTGGGTTGGGGGCCTGTCTCGGAACCGAGCGACCCGATTACCCCGCAACCGACCGAACCGGATGCCCCGACAGTCCCATCAGTGACTCCCGGCGATATGCAAGTGACCGTCAACTGGTCTCCCAATCCCAATGATGGCGGAAGTCCCGTGACGGAATGGCGTCTGTGGGCAGTCAACGGAAACGGTGATGAGATCGGACCAGTCGTCGTTACTCCGGGTTCCAACCACACAGGTGTGATTCCTGGTCTGATTAACGGACAGATCTATCGAGTTAAGGTCGCTGGCGTTAATGCCATTGGTGAGGGGCTGATGTCGGACTTCTCTGAGGAAGTTACGCCTTATGGCGTTCCGCCAGCAGCGGGTGTCGTTGAGGCAATTGCTAACGACGCCAAGGTTCAGCTGCGTTGGGCGCCACCGGCAGATGACAATGGTCGACCAATTGTCGGCTACGTGATTCGAGAGTACAAAGGGCTCAACGCAACCGCGCCCAGCAATCCAAGTGGCCTCTACGTGACGAATACTCAGGCGGGGTGCACAGTCACGATATGTCAGTATGACATCACAGCTGCGAATGGAAACTACTTCCGGTACACCTTGGCGAGTCGTTCTGACGTCGGTGACGGGACGACAATAGACGGGCCTGAGTCCACGTTGTCAGTTCCCATGCCCGCGCCTGCAGTTCAGCCCAAGCAACCCCCGCACGTACGCCCATCGGGGGCTCCTTCAACTCCTGCTGCGCCAACAATGACCTTGACCGGATCGACTATCAGGGTCTCCTTCACTCTACCTGCTGATGGTGGCGAGCCGATTGAAAGAGCATTCGTCTATTACCAGATGAAGCCCACATCGTCCGGTGGGCAGTGGTCAACTGGCTGGACCTCTGTTGATCCTAATGGCTTCGCTGTGTCGGGCGCTCAGGGGGATAGCAAGTACGTCGACATCCCAGGCGTTCCCGCCGGAAATTATTACCGTGCTGCTGTGACAGTCGCTAATAAGGGCGAGTGGTTTTCGGGCGTTGCCGGCTGGCGTCAGAGTGGTCAGTCCGGAACATCTAATGAACTGGTGGTGGTTTCATCCCCAAGCACGATGGCCGCACCCACTGCAACCAAGGGGACCTCTACCACATCAGGCGGTTTCAAGTTCACGGCCAACGTATCGTGGTCCGCTCCAAGCGATCGGGGCGGTGCATGCATCAAGACCTATGAAGTACGGTTCTCAAATGACGCATCTAACGTAGTAAAGACGGTCACCGTCACAGGAACACCTTCGGGAACGCCTCCCTCGTGTTCCTCAGAAGCGCAGACCTCCGCTGCAGTGGGTGGAATCGACCCTGGAGTTGAAACTCGTTACTTCTCCGTCCGAGCGCAGAACACAGGCGGCATATGGAGTGCTTGGTCGCCTTGGGGCAGTACTTCAGCGCTGCGCCAGGTCTGCACGATAACCACCAAGCTTGCTGACGGTGGCGATGACACCTTCGTGAGTATGTGGTCTCGGACGACGCAGTATGGCTCCGCAACAGAGATAAAGACTGCCAAGGATTCGGTCAATACCGGATGGCTTACTTGGAAAGACTGGTACGAGTGGACCCTTCTGAAGTTCGCTCCCACGGTTTCACCGTGTATCGAAACCGGCGCAGCCATGCCATCAAGTGGAGTCATCTATGGCGGACCCACACAGACCTATGGCAACACCCATGGTGGCGGGGGTACAACAAATACTGGGGGAGCAGTAACAATCGAGATGTACCAGAAGGAGTACCCAAGCTGTTCTTGGACTACGGACAGCAATCAAAAGGCTGGAATCTGGACAGCTAAGACCAGAACTTGGGTCGGTTCGAGCGTGACGTGGAACTCTGGAAGGCCAGACAAGGATGCCTATCAGGACCAGGTTGGTGGTGGGCAGTCCAACGGCTACAGATGGTGGGCGGTTGGGACAGCTACAGCGGTCAACCAGAAGAATTCTGCTACTCGGTTCGGATACATAGTTGCCTACAACGATGGCAACTGCGGCGCGGCGTGGAAGTGGCGGTCGGCTGAAGACACCAATGGGACGCCACCACTGATGAACACGGTCTTCTACTGAGGCCAAGAGGCGAATCGCGATGAGTTCTGCTCTAGGCACAATTCAATCTATAGAGTCCGAACGGCGTGGCTCCGTGTCTAATGGGCTTATTGTGCTGCCGGTTCTCGCCTTGGCGTTGGTGGCCGTTGGTTGTATCAAGACTAAGCCGAAGGCATCGGCCGACGGGAGTTCGGCCAAGCCCAAGAAGGATGCTGGATCGCTTAGCGTATGTTCCGACCTCGCAGCGCGGGCAGTAGGTGTCGTTATGGGCGGAGAGTTCAAGATCCAACCGGGTGGCACCCGGCAAGCCTGTTCCTTCGTAGACATCAAGAATCCTGACTTGGTTGTGTCGGTCGAAGCACAACAAGTTGCGAATGGCGACTCTCTAAATGCGCTAGTTACCGCTCAGGGCGTGACAAGGATCGAGTCGAATATTCCCGATGAGGTGTTTATTACCGAATCCCTTGACCAGTTCGGTCACCGAGCAGTGGTGAGGCGTGGCGGCTACGCCGCCGTAGTGAGGATTCGGGGCATTGTCGACGAGAGTGACTTGAAAGCGAAACTTGTTGACCTAGCCCGAGCCTTCTCATCACGCTTGGCTAATGCGCCATACGACAGTGATGTGACTCTTTCTGCCGCGGCTTGCGATTCCGTTGACATTGGTGCGCTTGCGGAGCGACTTTCAGTGCATCCGGAGACTCTTCAGATATCGAATCTTGCTGGAGAAACTGGTTGCAGCGTGTCCAGTTCAGCCGCGAACGTCGGCGGGGCAATACGGGTGGAACAGGGTCAGGCCACTGCCGAGACGCTTGAGGGTAGAGGCGGATCGATCGTCGCTGACGGGGAGACCTTTGTGTTCAGGAACCGGCCGGTTGAGGGTGTCGGTACAGCAGCAATCTGGCAAACACAATCTCCCCAAGGGGATGCTGGAGAACTGCTGGAGATATACAACGGTCGGCTAATACGTGTTTCGGCCGCTGGTGGATCGTCAGAAGATGAGTTAGTTGAGTGGGCAGTAGCGGTGGCTGAGGCCATTGCCCCGGTACTGGTTGGTTAGGTCAGGGTGAGTGTTGTGAACGATGTCCAGAACGTGAGAGCGGTGGAAGGAGCGACGGTGGATACACGGAAAGTCGCTAACAGTGCAGACTCCTGTAGGGGTTGGCAGGTAGCAAAGGAAGGGCGCTCACAAACAGGCGCAGCCTTGCTGATTGCATTAGCAATTATGGGCCTTATGTCGTTGACACTGGCCGCATTGCTGACCTTCAGTGCAACGACATCGAAGAAGATCGGTGAATCACGCTCTAGTCGCGTTCAGCGCTATGAAGCCGATGGGGCGATTAAGGCGGCGGTAAACTGGGCGAAGGACCAGCCGACAGCAGCGCTAGATCCCGACCTTGGAATTCCCTCGCCTTGCCGTTACACCGATGGCGAAGTCACGGTCTCGTGCGCGGCTGAGGCTGGCAGTGGCTCTGGACGGCCCGCAGACGTTGGACTGACGCCACCCGAGGCGCTCCTGATGTTGGGTTCGCGTCATAACGAACCTGGCCCCAACAATATTGCAAAGTGCAGCGGAATCCTTGACTTGGTAGGAAACTGGTTCACTAGCGGATGGGCAAGTTTCACGGGACAGAACAACCTCGGAAACGTAGGTAGATTTGAGCCTTCAGCTCGATTCGGGAGCCAGCTGAACGACGGTTTCTGGTCATGTGGAGCAAGAACTCGCTCGTATCAAGAGTTTCTTGTTGAGGGCAAGGTTGTCGCTGCTGGCAAAATAGAGGTTGTATCTGGCGGCAAGCTGACAGCTGTCAAGGCTGACAAGTCTGTGCTAGCCGGTGGAACCGTCGCACGGTACGGATGCACCGTCAACGTCGCTCCAGCATGTAGCACACCAGGTACCCGTGCTGACGGATCCCCAGAGGACTCCGACCCGGCAAGACCCGTCCCGCCGGCGCAGAATCCGACGGACATAAAACCCGAGTGGCAGGCGTTACCAATTGCAGGTCTTCAAGAGCAGACAAAAGCGTGGTTCTTGGACGCGGACGGAGGCACGACGACGCAGGCGACTGCATGTGCTGGGGCTGATAGAACGATCGTGTTCAAGCCGGGTTGGTACAAGAATGCATCGTTCCTCAACGGGTTCACTGCTAACCCAGCATGTGCTGATACCACCTTCTGGTTCGCCCCGGATGCCGGGCCAGACGGAAAGCTGCTGACCGATGACGATGTCTCAGGTGCATTCCTCCTCGATTTCCGCCAGGGGACCGCACAATCGTGCCATGGCAGCGAGGCAGTCATCTCACAGTGGTGCATAGGTGGGGCTAACACTCAGAATCCGCGTGTCGTTGTGGGCTCTCCTGATGGATGGAATCCGATCAACCCATCGGGTTCTGGGCCGTCATCTACTGGTCGGATTCTGACCGAGGTCAAAACAGCTGGCACAGTTGATAACGATCTTTCGGTTCGCTGGTGGGATTGGCAGAAGGCACAGTCAATTAACGGCGAGTATGCCCGGTACCAACCCTGCAACGTTTTCGGACTCTTTAACTGTCCGTCGTTCGACCGAGCTATTCGGATGCGCAATTTCACGACGAAGGTAACGGGTCCGCCAATTAGCGAACCAGGCCACCCTGCTGGCCGCCTGTTCGTGGATATTGCATATGGAATGTCCAATACAAACGGGCTTAATCCTGAGTTGGTAATCGAAGCTGTTAGCTCTCAGTCCGGTCGCAAGAGTTGCGGCACATATCCGATCGCAAAGCTGAGCTACAACGGATCAGGCGCGATTCCAACGACTAGCTTGTCGGCTTCGCAGGCCGAGGCTCTGGCAGCAGCATGTGGACGCGTCGACCTGATCAACGGGTTGGAGATCAAGTTCCAGGCCAAGGGAAACACGTGGAACTCGGGCACGCCGCAGATCTTCTTGGATGGAGTGAAGATCCGTTACGAGACATTCAGCGGCGCTAGCTTCCCCTATGTCGACCCGACTGCGGTCGACGGTGCAGCAGCCAAATCCGACTGTGACCCCCGTAAGCCGGGTGGGCAATTGATCTTCACTGGCGATTCACACGTCTACGTCGCGGACGGCAGCTTGGAGGTTTGCGCCGGGCCATACCCAACGTCACCTGCCAATCACCAGTCGATCGGTGTATTCGCTGTTCCCGCAGTAGCTCCTGTTGTGCCATCACGTGCATGGTACGAGAGCGGTGATAACACGACTATCAAGACCAACGATGGCCACACACTGCCGTCACGATCGGGGAATGAGGACAACGCATACGCAATCGAAGCTGCAAATGATCTGAGGATTGGTGAGGCCGCTGGTCGGCGCCAAGTCTCAATCAAATATGGCTCCAACGGCAACAGCAACTATACAAATGGTGATATTCGAGTGAAGATGGCTGGGTACTCCCCTCCAGCTGGTTTTGAAGTGAAACGGGTAGATCTCCGGGTCTCATACAACCCGAACAGCCAGTGCGCGCTGTGGTGTGTTGCGTCGGAACCTGCTCGTTTTACGATTCGTCGAGTTAGCTCAGGTGGTTCGGTGGACTGGCCGGGCTTCGACCTGCCTAAGAACCCTGGCACGCTCCAGTATGCGAACAACACCTCCAAGTTGACTATCTACACCGCCGGTGCCGCTGACAACAAGATCAGCTTGGCGACATTGGCCTCGGGGCAGGAGTTCGTCCACTCAGCTAGGGCGAATTGCATCTTGTGGATTTGTGGAACGAACTGGACCGATTATCTCGAGGGCATCGAGATGGACGTAACTCTTCAGCCGACAGCGGCCAATGCTAATACTCCGATGCTGATCCCTCAGTCTGGTTGCACCGTCGCACATCCCAACTATGAGTCAGGTGATAGTTTGCCGGATTGTGCGGTGATGAAGGCAGATACCCGAGACTCAACCGAGGCCTTTACCGTTCCGTTCCAGTCAAACCGAGAGGGCTACTGGGCCGGGCGCTACAGCGTGAAAGGCACGATCTATGCCCCGTCATCAGCCATAGAGATAGATGATGGGGACTACGCGTATCCCTTGGCTACTAGGGGAGTCGTCGTGCGACACCTGAGAGTTAGCGGTTGGAAATCTAGGCCGAATTATTCGGGTATTCCGATCTCAAACAACTTGGATACAACGCCAGCTCCACGTGACGCGACGTTCATCGCATGTGAGCAGAGTGCAGCGCGGAAGACCGCGGCTGCCAAGTGTGAAAGCAATCAAGGCGACAAGATTCTCGCTGCATCTCGCGTCAGATTTGAAGTGAATTCCGCTGCCAAGACGGCGAGCGTTCCCAAAGTTCAATGGTGGTCAACTGACAACCGGCCATCCTGACGTCAGTTCTGCGAACAGCGATGAACACTACTGGTTCGTCCACAGCAGCTCGCTGGCCGAACCAGTAGTATTTTCGCCTGTTGTGCGCCGAGTACTTGGACATCGAGTTGCTGCCGCAATGGCAGCACTCATTGTGCTCGCAATGGTTGTACCTACTGGGTGCTCCTCACGAACCGATGATGGCCACAAACAGTCGGAAGCATCAACAACGTCACTGTCCTCGTCGGAGAACGAATCGGGACACGACTACGCCGCTGGCTGCCCAGAGTCATCCTCGCCAGAAGTTGTATCAACCGTTGCTATCGGTGAGGTCGTATGGTCCATTCCTTGCTATCTGAATGAGTACTCGTCTCTGATAAGCCGGGATTTGAATGGTGACTCAGTTGACGACCTGATTATCAATGCATCAGTTGATGGGCCGTTGAAAGGTCAGCCATCACTTGTGGCATTGAACGGGGTTGATGGAACGGTTCTGTGGGCCTCGACAGAAGCGATCATCGCCGTCACTGTGCCATTGGGAGTTGACCTGAATGGCGATGGGATTGATGACCTAGTTGTTGGAGGCAGGGGACTCCCCGAATCGGATCGTCCACTCGTGGCGGTCAGCGGGAAGGACGGATCGACCATCTGGAGGATTGAGGCGACGAAAACGTCATGGCAGAACGTTTACACGCCGCAGTCGCTTGGAGATGTCGATGGTGACGGTGTCCCTGACATCGTGATTGCTACCGGGGGAGATCACATTCGGGAAGCAATGGAACCACCGAAGGTGGCCGGCCGAATAGTCGCGATGAGCGGTAGCGATGGACACGTCCTAGGAGTACTTTCCGCTCCGGATGGCCAAGAGATCTACAGCTCGCCAGTGCTCATTCCGGACGGGCGTGGCGATACCGTCGTGTTCGGGACAGGCGGTGAGTATTTCAGCGGGTCGCTCTGGCGGATTCCTGTTCGATCATTGCTGAAGCAACAGAAGAAGGACTTCGTCAAACTCATTCCAGGCGGTAGAAGCTCATTTATCGCGCCGGTGAGTATCGGGGATGTTGAGGGTAATGGCGGGCTCACAGGTGCGGTCGTACAGACTGATGGAACTGTTCACCTGATAGATCTGAACTCTGCTGGAAGTAGTGACGTCAAATGGACGTCGCATGAGATTCGAGATGAAGTTGAGCATCGAGCAGGGAACCGTGTCCTCACAGGACTTGCTGCACCGGCGTTGGGGCAGCTTGATGATGATGCGGCCCTTGAGATCGTGGTGCAGTACGTAGTTACAGAAAAAAGTGCCCGTGATGTAGGCCAGTTTCAGGACACTGGCATGATTCTCGCCGTGTATGACGGGCTGACGGGTGAGGTTGAGCAGATTCATGAGGACAACAAAGTCGACACATTCCTAAGCCCGCTTGTCGTTGAGCGATCGGGAGAAGTCCAAGTCCTGTGTGCGTGCGTTCCTTCGGCTAGTGGAGACCGTGCAGAGTTGGCATTCTGGCGGCCATTGACAGGTGTGTTTGAGCCGCTTGGCTTGCGGCCATCCCGGGCGGCAACGCCAAGCTTCGCAGGATCGGCGGAGGCTGGTTTTCGCCTGAATGTGGGTCTGAACGCCGCTCCCGGCAGCACTGAAGGCGGATCCACAATGCCCTACGTAGCTGCCGTAGCGCTTGATATCGACGACGCAACTTGGGGCGGCTACATGGGAACCGCTCATACTGGATGGATCCGACAGCCCTAGGGTCGGTGTCGCCGGATTGCGAGCCGTTTCCTTAGGCTCTCTAGGCAAATTGCCTACATACTCAGGTCTGAAAGTCATGGCATTGTTACTCGGATACGTGTAGACGCCTGAGTCGCGCGCGGGAACGAGCTGAGGAACAATGACCGATAACCAGACACCGTGGGTGAAGAGTGCAGCAGTCGGCGAACGCTCCCAAACCGCCAATAAGACTCGACCTCGAGGACAGGGTGGATTCACCTTGATCGAGATGATGGTGATCATCGGAATTCTGGCGATTTTGGCTTCCGTAGTAATTATTGCGGTCTCAACTGCACTGGGTAATTCGCGAGAGTCTGCATGCCAGCTGGAGCAGCGCACCCTTCGTGGAGCCATGGGCACAGCGCAGGCCTCAGGTGACACCAATGACACATTCGAGGACTATCTAGCTGATGGTGAAGTGCCGAAGTACTTTACCAATTCGGGAACTGCTGCTGCTCCAGTTTGGGGACCTTCAGGGATCCACCCCGGTGGCAAATGCACCACCACCATCTGATAGGTGACCCAACCGGCGGTCGAAAGACATGCAAAATGCCGTTGGGTAGATCGACCCATTGGCGCTGACGATTCTTCAAATAGACTTATCCGGGTCGCCGCTACACCGGGGCAGTGAATTCGGTTCCGTCCGAAGGCTGATACGGAAGGTGGGACTAGGGGGCGACGGTCGTCCTTATAATCCAACTCTCAGGGAGTAATTCACATGATCAAGAAGCGTATGGAAATGCGTGGCCAGGGTGGTTTCACCCTAATTGAACTTCTCGTGGTTATCGCCATTCTCGGCATCCTTGCTGGTGTCGTTGTGTTCGCTGTCGGCAACATCAACGAGTCCGCCAAGCAGAACGCCTGCAAGATCGAGAAGCGCACGATGAAGACTGCTGTTGAGGCAGCCAAGGGCAGCAATGAGAGCCCCAACGTGGGTTCTTGGCTGGAGAGCACCTCAGGCGAGTTCTTCACAGCGTCCGGTACGGGATCTACGGCTAGCTTCGTCACCAAGTCAGGCGTAACTCTGCCTTCCGGTTGCTGATCTAGCGCAGGAACGTGAAATGTCGGACGGGGCTGGTCCTTCAGCCCCGTCCGCCATCATTTTTGGGATACGTTTAGAGCAATAGATTGGTCTCCAAGCTTGGGACCCCAGATCGTAGGGAGACGCAAAGTGGCACACGCCGTCGATACCGCACCCATGGAGCACTTGTTGCGCTACCTGTGGGACAACAACGCTACCGACCTGCACCTGTGCGCTGGTACTGAGCCTCGTGTCCGAATCGACGGCAAACTGTTCGCGATTCCCGGCTCTGAGCCACTGTCGGTTGACTTCCTTGATGCTGTGTTGACTGGCTTGCTGTCGGAAGAAGACGCCGACACCTACCTTGCAGATCGACAGCTTGACTTCGCATTCTCGTGGGCAGACACGGCGAGGTTCCGTGCCAATGCCTACTTCCAGTTGGATCGGCCGGCGTTGGCGCTCCGACTCATTCCGTCTCAGATACCAACTCCAGAAGAGATCGGACTTCCAGAGTCAGCAGCATCGTTGTTGACCCGTCCTCACGGTCTTGTGCTGATGACTGGCCCAACTGGATCTGGAAAGTCCACAACGCTTGCTGCGATGATCGGATGGATCAACCGCAACCGTCCACTGCACATCATCACGATTGAGGACCCAATCGAATATGTTCACCCACCGCAGTACGCTCTGGTCAACCAGCGCGAAGTGGGCCAGGATTGCGAGAGCTTCGAACAGGCCCTGAAGGCTGCTCTCCGCGAGGATCCGGACGTGGTCCTTGTGGGCGAGATGCGAGACTTAGAAACGATCCAGTTGACACTGACGTTGGCTGAGACCGGTCACTTGGTGTTCGCTACGCTCCACACCAACGACGCATCGCAAACAG
>JAGQSZ010000247.1 GCA_020439285.1 Microthrixaceae bacterium
CGGAGGCATATTTCTTCTGGCCTTAACCCTTCTTGCGCCCCTCGGCGGGCACTATGAGCCCGGGTTCTTCTAAGCAGTAATAGGTCTCGTGACAACCACCGTCGGCTTGGCACTTGCGGTGGGATCAGTTCTCTTCGAGCGCAACGAACGCCGATACATGGAGGCCCTTCGACATCTGGATAGACGCGACTTCGCAGCCCTCGGCGCAGCAGCGCTATTCCTCGCTGCCTTCGCTGTCGGATGGTCCTTCAGGTACTTGAGCAGCAGTCAAGACCTTCCAGCGTCCGGCCTCGTCACGCCACAGCGGCTACTCATAGCTTCCTTCGGCCTAGCAGCCATCATCCTTATGGCCCTGATCTTCATCGCCCTCCGCCTTACCCAGGCCACTCTGTTGCCCAGTCTCCTGAGGCGTAGAGCTCGGAAGCGGCCCAACTCAAGCAGAGAGATCATCAATTCTCTCTACAACCTCGCCACTGACTCGATCGAGCGGATGGACCTAGACGCGTTCCGCGCTGCTGCTCTCACGATGGTCGAAATCGCCGACGACGTCACAGACATGGGCGCAAATGTTGACCAAGCTTGCGGCGTCGAGCAAAAGGCATTCGGCAGCTTGAAGGGTCTCTATACAAAGTCCGCAGATCGTTGGGATTACGGCACTTCTTGCCTCAGGATCCTTCGCTTCTTCGTCGACAGTCCGTCCGATACAGCTGTCCGTTGTCGACGTAGCACGTTGGTCGCTGGCGACGCGCAGGATCTGATGGCCTCGGCACTGGACCAGGAGCATCCTTCGCGACGCCACATCGAGCAGCTCTTCGAACTGTTGGACGGTGTCCTGCGGCACTGCAGCAGCGATGGGACGTGCGGTGCCAGCTCAGCTCATCTTGGCACAGTAGACAAGGCGGTTGAACGGCTAGCAGCGACTCGCGTGGCATCGTCAATCCCGGTGGACATAGCCGAGCAGATCGACATGCGCCTGCCTCAGCTCCTTATTCAATCCAGGGACACCAAGCTCCTCAATGCCTACTGCTCTTGGGTCTCCCAAGCTCGGTTGCATGAGATCACATCCACATCAGGATCCAACTTGCTCGTCGCCCTCGCGCCAACCACATCAACCATTCTGGTGGAGTTGGCAGCACAAGCTGCAGAGTCATCAGCGACTCGTGGGAGTGCGGCAGCGCAACGTAACGCATGGACGACGGTTTCACTCACGCCGCTTCTAACAGCCACCTATCAATCATCACCAGATCGCATCGGACGTGCCGACCTTGATGCCATCGGCTCCATCCTCGCTTGCCGAGGCAAGGCCGGGCTGAACGCTCTGAGGGATTTCATTCAGGCAGATCCAGCTCGGACTAGTTGGTCTGGAGCATTACTAGTCCGAACGGCACTGTCTGGCGGGCAACTCGATCCAACCATTTTGCAGATTACCGATCAACAGCATCTGGACTCCTGGGCCAACGCAGTCGGCTCGGAGATGGCTAGATGGACCGCTGCTGTCGAAGTCACAGCCGAGACAGAAGCGCCGCACATCATTGTTGGTCGTATGCGTCGGAGTCTTGTGGAGGCTCTGAGCAAATGTGATGAAACCCGTGGAACAGCATCTGTAGTCCCATTCGCAATTCTTGAAGCACTCTCGCGCTCTGAAGCTCGGCAGCAGGCAGCAACTGCTGGGCTCTCACTGTTCTTTGGCAATCCAGAGGCGGAGGACGCCATTCAGCGGCAAAGATTCCTCAGCCCTGGCCTATCCGACTGCAGCGCTGTTGCTTACCAGTTGCTTGAAAAGGCAATCGCCAGGCTACGGACGGCTTTCATGCAGAACGACTCATCGAAAGATGCAGTTGCTCGGCCCAGCGTGGATGTAATCGTGGCTGCTGTGGTGATGATTGCTGAACTTTCTGTGATTGATTCGGCTCGAGAGGCACTGAAGTTGAGTCGCGGCGCTTTGGACATGCTTGATCGCGACACCGTGATCTGGGATGGGATCCGACTGAATCCGCTCTTAGCATCACAACTCGTCTCGTCGCTCCAACTCATTGCTGATGTCATTGTTGAGGACCCACTGAATAATGATCTTCGGCTGTCCGACCTCTGGGTCATCACCTCGATCCTCAGCCAAGCGAATGATGTGATCGCTACGAGCGAAGTGGCCTCGACCAGCGCCCAAGGTGATCCATTTGACGATGACGATTCGGACTTCGATGTAGATATAGATGCGGAGGATCGTGGTCTACCAGGTGATGGCGGTCTCTTTGTCGAATCAAGCGACGCTCCAGAGCATGAAGTCGAATATCTCGAAGGCGACGATTCTCTAACAAGACTGATCGACGAGGCTCCTGAACCTGACCCCGTACTGGTAGCCCTCGGCCAACTTCACAGTGCGGCGAAAGCTGCCGCACATCAGTGTGGTCGTAACGCTGTCGGTGCAACACGGGATCAACGCGAGCGTTCAGTCAGCCAGTACCTCGGTCGACCCGGGTTCGATCGCTGGTGGGCTGACGGGATCGGTGAAGCATTCTGGTCCAGTTTCAGTGAAGAGCGAGGAAGGCGAATCATCGACCATGAGAAGGAAGGCTCAATTCATCGCAACGCTGAAGGGTTGCCATGGTCATCATCACTAGCTGGCGAACCACCAGTATCAGAGCAACAGTTTCTAGAATCCCTTGTCGAAGAGCTCACGACTCAGGATCCAATCGACTTCCGCGACGTCTCAAGCATTGTCGCCGGACTGATCGGCACGGAACCGGCGAGAGCGGCTTCGCTGATTGAAGAGATACGCGATCGAATCGGTCGGGCAGACTATTCAAGATGGCTGGCCTTCTGGTTCGCAGTAACAGGAATGCCCAGCCCTGAAGCTCGTCGTGACGTAATCATCGGAAATGCCTTCGATATTCCGCCACGTGCAGTCGAGCGAGCGCTTGAGGGTTTCACCGCGTCTCAGCTTGATGCTGTGTCGATTGGGCTCAGGGAACGCTGCGACTCTGGCTGCCAACATGATGATAACTGCGCGGCACTACGGGCATTTCGCTCGCTCAGATGGAGGATCTCGAACGCTCGCAAGCAGGGAAAGCCGAGCCCCAAGGTCGAACCGCTACTGGCTCTCAGCACAATTGGCCACGTAGCTCGCTGTCATCCGAAGGAGACGGTGCCATCAGCTTTCATGCGCATCACTATCGATACCGCATGGACCCTCTACGGTCGGCCAGACACGCTTTACTGGCTCTTTGAGCTATGCCACGAATCGTTCCGCGGAGACAGAAATGCACGCCAACGAGCAACACGACGTTGTATGGACATCGGGCCAACACCACAATTTGTCGTCGATCACATTCTCCAGCTTTCCCCGAATGCACTCGCGACCTGGCTTTCTGACGCAAATGAGCAGGCGAGAAGGATGTTCTGGCAAGAGTTAACGCTGAAGATGCAAGGGGGACAGACCTCCACACCCACATACGCGTCTCGTGTCCTGAAGCACACTGAGTACATCCTTCGACGCCAGTTAAAGACTGAGTCGGCTACTCGCGTTGAGATCATGGAACTCTATGCATTCTCAGTTGAGTTCATCGGCGCTGCTGATGCGAGGGCTCTGTCAGAAACCAAGTGGATCAACATGCTGGCCGAAGGCCGCAAGAATCTTGATCCTTGCTCACCAGCACCTGCTATTCGGTCTGCTGCGGAAGAACGCTTGCTGCAAATAGGAGCGAGGATCGCACAGCGCCAGGGCCGAGCCGAGGAGTTTCGCAGACGCTGGCGCTCGGCGGAGAAGGACCCAGCGGGAAAGGCCGCCGTTCGTGGCTGACTCAAAGCCAAGCATTTCTATAGTTCTGGATCTCGCGTCCTACCGACATCGCATCAAGGACGAGTTGCCAGACTCAGCACCGCTTCCCGACATCTCGCTTGTGGCACTAGCGCAACTCTTAGTCGATCCGGCATCGCAAC
>JAGQSZ010000248.1 GCA_020439285.1 Microthrixaceae bacterium
AACGGGACGGTGGTGTCGAAACAGGCGTACACCGGTGCTGGCGATTCCAGTGCGATCACGTTGAACGCTGCCGGGACGGTCACTGAGATCACCGTGGGCCTGGCTGGTGGCGGGTTGTATACGTGGCGGCCATCGGGTGGTGATGTGTGGTCTCATGGCAACACGCACGGGGATTTGGTGTTGACGTGTACGACAGCGGGTGTGCAAACCGGCACGATCGGAGCCTATGACCCGTTCGGTAACCCGTTGGGAGTTACCAGCATCGATAACAGTGCTGGGAACTTTGACTACGGCTGGCATGGGCAGGCCCAACGACCACTCGAACACGAAACCGGTATCCAAGCCACCATCGAGATGGGTGCCCGTCCCTACCAGCCGGCACTCGGACGATTCCTCACCATCGACCCCATCGAAGGCGGAACACCCAACGACTATCTCTACGTCACCGACCCCATCGGCCAAAGCGACCTAGATGGGCTTAGATGTTGGGCGGGAACGAACCCCAACGGCTCCTGCCGAGGCTCACGTCAGGTGCGTGCGGTAGGCGGAGCTGCCAAGACGGTTGGAAAGAAGACATATCAGGTCGCTAGGTACTCAGTAAATGAACTCAACAGGTCTAATTCGGTTGGCCGCATGGCCGCTCGAACCTCCGGCGCGTCATGTTCGATGAACTGGGATCAGATCATGATGGTCTGTAGCGGCGGAAAGAGCACTCCTCTGGTGCGAAAAGGGGGCACGACTTATGGGAGCTATTTCGTAACGACCGTCGACTCGAAGAAAGCGAATGCGCCGGCACTAATGCGACATGAAGCAGTCCACGCAAATCAATGGGCTGTCGGGTCGTGGATGTTCGCCGCTGGTTATGGAGCGGCATCGTCGGTACAAGGCGAATGTAACTACTTTGAACGTCAAGCGGGATTCAGAGACGGTGGGTACCGAAATTGCGCCTAATACGACCTATTTGTCGCTGGGAGATGCCCACGCGTTGTTCGACTCTATTCGCACTTCTATTGGTATGCATTGGGTGTAGCCCTGAGTATACAGACATGCCAATATATGCCGTATATGACTCGGGACATCTAACAGTATCCGTTCCGCTGTGCTCGGGTGATGCGATCTGGAAAATATCTATGTCGAGAGGTGACAATCAGTTGATACGGTTCTCTGATGAACCAGAGACAGAGAACCACAGTCGCATGTTCAACTTGCGCGTTGATCTAGACGAATTTGAGGACGACAACAAATTTGGCCAGTACGGCGACATTCACAGATACGGCAGTGAATCATCAGATGGCACCATCGGCGTGGAAATCGACACGATAGGTGGCTACTCTGCAAGCTACTATGAAACGAAGCCGATCCAAGGCACGATGGCCTGGGTTGGTACGGTCGCACCGTACGGCGTGCCAACACAGATCGACGATGGTGATCAGTTCGCCGAATGGTGGTGTGAGATCTCAATGACTGGCGGTGGCTAACATGGATCGGGAAGTAGATCACGGGCATTTTCTTCCCCCCGAGATCGACGGAGCAGAGATCGTCACCAATCGATGTATTTATGGCTGGACCAAGATTTGAGAGATGGTTCGATGCCCATTTCGATGAAGTACCGCCACCTCTGGATCGGCGCAATCACTGCAGCAGCAATTTTGGTAGCTGCGATGTCCTTATATCTCGGTCTTGAGGTCGTTTTCAAGCGAACAACATTCGCCAAAAATAGTCCTTCTTGGGTCCAATCAATGCCGACTATGGTTCTGCTGCGAGATGACATCTATTCAGTATCATTTCCAGTTTGCAAAGGAGACGCAATCGCCTCGGTTGTGGTGCGTTCGAGCGTCTCCAAAACATATGATGATCTATCAGATGCTTCGCCAACTGATCGCGATGAGCTCATGAGCATCAAAGTTGATCTCTCCTTGGGTGAGGTTCTCGATTCCCCGGATCTCGGTCGACCTGTCGAAACTGAAATCACGGGCGGAAGGCAACCAGGTGTGGAGATTGAGATCGCAACCCGGCGAGGATTGGTTGCTGTCGTTCGTGAACGTTACATGTACCCGTCTTCGGAAAGCTGGATATTTGGCCCGTCAGGAAGCTGGGCCGCTGTCGCTGGCGTAGACAACGAGGCGGTCGCGAGTGGATGGTGTGATAGGCGATGATGGATGAGTAAGGATTGCGTTCGGCGGCAAATCGGACACGAAACCCAAATCCAGGGGCAGTCCTGTGGATAGAGTTTTCCTCTCGGGTTCTGTCGTCGGGACCATTCTAAGGGTTGTGATTTGGGCAACCGGAATGATACTCATCGCTCAGGGTCGCGTGTTCGTAGGTGGTTTCGTATGGCTCAAGGCGGATGGCTATATTGGCTGGATCGAAGTCTCAATCGGTGTTGTCGGTGGCATAGTTCTCAGTGTGATTGGTGCATGCGCCATTCGATTCGCCGACAGGCGATTGCGGGCAATCTAGAATGAGGGAACGCCGTCAGCATGAGTGGGAATCACTTGCAATTGTTTCAAAGAGGCACGCAGCGGCTGAGCGCGTTGACAATGATTCCCTCGGCACAGCAATCGCTGGATCGGACAACTATGGCAGACATCTGGAGGTGTCGCTGTTCGGGGACCCAAACGATATATATATGAACTATTCCGTGTATCCGTCCGGTGCGCTCATAGCGAAGCGGATATCAATTATGTAATCGCGGGACTTATGTTCGACGTCGCCGATCGCCCAGAGGTGCTCTCGGCCGTGATCAGCCGGCTCAGGGAAGAGAATCGAATACTTGGTGTCGATTGGCATCCATCATGGGAGGCAGAGTTCCAGCGACAGGAATCGGCTGCAGATCCATTGATAACGCCGTTCAGTCAGGAGTGAGAGTGGCCCAAACAGGAGGATTCCTCTCGTGTAGACCTGGCCGAGTCTTCGAGATGATGGATGAAATTGTGGGGTTGATCGGACGAGATGCCGATGGTAACGAGGCGGCGTTCATGACGTGGGGTCGAGTGCTACACCACGACGATCCGTCGATTGAATCGCTGGTGCTGCGCTACTCCCAAGGATGTAGCCTGAGAAGCGAACTCGCTTCAGTCGAACTCGTAGCAAGTCTTCGCCAGATTTCGACTGCGCAGTACTTCTACGAAGGATTGTCCAGTTGTATCGTGGAGCTGTCCCGTGCTCACCTCGATAGCGAATGGAGCGGCAATGCTCGGCAACGAGTCCTGGCCCTCAAGGACATCTACTTCTGCCGCTATCTGGACTCCGACGATGACTGACGCTCGGAGAACGACGGAGCGATCGGTGAGGACGCTCCGATGCACGGTGGTTTGGTAGTCATGTCGATAGTGACGGCTGGATGGTAGGTCCGCCTTCAAAGTGGGACGTGATCATTTGTTTTGTCCTTCTTTGCA
The DNA here is from genome assembly GCA_020439285.1 of Microthrixaceae bacterium. GTDB lineage: Bacteria > Actinomycetota > Acidimicrobiia > Acidimicrobiales > Microtrichaceae > JAGQSZ01. Next base: position 3,399 of record JAGQSZ010000248.1, read on the forward strand.
GCATTGTGGATCACCGTATATCTCTTGGTCGTTGGGGCATGGGTTACGGTGGATGAACGAAATTGTGAGGTTGATGGGACGAGATCATGAGCCGCTGCGCCCACATTGAAGCGAGCCTGAGAATTGGGAAGGAGGTGCGATCGGGCGACCTTGCTGTCCGGTTATGGCGCCACGGTGTGTATAGGAAGCATCAATGGAACAGTATCGCTCAAGTTCTGAGTCTGATCACGCTCATGTGGCGGGTAGTTCGTCGAGATAGGAAATGGGTCGTCGAGCTCCTCAAAGATGGTGATCCAAGGGCTCTAGTGGTGTGTCGCGGAATTGATCGTCTGGGTCAGTGCGGCGCGGCCTCGCTGGACCTTGGCGATGATCTCTTCCGCGGTCTTGACCCAGACGAAGGGTTTGGGGTCGTCGTTCCAGTGTGAAACCCACACATCGATCGCCTCGACCAGAGCTGCGACGCTGTTGAAGCTTCCGGTCCGCAACCGCTTGTTCGTGAGCTGCGCGAACCAGCCC
>JAGQSZ010000249.1 GCA_020439285.1 Microthrixaceae bacterium
TTCGCGGCAGCCGTCGGTCACCTGTCGACGGAGATCGCTGGCAGATTCACCGTCACGACCTCCGACGCTGCAAAAGGCACTCTGACTCCGCTGAGTCTGAGCATCGGATCCGCCAAGTCCGAGGTGATGTTCGTCCCCGGAGCCATCAGGACGGGGGCCACCGCCCTGAGCCCAGTGACAGAGTCAGGCGGTGGAGTATCAGGGATTCTCACATCGCCCTTGGTCAAGTGGCTCGGGATCCTGCTCGGCGCCGCTGCAGCGATCACCATCTTCTGGACGATCGTTTCGATGGTTCTTCCTGACGAGACGAACCTGGTCGAACGCCTAGAGGTCTACGAAGACCCATACGGCGAGAAGACCGAACGCTTCGAAATGCCAGACGAGGGCCACGCAACCGTTCCGATCATCAGGAAAGCTGTCGAGCTGACCGGAGACATCGCGAACAAACGGGGGATCACCGAAAGCCTCGAGTTCAAACTCGAACAGGCCAATGTTCCACTCCGTGCAGCGGAAGGTATGTTCTTCGCCGGTGTGACAGCGCTTGTGCTGTTCCTGGTCTCGACGTTTGTGACCGGCAACTTCCTGGTGGGGATCATCTTGGCGGCGCTAGCTGTCATGGTCCCCAAGATGATGCTCGACATCAAGGTTCGTCGCCGCCAGAAGGCGTTCGTCGCACAGTTGCCTGACATGTTGACCTTGTTGGCCGGAACTCTTCGTGCCGGATATTCGATCAGCCAGGGTTTCGAGTCGGTTTCGACAGAGATCCCTGATCCGATGGGTCGAGAGTTGCGTCGTGTCGTCAGCGAGGCCCGACTGGGCCGCTCGCTCGAAGAAGCCCTCGAATCTGTTGCTGTCCGCATGCAAAGTGAGGACTTCGGTTGGGCAGTCATGGCTATTCGCATCCAGCGTGAGGTCGGTGGCAACTTGGCCGAACTGCTCCTGACCGTGGCTGACACGATGACCCAGCGTGAACGTCTGCGCCGTGACGTTCTGACGCTCACAGCTGAAGGTCGCATGAGCGCAATCATCATCGGGTTCCTACCGCCAGCACTTGCGGCAGTGATGTACGTGATGAACCCCGAGTACATCAAGACGTTGTTCTCACCGGGTCTTGGCTACATGTTGATAGGTCTGGCCGTGATCTCGATGGGAATCGGGTTCGCGTGGATGAAGAAGACAGTGACGATCGAGGTTTGATATGGCTCCAGTACTTCTCTTGTCAATGATCCTGATCTGTGTGTCGATCGGTCTGATCGTCCACACGATCCTGTCACAACTAGATGAGCGCGAGACGGTGCGGGCATCGCTGCGCCAACTCGACGGCTACGAGGTCGAGAACCAACGCGATCAGCAGATGCTCAATCCTCTCAAGGACCGGGCTCTTGTTCCCTTCCTCAGCGGACTGACGCAACTTGGCCGCCGACTCACTCCGGTCGGCTACGTCGAAAAGGTCCGGCGTAAGCACATCCACGCGGGGGAGCAGTCGCCACAGGCAGTTGACAGGTTCCTGGCGATCCGGGTCATCACCATTGTCGCTGCAGCCGGAGCGTTCCTAGCGATCTTCGTCCTGGGCCTCGGGCCATTCGAGGGCAAGGTCAGGCTGTTGGTCGGAGCTGTGATCGTCATTGGTCTCGTGATCGCACCTGACTCGGTTCTGAACCGCAAGGTCGAGGACCGCCAGTTGGCCATTCAACGGTCACTGCCAGACGTCCTGGACCTGTTGACCATCTCGGTCGAAGCCGGGCTCGGTTTCGAACAGGCCATGGACCGCGTGATCCACGCAGTTCCCGGCCCGTTGAGCGACGAGTTCGCCAGAATGCTCGGTGAGACCCGAGCCGGCGCCGCACGCGCTGACGCCATGCGGGCCATGGACGAACGATGCAACGTTCCTGAACTCAGAGGCTTTGTCCTGGCGATCATCCAGGCAGACACCTTCGGTGTTTCGATCGGTCGTGTGCTGCGCAGTCAGTCCGAGGAAATGCGGATCAAGCGACGCCAGGTCGCCCAGGAAAAGGCCCAGAAGGCCCCCGTGAAGATGCTGATACCGATGGTCTTTTGTATCTTCCCGGCGTTGTTCCTGGTGGTCCTCGGTCCGGCGATGATCTCCATCATGAAGACCCTCTGAGGCACAGGTCGCTCAATGTCCGTGATAACTCGGACCACGCTCGATCCCGTCAGCCGTGACCGGTCCGATGACGACGGGCAAGCGGATTCTTCTAGCACCGACTCGGGAATCGAAGCCCCACAGCGCAGTGCCAGGAACGCCAGGACACGAATACTGACAGGCTCAACGGCGCTGGCCTTGCTCGTTGGCGGGATCTACGCCGTGGTCGGCTCTCGTCAACTCTCCGACAACAGCTTCTTGACCCACCTGGCCACGGGGCGAGTGCTTCTGGACTCGGGCCTGCCCGGCACAAACCCGTTCCTGTACTCGAGCGAGTCGTTCCCGATCCCCAGCTACTGGTGGTCACTGATTCTCGCAACAGTGGAGAAACTCACCGGTGGTGCCGGGATCCGTGTTCTGACGGCGCTCGGATCAGCCGCGCTGGGTGTGCTGATAGTCAGGCTCGCCTCACGCTCGGACAGCACCAGCATCGAATCTGTTGGCGAGTCAGTCACAGGTGACACCGTGTCCGAAGGACGGTCGCTCCTCGCGATAGTGGTCCCCACCGTGCTCGCCACGGTGTGCGTCATGCCGTTCCTCAACAGTCGTCCCCAACTACCCGGGTTCATTCTGTTGGCACTGACGGTGTTGATCTGGAATGAGCGTCGCTCGCCATGGTGGCTAGTTCCGGTGTTCGCCGCGTGGGTCAACGTTCACGGGACATGGCTCTATGGCATAGCGATTCTCGGGCTCTTCGGCGTTGCCGAACTAGTCGAGCAACGCCGCGTGAATTCCAAACGGGTGCTGGCTCTAGGCGCGGCGGTGACAGGGACAGTTCTCGGGGGAGCCTTGTATCCCCGTGCGTTCGAAATCATGTTGTTGCCAACACGCCAGTTCGGCAACGAGACCGAACGAGCGGCGCTGCGGTTGTACCGGGAATGGAGACCGGTTGCCGTCGACGATCCGCTGTTCTGGCTGCTGATCGGTCTTGGGCTCGTCGCTGTGTTCGGATCGGTCCAGTCAGGATCGGGCCTCCAACGCCGTTGGGCGAGCGCTATTTCAGCCATCGGTCTGGTCGTACTCGGTCTGTCCGGCGTGCGTATGGTGCCCATAGCGGCGATCGCACTGGTTCCGATCGTGAGCAGTTCATTGAGCCGGCTCGGGACGATCGAGATGGTCAAAGGCCGAGTCGCAACGGTGCTCGGAACCTTGGGCCTGATCGTGATCGCAGGGGCCATTGTCCATTCCGCAGTCGGACCCTCATATGATCTCCGGACGTACCCGACGGCGATGGTCGACCGTATGGTGGACGCTGATCTGATCGGCGGCGACACCAAATCGCTCACCCATGACTACGTCGGCAACTTCTTGGAATGGAGACTCGGGACTGAGGCAAACACGTTTGTGGATGACCGTCCGGGCGCCCAGACATTCATTGACTACGCAACGATCCTCGGAGCGAACAAGGGCTGGCAACAAGCTCTCACCAAGGCCGATCCTGACGTCATCATCTGGAACGAACAGTACAGAGAACTGCCTCAGAAGCTCCGTGGTTCAAGCGAATGGGTTCGATCCAAAAAGATCGGCGAGTGGCTGTTGTACTGCAAGCCCGAATTGGTTGACCGCTGTAAAGCGATCTGAGCAACACGAGTGTGCCCCAGGCCTCAGTTAGGCCAGCGACGACGGCGCTTCTTGGCAGGTTGACGCTCTGGAGAGGTCCAGTCACGGCGCCAAGAGTCGAATTCGGGTCCAGCGATTGACGCGGTCGCGTCCTGATGTCCCCTGAGTTTGGCCGAG
>JAGQSZ010000250.1 GCA_020439285.1 Microthrixaceae bacterium
ACACACCGAGGGCACCTCTAAATGGGACAGGCCGCGCGAGAGGCTTGGATGCTCCCCACAGTTCGTCTCCATCTCGGAACTCAAAGCTCCACGATCGAAACGGAGCAGAATATGTAAAGGTACGCTCAACTATCGAGGCACGCCCGAATGAGAAATGGATCGACGGGACAAGGGGGATACAGCCCATTGCCAGAACCACGATCCAGCCGGTTGACGGATATACGCCAACCGCAGGCACCAGTATGATCGTGGCCGGGAGCGCAGTAAGAATGAACATGAACGCGATTGACCACCAAGGTCGAGACAATCGCACGCTACGCCCTCCACCACGGTGAAATCCGAAGCGCCGCCTTGTCGAGGTCGGGACCGATTCGACCGAACAGGCGTGAAGCGTTCACCTCGTATGTCTTCCCTCGGGCGACTACGACGAGTCGTTCGGATACGAGCGGGACCAACGTTTGAACATAGACGTCCTCGATCTCTTCGTAGCCGAGCTTGATTCGGCGCATTCCAGTTATTTGCACTTCCTGGAACGTTACTTTGATACCGGTCTTCGGCGGTCCCCACCCAAGCCACATTAGATAGCAGCCTAGCGGTAAGGACAGTACCACGGTTGCAATCGAATCTTCACTGACCGGCTCCGTGGCAACCGCTAGGCCTACCACGATGAAGGCTAACCCAGAGGCGATGAGCGGCCACCCGAGAACACGCCACAACCAACGAGTGCTCAGTTGATATACCGTAGGATCTTCTTTCCCGCGCCTGCGCTTCACCGTGCCCACAGTCAACTTTCAGAACCATCTGACTCGATCAGGTTCGACGATCTCAAGATGTACCGCACCCAGTGACACAAGCTCCTCTCGCTCTCGTTCTTGCTCTCGTTCACTAGCGGTCCAATCACCCGCCATACGTATACTAGGCTCAGAATGACCAGTCCAAACGAACCGCACCGCCTATAAGTCATTCTGATCTATACGACGGCTGATCTTCCGCATGTTATTTACTGCATAGACAGACCCGGCAAAGAACGGCACCAAGTATCGGTGGTGGCTTCTCGTATCAGTCAGAGACACCCGTCCACTGTTTCCATACGGTGAGAATAGAGTCGCTTCCGCCTGAAGATTGACAACCACGTAGTCAACGGGAACCCGAGCAGATCCCCCGACACGACGTATCATGAACTGAGAACCGTCGAAGAACAATCCACACCGCATCCAAGCTAGCGATGCGAGAACGAACGTGACATATACAGCTATGTGTATCCCCGCAGGTCGATCAGGAATGTCGTTGTCACGTTCGATCAAGGATCCAAATATCATTGCCGCATTGGTCGGTATAAGCCAAGCGAGATTGTTCGGCAGCATGCGCTTCATCAGTACCGTTGCCCGCCGCGCTTCAACTGGGATCCACTCGGCACCATTGACCCCATCTCCTCAAAGGGTCGATTGGGGCAGGGCTCGGCGGCGGCCGGAGGGCGAGTGTATTGTCCGCTGCCGCAACGGCAATCAATCACGATAGTCCTCCGCGGATTGAATCTGGCTCAGGACATCAACGAATGATGCTTTCCCGGGGCTGGAATGGGACGGAAACAGCGAACATTTTGTAACGCGCGTCGATGCGACTCACCGAGATAAGATTGCCCCCCAACCAGAAACCGTTCAGGGTGTAGTCATAGACCGCGCTGTGAACTGTCGGGAACTCTCTTCTAGCGAGGACCCCTTGGACGATCATCCGGCCATCAGCATCCAGCCAGATTCCGATCTTTGATTGGTTTCTTCGTATTCGGAGACCGATTCGCACTGAGGTAGTCGTGACCATGATTCCGGCCACAGCCATGGCGATGATTGAGGGAGCTGTCGACGAGCCATCGTCAGGAACAACGACCAACACAGCGATGCTGAGAAACAGTCCACCAATTGTCAGTAGCCAAAAGAGATATGAAACCCATAGAGTCCGGCATAGGAACTTCGGCTCAGGTACACACAGCGGCGTCAGCATTCCAGTCCCGTCTCGCAAAATATTCCCCAACGATTGGCGTTCACTACCCGGTCTCGACGGAGATTCGATCGAAATACTTTCATGTGATGAGCCGGCGTTATCAGAACTCTTGATCCCATTGCTTCATCTTGGACTGGTATTCAGCAATCGACCGGCGCTCGACGGCTGCTTCGCGCCGAGCAGCTCTCGCTCGGTTCACCGCTACAGCCGTGGTCCCGAGAAACACCGGCGCGAACGATGCAAACGCCGAGGAGCCACCAACAGCCGCCGTGACTACAGCGAGTACCATCGCTGCGACGATTGTCATCACCCCCGGGATGGCACGGCTCCAGCTATCGCCAGGAGCCATGCCGATCCACGAGACGAGACGAATCGACCCGCCGAGGCCATGACCTTCACCATCAAAGGCAGTGCTCACCGCTTCGGCCGGATTCGCCTGCCAGCGCTCAAGATGCCGATTCAAATGACCCGCCACCTCCTCGAACCGCTCGGCATCTCGCACCCACAGCCGCCCGTCGTGCGAACACACGAGATGCAAAGACCCAGCAGCACCGACACGGACGCCCGACGATAGGACCACCTCAAGATCAGCCTTCGCTCTGCCCGCGTCGATCCGATCGACATCACCCAAACGGAATCGACGCCATCCGAACCTACTATTCACGACCACATACCGCGTACCAACCTTGATACCGATCCTCTCGCGTTGAATATCAGACAACAGGATAGCAAATACTAACGACATCAGAATCCAGAACAGAACCGTCACTTCGTTAATGCCAGCGATTATCCCGCCCATCGCAATCAGCATCAGGAGCACAAGATGACTGTCACTGCGACTGTTTCTATACGACATGGCAGCATCAAACCGATACGTCCATCGATAGAGGCGCCGGAACATCGGATCGCCTAACAGTATCCGCGACCCCACTTAAGGCAAGCAGGACTGACCCAGGAGAGGGAACGCTTTAACGCTCCTGCCTTTATCGATCGGACTGCATTGTACCTGGTCGCAGCGCTATGAGCACGGTAGAGCGCTGGCGAAAAGGCTTTCGGGACGACCTGAGGTCCCTTCCCTATCCCGGTAAACGATCGCGCGTACTTTAGATTTCGAGCATAGGAAAGGCGCCCGACGAGAGCGCCAGCTCCCACGTTTGAGACAAAACTTCCAAGCGATCTATTATCACTAAGAGCCCAGTTGACAAGCCCACTGATCGCTCCGGCACCGACACAAACCGCTACGCTCGCGATGCATGCCGCGCCCGCTGCAACGTTTGCAGCAACAGAGGTCGCGACTTTCACCGCCTTTCCAGGGTTTTCCTTGACCCATTGCGCGCCTTTTTTCACGCTGTTCCAGACCTTGCCCACACCCAGGAAGAGTCCGTCGAGGTCGGATTGGTTGATGGGGTCCATGGCGTAGAGGTAGTCGTTGAGGGTGCCGCCTTCTACGGGGTCGACTTCGAGGAATCGGCCGAGTGCCGGGTCGTAGGGTCGTGCACCCATTTGGATGAGCGGCAACAATCCGGTTTGGTATTCGATACGTTTTTGGGCTTCGCCGTGCCAGCCGTAATCGAAATCACCCGCAGTGTTGTCGGGTGCGGTGTAGCTGAACGTTTGCCCGAACGGGTCATAGGTGAGTGTTGGAAAAACCCCGTCCGCGCCCTCGTTCACCACAGACGCGGTGTCACCGTGAATGTTCATCAACGACCACACGCCAGCCATGGATGGCTTGTAGGTGTACAACACCCCACCTGGCAACGATACTGTCACCTCAGCCAACACACCAGCAGCAGTTAACGTGATGTCACTGGCGTCACCCGCACCAGTGTGTGCCCA
>JAGQSZ010000251.1 GCA_020439285.1 Microthrixaceae bacterium
GAATCACGTCGTTCCCCGTTGGCAGAGTTCTCGCAACCGAAGGCTGGTCGATAGCCTTTATGGCTCGCTCAGGAGTATCTGAGACTCAACAACGCATGTCACCATGCCGATGTTCCAACCAATGAGTTCTTCCGCGCCATCACATTCCCACTCACGTCCGCAGACCCGCGGACTGTTCGTGATCCTGGCTCTCGCTGTGGCACTCATCGGAATCAGCTTTGGTTCGGGCCCGGTTTCTGCGGACCCCGCGGCGTTCACGGTCAGCGGCCAAGGCTGGGGCCACGGCGTGGGGATGAGCCAATGGGGCGCCCGGGGTCGAGCGGCAAACCGCGGTGAGACCTACGACCAGATCCTGCGGTACTACTACACGGGCACGACCGTCACGGCAGCGACTGGCATATCGAGCAACGTAAGAGTGCTTGTGTCATCTGGCTCGACTTCCCTGACCTTGACGGCCACTGGAGCGACGACCTTCAACGGATTCGGGACAGTTTCAACAGGCACGTCGGTCACGATCACCAGATCCGGTTCGGCGCTCGTTCTGTCCGGGGCACTCACTGGCACCACTTATTCACCTGTGATCGTCAACCTGAGCACTGCGGGTGGCCCGGTCGCTGTTTCGGGTGCCGACTCATACCGTTACGGCACGCTGACAGTCGACGCAGGAGCCACATCGGGTCTGCGGGCGATCGTTGGTTCCATGACCATGCAGGAATACCTGTTGGGCATCGGGGAGATGGCATCGAGTTGGCCGATCGAGGCTCTGAAAGCCCAAGCCACCGCAGCTCGTACATTCGCCCAGAAACAGATCGCGACCAGGACCGGCAACTCGGCCTACGCCGACTACAGCCTCAATGCTTCGATGGACGGCGCCTACCGCGGCACCAGGTTCGAAAACGAGGGCACCCGACCCAACTGGGTCAACGCCGTCAATTCCACCAACAACGTCGTCGTTCTATACAACGGTGTGCTGATAGACGCCGTCTTCTCGGCTTCGTCTGGGGGCCATACTGCCAACAGCGAGACTGCTTGGAAGTCGGTCGTCACCTATCTCCGGGGAGTCCCGGATCCAGATGACCTGACCGGCGGCAACCCGAACGCCTCGTGGTCAGCTACCTACACCGCTGCCGAGTTGGGGTCGTGGTTCGGAGTCGGCACGGCAACTGCGATCGAGGTGATCGGAGCGGTTCCACCGTCTCAGCACTTGGACAAGACGACGATGCGAGTAACCGGAACGTCTGGCTCGGTCGAGGTCCTTGGTGAGTTCTTCCGGTCGACTGTCAACGCGAAGGCCGGTTCGTCAAGGGTCATGAAGTCAAGCCGGTTCACGATCAACGGGTCGAGCATTCCGACGACGACCACCCCACCGTCGCCGACCACAACGGTCGCCAACAAACCAGCGACGGGCAAGCTTCTGACCGCAACGGCGCAAGGTCGTCAGATCATCATCGCTGGTAAGGCAACCGACCCCGACGGTCCACCGAAGGTCCGAGTCGTGTCCACCATGGGCAAAGAACGTGCAGTGCGCGACTACTACGCGACCAACGGCAAGTTCTTGTCCACATGGACTGGCGGACCCGGAACCCGCAACGTGTGCGTCACCCTGTTCGACACACCGACCGGTGCCGCTACATCGCTCGGGTGTCGCGACGTTGTGGTCAAGTAGATCTCACTGCAGTCCACGGCTCCTCGGGCCACGGATGCTTCGGATACCGCCCACGCAACTCTGAGCGGACATCGCGGTAGCTCCCCCGCCAGAATCCCGGCAGGTCGGTTGTTCGTTGCACCGGCCGACCAGCAGGTGAAAGCAACTCGACTGTGACCGGGACCCTGCCTGCCATCACCATCGGGTGTGTGTCTGTGCCCAAGGCATCACGCAATCGCACCTGAGCCAGAACACTCGCCGCGTCGCCATCGATGTGGCCATAGAGAAGCCGCACCCTCCGCCCGGAGACGAGCCGCCATTCGGTTGGCGCCAACTCATCGAGTGAGGCAAGTTGATCCCAGCGGAGTTGTTCCCGAAGCAACGAAACCACATCGACCCGGTTGAAGTCTTCGACACTCGAGATGTTCGACATACGATCGCCCAGCCATCGTGGGAGATCCGAACGCAATGCATCGTCGGACAGATCTGGCCACTCGAAAACCGCCTCGTCACCCAACACCTGTCTAATCATCGCGACCCGTGACCTGAGTACGTCAGCCTCAGCCAACCGGCCGAACAATGCGAGTCCCCGCTTATTGAATGCTTCCGCTACGGCTGCGGATACAAGGTCGGCCGACGGGTGGCTCAGTGGTTGGTCATCGACTTTGATAGACCCGAGAAACGTCAACCGTCTTGATTCGATGGTTGACCGTCGGTCGTTCCATTCGACAACGTCATCAACGCTGAACTCAGTGGCAAAACGACGCATCACCTGGTCTTCGCTCAAAGCCACACCGAGGTGCAGTCGCTGCGACTCGACGTCGACCTCGGTGACCGCCAGCCACTTGGAACGCTCGAACGGATGATGCTCGGGAACCATGACTTCTGAGCCCGTCCGGAGTTGGAACACGGCTCTGAATCGTCCAGCAGAGTCAGTCCTCTTCGAACCACGAGCGAGAGCGACCCTGTCGGGGTAGCCGGCCATCACCATCTCGGCGACCGCTTCCTCCATGCCCAGATCGGTGTTGGTCGACTTCATGTGACTCAACGAATTGACGATGCGTCTCCACTGCTTGAGCGACTGCCTGAGTTCGCTGCCTGACTCGCCCGACCTGAGCGACTCGACTCTTTCGACAATGTCCACTGAGCCTGACCGCGAGGTCTCGACCACCGCGCACACTTCAGCCGCCAGATCTGGACATCCCAGGCGCGCTCCTGTGATTGCCATGGCAGCCAACCGCGGGTGGAAGCCGATGTTCACGAACTCGCGACCCAGGTCACTCAGTCGACCTTCTTCATCAACGGCACCGAGCATCGAGAGCAACTCACGAGCACGCTCAACTGCACTCTCCGGCGGAGCGTCCAGCCATTCGAGTTCCCCCGGGCCATCAACGCCCCACGCGCGCAACTGCAGCAGCAGAGGTGACAGATCCGCGCTCAGAATCTCTGGCTCGTCAGCGTCACGGCGGTGCCGATCGTCTTCCTTCGCCCAGAGCCGATACGCAACACCCGGAGCTGTTCTACCGGCACGGCCACGGCGCTGATCCGCTCCGGCGCGACTCACAGCCATGGTCACAAGGCCGGGCAGCCCCGTTCGAGGATCGATGACATTGGTGCGTCGACGTCCCGAGTCGATCACCGATCGCACCCCATCAACCGTTATCGAGGTTTCAGCCAAACTCGTTGACAACACAACTTTACGGAGACCGTCCGGATCAGACTCGATAGCGAGCTGCTGGTCTTGAGGCGACAGCGAACCGTGCAGCTCAACAATCTTGGGCGAGTTCGACTCCCCACCGAATCGCTTTGCGAGCAGGCGACGGGTGCGGTTGATCTCTGGACGCCCGGGCAGGAAGACGAGCACGTCACCCGACTCGCTGCGCAGCGCTTCAACTGTCACATCGGCGGCCCGTTCCTCGATAGGAACGTGAGCAGAACCGGGACGGTAGTGGGTGTGGACCGGATATGTCGTTGCAGTGGCAACGACCGTCGAAGCATCGAGCAACTTCGACACCGGGCCTGGATCCATCGTCGCTGACATGACCATGACGCGAAGGTCTGGCCGCAATGACGCCCTCGCCTCCACCAACAAGGTGAGAGCGAGGTCGGAGTCGACTGATCGTTCGTGGAATTCATCGAGGATCACTACCCCGACTCCATCGAGTGAAGGATCG
>JAGQSZ010000252.1 GCA_020439285.1 Microthrixaceae bacterium
GATGGGCGGTGAACGACCGACGCGGAGCCGTTGGGAATCGGTTGATTATCCCCACGGGACACTCATGATGTTGTCCCGTCGGTGCCTCAATGAGATCGGCCTGTTTGACGAGCGGTACTTCTCATATTGCGAGGAGGCACAACTCGCTGCTCGGGCAACAAAGGCCGGGTTCGAGATCGGGCTCATTCGATCGGCCCGGGTGACCAACACACACATCGGTTCCGGTGAGGGAATCGTCGACTACCTACAGACTCGGAACACATTGCTGTTTGTACTTGAACACAGCGGCCGATATCACGCCTTCATACGCCTGTGCATCGCGGTCATCCAACTCGCTAGGGGTCTCATCAGACCCGATTCCCGGCCATTGATCTTCGCCCCTAGGGCCCGGGCACTCGGAATCAGAGACTTCCTACTTCGACGTTTCGGTCCACCCCCACCGGGGTTGAGTTCCCGCCGGGGTCGCTGACATCAGCGCGACTTGTGGCGTCGGAGTCTGTCAGCACCAGCGTCGAAACCGGGTAGCTGAGCCTCGAATCCGCCCTTCGCAGATGCCATCAGGTCAGAAACTATCTCCTCGACTTCAGACCAGTTGTGGGCTCGGAGACCCGAGATGTTGCGGTTATAGGGCTGATCAAACGCGATGACCACGTTGCCAGCTTCCCGTAGCGCCTCGATGTTGTGTGGCGCATCCTCAACATAGGTATCTGCTTGCACCTCGGGTTTGCGTCCCAAGAAGCAGATGTCCCGATACGGAATGCTGTTGGAATCGAGCCATTCGACGGTGTCAGAGACGATCGTCCGGTGGTCCCAGTTGATGGCCAAACGGTGGGTGACGATCCTGATCCACACACCGGCATCGGAGAGACGCCACAGCGAGTCGGAAACTCCGTCAATCGCCGGCAGTTCGGCGAAGAGTCTGTGGTCCTGCACGGCTCTGCGATGAATATCGAGGAAGCCTTCGGTATCGAGACCCCACTCCAGGAAGTCCCAGCTCACGTCTTCAGTCAGAGTCTCCTCACCGACGCCCCGCTCGCGAGCAACAGCACTACGGAAACCCGAGAAGTAGTCGGCGCAAACACCATCGAGGTCAACTCCCAAGACGAATTCGCTCACGCTGTCACCTCCGTGATCACCTGCCTAGTCGCCGGGCGGCATCAGCCGCGAGAACTTCGAAGTTCGCGACAGCCGCGTGTTCCCAGGTCAACTCTGCGGCACGTTCGAGCGCACCCTCGGTCAGACGCGCTCGGAGGTCGCGATCAGTAGCAACAGAAACCATTGCAGCTACAAGTTCGTCGTCACTTGTCCCCAAAATGCCGCTCTTGTCAGCGGCTACAGCATCGAAATGGCCGGCAATGTCGGTCGCGACGCTGGGAGTCCCACACGCCGCAGCTTCGGTCAGGGTCATGCCCCAACCCTCGCGGATAGATGCGGACACAGCCATCCACGACCTGCGATACAGGTCACGCAATTCTTCGTCTGTGACCCTGCCAGCGAGTCGGATATACGACTCCGCTCCGAGTTCACCGATCAATTGCGTAATCGAGTCCCGTTCGTAGCCCTCGCCAACGATGACCAGTTCGAAGTCAGGCACCGCTTCATGGACTCTCGCCACGATCCGAACCAGGCGATGGAAGTCCTTGACCGGCACGAGCCGCCCGACTGCAACAGCAAGTGGGGTCGAGGATTTGGCGCCGCCGGGAGTGAAATAGGGGTCGACGCCGGGCATGATGACCGAAACGTTGTCCCTAGGCACCTTGAGTTCTTCGATGATCTCCTGACGAGACGATTCCGACAGCGTGACGATCGGCTGGCCTCGGTACAGGGGCGGAGCGATGCGTGACTCAATGCTGTCGCCGACCCAGGCCAGTGACTTACCGAGGGTCATTCCCCACATGGGTCCGTGAACGTGGTGGAGCCAGATCGCCCTGGGGCCTCGCCACCACAATGGCGACAAGAACGGCATACCGTTCCAGATCTCGACCAGCGCATCGCAAGGACCCAAACGTCCAGCGATCTCCGAAAGCGGGCTACGGACGAACACCCCGTAACGTCCGGCCTTCCTGGAAACCGAGTAGCCGTCGCGAACATCGCTCGAAGGCAACCCTATTGCGGCAGAGGTGCGCATGGTCACATGCAGTCCACTCTGGGTCCAAATGGATGCGATGTTGTGAGCGTGTACCTCGGAGCCACCGGCCTCGTCATCATCTAGATCCCGCCAGGCCAACATGTGAACGTGGCGGATCCCGACCTGATCAGCTAGCGACGCGATCGCCTTGGTAGTTGCCTCAGTCGCTTTTGGGGTCTGCACCGATGGAAACCAATCTGGGGAGTTGAAGCCGTCCAAGGACTTGGAGCAGCAGAGGCCGAGGGGTTTACAGGTGTCCTTAACAGCCTGCTCCCCGAGCCTGGTTGTGGTTCCTTCTATGCTAACTGCGGTACTTCGGAACGTTTGCGATACGCCCGAACGTGTGTCGACATTCCAGACCAAGTGCACTTTCCCCCGACCCCATCGTGCAAGGAGACCTTCTTGAAGCTGACCGGCGAGCGCCCAATGCAGGGACAGACACCTGATTCGCTTCTGGCATTGCACGCGGCAGGGTATCGAGAGGTGCTCGACCGGGTCGGGACGGGAAGAATGCTCGATCTTGGATGCGGGCTTGCGGATGGGACCATCACGTTCGCTTCACCGGATCGGATGCTCGTGGGTGTCGACTACGACCAACCGACGGCAGCGAATGCTGTGGCGATGCACCCCGGGGTGGATCTCACAACCGTTTGTAGCGACGGGGCCAAATTGCCGATCAAGACGGGTTCCTTCGACGATGTGTGCTCATCGCACCTGATCGAACACTTCGTTGATCCGGAGTTCCACGTCTCAGAAGTGGCTCGAGTGCTCGACGATCAGGGGCGAGCGTTCTTTTTGACTCCGAACAAGCCAGCCGATTTCGAGAACCCTTTCCACGTGTACCTGTTCGAACCCGACGACCTTCGGGCGATGCTCGGTCGGCACTTCGACTCGGTCGAGGTGCTCGGTTTGGACGCAACGCCCATAGTCAAGGCCGACTTCGAGAAACGTCGGAACATGGCCAACAAGCTGTTGAAACTCGATCCGTTTGGGTTGCGTCACAAACTGCCCCGCAAAGCATTCGTGTGGCTCCACGAGACCGGTCGTCGGGTCGCTTATCGCTTCACGAATACCGAACAGGTCGGCGGCACCTCAGGCATCACCGCTGACGATTTCTTCACAACTCCAGAGATCGATCCGTCAACTCTGGTGCTGCTCGCAGTCGCTACACGCCCGAAGCGCTAAGACCCCACCACGCCCCGATCGCCAGCGCTGGCGAAGGTCGTCAGTTCTGGGTTGATCCGCCGGGGGTATTCGGGGTGGAGGTCTGTGGCTCGTTCGAGCTATTCGGACGATCGACAATCACGTCGGCTGCTACCGAGACCAACAAAAGGAACGTGGCAGCAATCGCCCAAGAATGGGTGACTTCGAAGTTCTTGACCCATTCGAAGTCAATGGCGGGACCTCGGAGCGCTTGTTTGAGCACCAAGAATCCCGCTGCGGCGCCGTAAAGCCCGAGTGACGCCAAGCGGACGGCCCAGCGTCCGGCGTTGGAGCTAAGAGCCACAGCCATAGCGACGCCAGTAGTCACTCCAACCAGTGTGCCGCCGAAGAACACGCCACAGGTCAATGCGATCGCCACCCAGGCCAGCATCGTCAGCAAAGTCGGGCCCGGTTGAGGGGCACCCGGATCGGTTAGCGAGAAGGGACCGAAGCTGACCTCGTCAAACAGAGGATCGGTGTCCACT
>JAGQSZ010000253.1 GCA_020439285.1 Microthrixaceae bacterium
TCGCCGGTCAACAGGTCACGAACCGTGATACCGACCGCTCGACCTTCGTGGAGGACGACGTCGAGCATGTCCATGCGGTTGTACAGCTTGACGGTGCCAAGGTGAATCTGGCGTGCGAGAGCCTGATAAGCGCCGAGCAGCAACTGCTGACCGGTCTGACCACGTGCGTAGAACGTACGGGCCACCTGGGCGCCACCGAATGACCGGTTGTCGAGCAGGCCGCCGTACTCACGGGCGAACGGAACGCCCTGGGCTGTCGCCTGATCGATGATGTTGGCCGAGACCTCAGCGAGTCGGTAGGTGTTGCCCTCACGACCACGGAAGTCGCCACCCTTGATCGTGTCGTAGAACAAGCGCTGGATGCTGTCGCCGTCGTTCTTGTAGTTCTTGGCGGCGTTGATTCCACCCTGGGCGGCGATCGAGTGCGCCCGACGGGGGGAGTCGTGATAGGTGAAGACCTTCACGTTGTAACCCGCTTCGCCGAGCGAGGCGGCAGCCGCGGCGCCGGCGAGGCCGGAACCTACGACGATCACCTCGAACTTGCGGCGGTTGGACGGGTTGACCAGCTTCAGGTCGAACTTGTGTTTAGTCCACTTGTCCGCAAGCGGTCCGTCAGGGATCTTGGAGTCCAGTGTCAAAGCCACGTCGTTGATGCTCCTGTGGTGTCAGCCGACGATGCCGGTGAGCACGGCGATCGGGAAGAAACAGTTGATGCCAGCGACGACGATTGCGAACGTCGCTGCGAAGCCGCGTCGGGCGTTGTTGTAGCGGGGGTTGTTGAGTCCCATGGACTGGAACATCGACCAAGCCCCGTGGAACAGGTGAACGCCCAGGGCCAGGTTGGCCAGGATGTAGAGAATCGCGACGGGTGGTCGGCTCAGGCTCTCGACCAAGTTGTGGTACGCAGCGCCGTGATGGAAGTCGGGGTTGGCCCAACCGAGGGTCAGGTCTGCAAGGTGGAACAGGATGTAGAGGAAGACGATGATCCCGGTCCAACGCATCGTGCGGGACGCGAAGTTCACAGCGATGTAGTCACGCGGGGACTGGTACTTGACCGGTCGGGCGTTGTGATTCATCCGGGTGAGGGTGAATGCCGAGTGGATGTGCAAGATGACGGCGACGATCAGCCCGCCACGAAGACCCCACAGAACCCACTCACGGCCCATGATCGGTACGAGCAAGGTTCGGAGGCCTTCGGCGTACTCGTCGAAGTGCTCTTCGCCCATGAACATCTTGAGGTTGCCGAACATGTGGGCGAAGACGAAGCCCATGAGCATCACACCTGTGATACCCATGACCCACTTCTTGCCGACCGCGGTCGAGTAGAACTCGACAGGCCACGGCTTGGTGACCTTGTGGGGTCCGTTGACCTCGGGTTCGTGTGCCCCGGGACGGTGATTCATTGCTTTGGTCATGCGCTTCTCCTGGGCTGACCGGCATGCGTCTGAAACCGGTCGCTAATGCGACCCGGCTTCGAAGGTAGTTCTATCAGAAGGGCGCTCACCAACCCGCCGTATTGTCGAGTTCTTGTCCGGGCAACTATTTGCGGCCCTGTTTTGGGTGGCGCCCTATCGTGTGAGTCGATGGACGACTCCGGTGTGGACGCTGTGAGTGACACTGCTGGCGGCACTGTCATGGTCGAACTCGTGACACACCCGGAGAATTCGGACTTGGTTTCCGATTGGCTCTGGGGAGCCGGTGCGTCAGCCGTTGTCGAGTCGATTCGCTCCGACGGGAGCGTCGAACTCACCGCGGATCTGTCGGCTGAGATGGGTTTGCAGGATCTGCCAGACGGCCTGGCTATCTCGGCACGGATTGTCGCAACGTCTGCCGACGATCGGGCTTTGGGACAGACGTGGCGTGACTTTGTCGAACCGGTGCGTTGCGGGCGGATCTTGGTGGTCCCAACTTGGCGTGCCGATCTCCCTGCAGATGCTGATTCACCTGATCCGTTGCGTGGCGTGACCCTTTACATGGAGCCCGGTGAGGCATTCGGGGCAGGAACTCACGTGACCACAAGGCTCTGTTTGGAGGCGGTCTCTGACTTGGTCGGTGGAGCGGAGTCATTGCTGGACTTCGGCTGTGGCACCGGAATCCTGGGCGTTGGTGCTGCGATGTTGGGCGCTAGCCGCGTCGTAGCACTCGATATAGATCCAGAGGCAGTGCGCGTTACCCGAGACCTGGCGGCGCTCAATGGAGTGTCTGAGGTGGTAGCGGTAACCGACGATCCGCTGACACGCATCTCTGGACCGTTCGACTTGGTCTTCGCCAACGTCCTGATCGGCGTAATCGAGGAGTTCGGTCCGAGTCTCGTCGAACTGCTTGCGCCAGGTGGCCGGCTGGTCATGAGCGGCGTGATCGAAAGTCAACGTGAGCGGGTCACAGCCGCACTGGCTCCGCTCGTCATCGACAACGATGTCGAGGTCGACGGCTGGTTGCGTTTGACGTTCGGCGATCCGTCAGATGCAGCAAGGGGCGACTAGCGAGTGCCAACCTGATGGATGACTATGAACTGGACTGAGGCAACCGAACTCCAACACCTCCGAGGATCAGCCGATGGTCAGGGTCCGGTTGTGTTCGGCGCGAATGTGAATGAGGACTGGACCTCGCTCCAGGGAGTCCATGGCGGACTCGTCGCCGCGTTGGGCGTCAAAGCGGCTCGTGCAGTCTTGGATGCTCTCGGCGTTGATGGCGGCGCGACTTTGCGTTCAGCCACCTTCGGTTACGTGAGCGGAAACCGGATCGGTGACCTGGAGATCTCCGTTGATGTCATACGACGGGGACGGTCCCTTGTGACCTCGCATGTGACAACGGAACAGGATGGCAAGGTCACCACCGTCGCCAGACTCCACTATTCAACGCCGTGGGAAGGCCCCGAGTTCAGTGACGCTCCACCGCCCCCTGCGCGTCCGGAGCAAACGGTGCGGATGGGTATTGAGGGGATGTCATCGCATTTGGACAACGTCGAGACATTGCTCGATCCGACAACCACGATCTTTGCCGGTAACGACCGGGCTGAATGGCTCGCATGGAGCCGCCCGCTCCACGGAGGGGACTTTGACGCCGTCTGGCTCACCATGTACGGCGACTACTTCCCGCCAGCAGTGTTCACCCATGCGACCGAACCGCTTCGAGCGGTGACGATCGAGTACTCGATCCAGATTCACGATGCCGCTGGTGTGTGGAGCATCAGCGATGGGGAATACCTGCCGACCCGTGTGCATGCGTTCCATTCCCACGACGGGTTCGCAGTCGAGGACGGGTGGATCTGGATGCCATCGGGTGAGTTGCTCGCCACGGTTCGCCAGACTCGCTTGGCCGGCTGACTGGTTGTCCGGTCGTCCGGTCGTCCGGGCTGCTTTGCGGGCCCGACCCTCGGCAACTTTGTGGAGTCTTGGTTGCTGGGCAACGCGAACTCCACAAAGTTCGCGGATGAGAACCCGGCCCGACGACGCAGCCCCAAACCACGGCGATAGTGTCCGGCCATGGAACAACCTGCCATTGCGACACTGGGGGAGCTTCGGGCGTCAGGTTGGCGATCCGAACCGGTCAAGTCCGAGATCAGACGGAATCTGGTGGACCGACTCAAGGCCGACGAGCCGATTTTCCCCGAGGTACTCGGCTACGAGGACACCGTCTTTCCACAACTGCAGAACGCGCTACTCGCAGGTCACGACATCGTGTTCCTCGGCGAACGAGGCCAGGCCAAGACGAGGATCATCCGATCACTAGTCGAACTGCTCGACGAGTGGATGCCGATCATTGCCGGTTCTGAGAT
>JAGQSZ010000254.1 GCA_020439285.1 Microthrixaceae bacterium
CGGACAAGGGTCTCTACGGACTGGACGTCCTGGAAAAGTTCACTGCAACTGAAGCCGGCCTCTACAACGTCGTTCTCCACAACAACGACGTCGTTCCGATGGCTTACCGGTTGGAAGTGCGTACAGACTGACGCTGACGCCAGATGGGTGCATCATGCATGCATTCAACGGTACGATGGTCCCATGTCAAAGATCGTTCAGATTCGTGACGTCCCCGATGATGTCCACGCTGCATTGGAAAGCGCGGCGCACGCGGAGGGGCTGTCTCTCAGTGGCTTCCTTCGTCGCGAGATGGGGCAGTTGGCGAACAGGGCGGCAGTCGCTTCGCACAACCGACGCGTCGTGCTTCACACCCAGAGCGCTATCAAGAGCAAGGTCGATCGTCAGCAGGTCTTGTCGCTTCTGAATGAGGGGCGTCGCGATTGAAGGTGATCGATGCAGGGGTGGTCATCGACCTGCTCGTTGGGAAACTTCAGCCCGACTGTCTGGGCGACGAAGAACTTGCTGCTCCGCACCTCATCGACAGCGAGGTGACAAATGTTCTTCGCCGCTTGGTCAGGATTAGGGCTCTGAGCGAAGACGAGGGCGCCATCGCTCTTGAAGGATTCATGTCTCTGGTGATCCAGAGATTTCCCGCTGACTGGCTCTGTCCGAGGATCTGGGAATTGAAGGAGAATCTCAGCGCGTATGACGCGACATATGTCGCATTGACGGAGATGATCGGTGCGACTGCCCTGTTGACCACCGACGCGCGCCTAGCCAGCGATCCAAGGCTGACCTTTCGTGTTGAGGTCGTCTGACTCTCAGTCGCCTACAGAATGTGGGAGCGAACTCGTCCAGGTCTGCCGCGAGATGTGAGACGCGACTAGTCGTCCTCGTGGATGTGCTGGGCGAGGTAGTGCTCTAGGCCGACATCGGAAATGATCTTGAGTTGCGACTCGACCCAGTCGGCGTGTTCTTCCTCGTCGACCAAGCGGGTCTCGAGAAGTTCGCGGGTGCCGTTGTCGACCTTGTTACGGGCCAGTTCCACTCCACGGTTGTAGCGCTCGATCGCGGCGACCTCGGTGGCGAGGGTCAACTCGAGTTGTTCTTTGACGTCCTCGCCAACCGCGACGGTTCCGTAACGCTGCAGATTGGGTACGCCGTCGAGATAGAGGATCCGGTCGATGATCTTCTCGGCGTCGCGCATCTCGTCGATGGAGTCGTCGTGCAGGCGCTTGGCGAGTCGCTTGTAGCCCCAGTTCTCATTCATCTTGGCGTGGATGAAGTACTGGTTGATCGCCGTCAACTCTGCGGTCAGTATCTCGTTCAACAGTTCGATGATTTCGGCGTCACCCTGCATGGCGGATCTCCTTGTGCGTCACGGGACCACAATAAGACCTAATAGGCCTCGGTGGGACCGCATATTCCGATCAGGAAGCGATCAGTTGAACTGGTGTCTCGTGAATGGCGGTCTGGTGGACCGGCGCCGGAGTCTGAGGAGTGGGGACTGAGCCCTTGTTGGTCTCGATCTTGGCGTTCAGACTCAGACGGCTTTCGAGGAGCATCTCAATGAGCGGGACACACCCACCACATTTCGTTCCAGCGCCACAACTCGCACCGATCTCTTCGACGGACTCAGCGCCCGCCATGATCGCAGAGTCGATCTGGCGACTGGTTACCCCCTTGCAGTGACACACGAGCACCCTTCCATGTTAGGGGTGCCGAACTCTTTTAGTCCAGAGATCCTTTGAAAATTTCTTTGGAGTGCTCTCTTGTGTGTGGAAGTGGTGGTTCAGGTCCTCGTGATCGCTCAGACCGCAGCGGCGGCTTCGACGCTGGAGAGTAGATAGTCCGCAGCGGCATTGAGCCCGTCGACCCCGGGACTCGACGGCAATTCAGCCAGTGACTCGCGTCCGCTGTTGGCGTAGTCGCGGGCCCGTTCGATAGCCCGCGGGATACCGGGTCCACTTCGAACGATTCGGACGGCTTCGTCGCGAGCATCGGCATCGACTGGTCCACCGATGATCGGTCGGAGTTGTGAACCCAGTGGGCTGTCGAGGGTGAGGAGGACAGGAAGCGTGTAGACGCCCTCTTCCATGTCGTGACCTGTTGGTTTGCCCATGTCGGCCTCATTGGAGACCAGGTCCAACACGTCATCGACGATCTGGAACGCCATGCCATAGCTGTAACCGAAGTTGGCCAAGGCGTCGGCATGGGCATCGGGCAGTCCGGCGACCAGCGCACCGATCCGGCAACTCGCGGCCAGCAACGAGGCTGTTTTGCCGTCAATCGAGCGTAGGTAGGCGTCCTCGTCGCGATCGACTGAGTATGTGTATTGCAGCTCCAGGAGTTGACCTTCGCAGAGTCGAGCGATCGTGTTGGCCAAGAGCCCGGCCACCTCAACGCCGAGTGAAGCTGCGAGTTCCGATGCCCGGGCGAGCAGGAAATCACCGGCGAGGATCGCCTTGTGGTTACCCCAGCGCGCATTCACGCTGTCGACGGTTCGGCGGATGTCGGCTTCATCCATCACGTCGTCGTGATAGAGCGAACCCAGGTGGACGAGTTCGACGGCGATGCCGCCGGTGATTGCATCGTCGGACGCTGGACGGTCTGTGGCATGCGCGGTGGCCGCCGCCGCGATCGTGAAACCGGGGCGAACGCGCTTGCCGCCCGCGCTGATGAGATGCGTCGCGATCTCCGTCAGATACGGGTTGGTTGATATGACCGACGCGGTCAATTCCGCCTCGAGGCGGTCCAGATCTGCGGTCATTGAGGGGATGACCTGGAGGGGATTTGAGCGGGCCACGGGCCAAGACGCTAGTTGGCTGGACTCAAAAGGTCCCATCCACCAAGGGTGCCTTTGGTCCCATTTATCGGAAGCTGCTCAGGGTTGCTCCTGTTGGGCTCGTCAGGAACCCAGAAAATGGGGACACCAACCCGGGAACGACTTGGGACCTTACGGCGTTACACTGTTCCCACACTCTTTTTGGGAGGCAATTCGTGTTCGAACGCTTTACCGACCGTGCCCGCAGGGTGGTCGTGTTGGCTCAGGAGGAGGCTCGCCTCCTCAACCACAACTACATCGGAACGGAACACATTCTCCTCGGTCTTATCCACGAGGGCGAAGGTGTCGCCGCCAAGGCTCTTGAATCGCTCGGCATCTCGCTCGAAGCGGTTCGTCAACAGGTCGAGGAAATCATCGGTCAGGGTGGTTCATCGCCATCTGGCCACATCCCTTTTACGCCTCGTGCGAAGAAGGTGCTCGAGTTCTCATTGCGTGAGGCTCTGCAACTCGGTCACAACTACATCGGTACCGAACACATTCTGTTGGGTCTGATCCGCGAAGGTGAGGGCGTCGCTGCCCAGGTGCTCCAGAAGCTGGGCGCTGATCTGTCGCGTGTCCGCCAACAGGTCATCCAGTTGCTGTCGGGCTACCCGGGTTCGGGGCAGGCTCCACAGGGCGGAGAGAAGGCGACCACCGGAGGCGGCTCCACCGACACCCCATCGGGCTCGCTGGTTCTCGATCAGTTCGGCCGCAACTTCACACAACTCGCACGAGAGAAAAAGCTCGATCCGGTGATCGGTCGCGAACGCGAGACTGAGCGGATCATGCAGGTGCTCTCTCGCCGCACCAAGAACAACCCGGTGCTCGTCGGCGAGCCCGGCGTCGGCAAGACCGCGATCGTCGAGGGTTTGGCGGCGATGCTCGCCGAGGGCGACGTCCCGAAGCCGATCCAGGGCGCGACAATCTGGGCGCTCGACATGGG
>JAGQSZ010000255.1 GCA_020439285.1 Microthrixaceae bacterium
AAGGCTTTGTACGAACCGGAAGGGTTGCGCCCTTCCCGTACGGAGATGAACGCTTCGGCGTGCCGCTTCGCGATGACCTGCAGTTCGTGGAACTGATCAAGAAGATTTAGCCAGCCGGCCTGTGATCGGCTTCGGCCTCGGCCTAGCGTCGGCGGGTTGAACCGGCGCAGCGTTGTTCAGCGGCGCCGTATTCAGCGGTACTGGGTGGCGACGATGATCCCGGCCAACAGAGCGACGAGGCCTGCGATGAGATACCAACCGCTGGCAGTGGCGGTGGCTCCGGGTAGAACCGTCATGTAGTTGAGGATGATTACCAGCAGTCCGAGTCCCCAGAGGCTGAACATCAGGATCGGTACCCACTGGGGTGAAGGGCCTTGATGCTGTGAATTGGTTCCCTTGGCCGTATAGCGGGCCGACTGTGCGTTCTTCGTCTTCGGCGGAGTCACACGTCGAGATGTGGCCTTGGGCTTTACCTTTGAAGCTTCGGACCCCTCGGAATCAGTGTCAGTGCTCGGATTTCCCGGATCTGCCATTGCAAGAGAATAGACACTTACGCTGATGTCGTTGAACGACTCGGTCGCCGATGGTGAGAATACGAAAAGGAGCCCGGCTCAGCCTGTTCTACGCTTCGGAGGTGCCCGCACGAATTCTCGTCATCGACAACTTCGATTCCTTCGTCTACAACCTCGTCCAATACATCGGGCAGTTGGGGGCTGAACCGATCGTGCACCGGGAAGGTTCGATCGATCTTGACGAGGTCCGACAGATCGCCCCGGACGGAATACTCATCAGCCCGGGGCCGGGACGACCCGAGCAGGCCACGTTGTCGAATCAGATCATCGGTGAACTCCACGATTCGGTGCCCATTCTTGGTGTCTGCTTGGGCATGCAGTGCATAGGCGAGGTTTTCGGGGCGTCGGTGGTGCGGGCTCCAGAGATCGTCCACGGCAAGACCAGTGAGGTGATCCACGACAGTGAGGGGATCTTCGAAGGCATCCCCACGCCGCTCGAGGTGACCCGTTATCACTCGCTGATCGTGGATTCGGCAACGATCCCCGACGAGCTATCGGTGACCGCCACGACACAGAGCGGGCTGGTGATGGGACTACGTCACAAGTCGGCTCCCTTGGAAGGTGTTCAATTCCACCCCGAGTCAGTCCTGACCGATCGCGGTTTGGACATGGTCGGAAACTTCCTCGCCATCTGCGGACACTGACAGCTCAGCGGCATTCGGATCAGCGGTGGTGATCGGAACACGACGCGCACTCGATTCGACGTCGGAGAGTTCTGGCACCGTACGACTTGAACCAGCTCCATGCTCGGAGAGCTTGCGTGCAGTAGACAGCACACGCTTGTCGAGCGAACCAACTGAATCGTTGAACGCTCGAACCGTTCTGTCGAGGTTGAGGCCGATCTTCGCGTAGTGCTCGGCAAACACAGCGATGCGGTCATGAAGCTCGACACCGAGTTGGTGGATCTCGGCCGCGGCCTGTTCGGACTGTCGTTCACGCCAACCAAGGGCGATTCCCCGTAACAACGGAACCAGCGACGACGGTGTCACCAGATAGACACCCCGATCGGCCGCCGTCTCGAACAGCGACGGATCGGCGTCCAGGGCCGCGGACAGGAATGGCTCGCCCGGCAGGAACATCAACACCAGATCGACCGAACCATCCACCATCCGCGCGTAATCGCGTGATGACAGTGCCTTGACGTGAGCACCGACGGCCTTGGAGTGCTGGAGTTGGAACGACTCGCGGGCGCTCGTGTCCGTGGCATCAACTGCCTGCAGGTAGCTGTCGAGGGGAACCTTGGAGTCGATTACTACGCAGTGCCCGCTCGGCAGGGGAATTACGACATCTGGGCGCCCGGTGGAATCACCAGCATTGACGGTCCGTTGCTCGTTGAAATCGACGTGCCGGGTGAGCCCGGCGAGCTCGAGAACCCGGCGCAACTGGACCTCTCCCCAAGTACCCCTGACCCGGTTGTCGCTGAGCGCCGAAGCCAACTTGGCTGCCTCGGCACGGGTCTGACCCGTTGCAACAGTGAGTTGGTCGACCATGGTTCCGAGTTGAGCGGCCGAGGCGACACGCTGGGCTTCGATGGACTCCAGTTTCGATTCGAGGTTCTTCAGGCCCGCGTCCACGGCTTGGGTATGAGTGCCGAGGACCATGTCGGTGCTTGACACCAAGGCCCCGTATTTGGATTCGGCGAGCTGCAGGAGTTGGCGGCTCTGGTCAGCTAGCACCTGTGACGATAGCGATCGAAACGCGTCGATCATCTGAGCGTCATTGGATGCGGACGCTTGGGCCTGTGCCAACTCGACTCGCAGATCGGCCTCTGTTGCAGAGGCCTGCGCCGCCGTCAGACGGTGGGATTCACGTTCGCTATCGAGCGTTCTGGTGGCACGAATTCCGAACCACAAACCAGGGACGAGCCCCGCCAACAGGCCCACACACAACAACACGATGTCCATGGTCCAGATGGTACGTATGCGCTGTGACAGCCAAGCTGCCCGGACCTAGAGCCAGTCGCGGCGTTTGAACTGCATGTACAGAGCGACTGATGTAACGACCATCAAGGCGACTGCGACCCAGGTACCCCAGGTAGTGGACTCGCTCGGGAACTTGACGTTCATTCCGTAGAAGCCGGTCACCAGAGTCGGAATCGCCACGATCGCCGCCCAACTCGTCGCCTTCTTCATGATCTGGTTCTGGCGATAGTCACGCAGACTCAAGTTGGTCTCAACGATGGTGGAAACCAGATCGCGCAGCGAATCAGTCGACTCCGAGATCCGCAGAACGTGATCGTAGAGGTCCTGGAAATAGGGTTGGATCGTGGGACTGTTCAGCCCATGCACATCACGCATCAGCGCTGCGATGGCCTCCCGCAGAGGAAAGGCCAGCCGGTGGAATCGGATGAGTGACTGGCGCATCAGGAACCAATGATGCTGCTCTTGCGGTTCAAGAGGATGCTCGCTGAAGATCTCCTCCGCCACGTCGTCGTAGTAGTCGTCAAAGGTCTCGATTGTATCGAAGTAGCTCTCGAGAAGCTGATCCAACATTGCGTAGACGATGAATGCTGCTGTTCCATGCCCGTTGTGGGGGACGATCGAGCACCGGTCGATAATGGCATCCGTATTGATGGCGGGACCTGAGCGGACCGTCACAATCCAACGCTCACCGATGAGAGTGTCGATCTCTTCGACCGTCATGGTCCCCGTGACCACGTCTAGGTTCACGTCGTGGCATGCCAGGAAGAGATGACCCGGGTAGGTGTCCAGCTTGGGACGCTGATGAGGTCCGAGTGCGTCGCCGACCGCGAGGTCATGGATACCCAGAATCGGGGCCAGCCGATGCAGTTGCTCTCTCGAGTCACTGTCGAGGTCCACCCAAATGGTGTTGGAGCTATCGGCAAGCAGATCAGTGATCTCGTCGATGGTGTGGACGGTGGGCGTTGTCGAACCACCCGTGAAGACCCTGACGGAACCTTGAGGAGATGACGAGTCTTTCATCTGATGCTCCTGTCGTCGGACCGGATCCGAAATCAGTCGCCGCCACCAGCCACAGTCGTGGTCGTGGTCGACGTCGGCGGCGGGGTCGGAGCGACACCGATCGTGACGTTGATCGTCGCGCCTTTGTCGATGGCCGTTCCAGCTATCGGGGTCTGGGAGAGGATCAACCCGCCGCGGTTGTCTCCGGCAGGAACAGAAACCGATTCGAACTCGACTTTGATGCCCATGTTGG
>JAGQSZ010000256.1 GCA_020439285.1 Microthrixaceae bacterium
TGTTCCTCCTCTTGTCCCATCGAGTACCAAGCATCGGTGTAGATGACATCCGTATCGGCGACGGCGTGGTGAGGATCGGAGATTTGCTCGGGGATCGCTCCGACCACGCCGAGGTGATCCAGATCTTTCTTGGAGAACGTGTACCCGTCGGGACTCGACACCACACAGTCCAACCCCAGTAGTGAACAACCAATAGCTAGTGACCTTGCGACGTTGTTCGAGTCGCCGACGTATGCGACCCGTATTCCCTGAGTTGTTCCGAACTCGCTGCGGATCGTGAGCAGGTCTGCCAAGGTCTGGACCGGATGCGAGTCATCGGAGAGGAGATTGATCACCGGAATGCTTGCGTTGGCTGCAAGGCGTTCGATCTTCGAATGTGCGAATACACGTGCTCCGATGAAGCTCACATACCCCGAGAACAGACGTGCCAGATCCTCGGCCGGTTCACGTGTATCGATTCCGATCTCGTCGTTCTTGAGGGTGACGGGATGCCCACCGAGTTGAACAACGGCCATCTCGGTTGACGCTCGGGTCCGTGCCGACGGCTTCTCGAACAGCAGTGCAGCGCCACATCCAGCAAGTGGGGTCGCGTGATCCTTGACGAGCGAAAGATCGAGTACGCGTTCTAGTTCGTCTCGGCTCAGATCATCGACATCGAGTAGATCTCGCTTCACGAGTCGGCTCCATTCTGTGTTTTGGTTGAAGCCTTCACGGCAAGTGCTTCTGAGATCGCTTGGACGGCTCGATCGATCTCTGCATCGGTTATCAACAGACTCGGGGCGAGACGTAGAGCCGTCGGTGAGACTGCGTTGACCACGACCCCACCCTCGAGGAGTTCGACTGCGATCTCGGCTGCGCCACAGCCCAAGGCGTCGGTGTCGAGCTCGACTGCGATCAGCAGTCCGGCACCGCGGACACCTACGACACCGGGGATCTGCGACAGTTCGGCAGTGAATTTTGATCCGGCTGCATGTGCTCGAGATGGGACGTCTTCTTCGATCATCACTTCAAGCACGGCCCGTGCAGCCGCAGCAGCAAGGGGCTGGCCGCCGAAGGTAGTTGCATGGTCACCGGGTTCGAACACATCAGCAACCTCGGCCCGTGCCCAGCAGGCACCGATGGGCACACCGTTTCCGAGAGCCTTCGCCATCGTGACGACATCCGGCGACACGCCTGATGCTTGATGGGCGAACCATTCACCGCACCGGCCGAGACCGGTCTGGACCTCATCGAACATGAGCAAGATCCCTCGGTCGTCACACATCTCCCTGACGGCACGAAGATATGTTTCGCTCAACGGGTTGACTCCGCCTTCGCCTTGGACGACTTCGAGGAGGACCGCTGCAACGGTCTCATCGAGAGAAGACTCAAGCGCTTCGATGTCGTTGAATGCGACGTGGCGGAAGCCTTCGGGGAGCGGTTGAAAGGCCTCATGCTTTTCGGGCTGTCCGGTGGCATGGAGGGTGGCGAGGGTGCGGCCATGGAAGCTGCCATAGGCAGACACGACGACGTGTCTTCCGCGACCGCCGAACCGGCGTGCGAGTTTGATCGCGCATTCGTTTGATTCAGCACCTGAGTTGGCGAAGAAGACCTTCCCGCCTCCTCCGAGGAGCGAGTCGATCGTTGCAGCCAGGGGCTCGTTGTGTTCGTTGCCGAACAAGTTGGAAACGTGCAGCAGCTTCTGAGACTGGGCAGCTAGGGCCTGTGCAACACGGGGGTGGCTGTGTCCGAGTGAAGTGACGGCAAGCCCCGACAACAAGTCGAGATACTCGCGGCCCTGGTCGTCCCACAACAGCGATCCCCGCCCGCGCACGAAGGTCACAGCCGGCGGGCGGTATGTGTTCATCAGGTGGTTCACTTGGCTCACCTCGTTCCCTTCATGATCATCGTGCCGACACCGGCGCTCGTGAGTAGTTCCAATAGCAACACGTGAGGGACGCGTCCATCGATCAGGTGCGCAGATCCGACGCCGTGTTCAAGTGAGGAGATGCATCCGAGCACCTTGGGCACCATGCCACCGGCGATGGTTCCGTCCTCGATCAGGTCGAGCGCCTCGTCGACGGTCAACTTGTTGATCAGTGATTCTGGCTGGTCGACGTCACGTAGAACACCGGGCACGTCGCTCAAGAAGATGAGTTTCTCGGCACCGAGCGCCTGAGCGATTGCTGTTGCGGCGTCGTCAGCGTTGATGTTGTAGATCTGACCTTCTGAGTCGGCACCGATAGTTGCCACGACCGGGATCATGTCATTAGCAAGGGTCCGGTTGACCAACGCCGGATTCACCTTTGTGACCGAACCGACGAATCCGAGTGCATCACCATGGGGTTCAACTTCGAGCATCGTCGCATCGGTTCCCGACAGCCCGACAGCCACGGGACCGAACGCGTTCAATGCAGTCACGATCTGTGAGTTGACCTTGCCCAACAAAACCATCTGGGCGATCTCGAGAGTCTCTGCATCGGTGACCCTGCGGCCGTCTACGAACTCGCTCTCTTTGCCGATGCGTTCGAGCCAGTGACCGATCTGTGGTCCCCCGCCGTGGATGACCACGGGTCGAATACCTATGCGGTGCATGAGGAAGATGTCTTTGGCGAAATCAGCGAACAGTTCGGGGCTGACCATGGCGTTGCCGCCGAACTTGACGACCACGACAGTGCCCCGGAACTCCTCTATGTACGGCAACGCCTCGAGAAGAATCTGCACTGTGGCGACTGGGTCCGACCCATCAGAAACGATGAAACTCACGGGTAGGTACCTGCAATCTGTAGTCCGGCGGTTTCTTCAAGACCGAGAGACAGGTTGGCGCATTGGATTGCTGCACCCGAGGCTCCCTTGCCCAGGTTGTCCAATGCACAGATGCCGATCACGGTGCCGGTGCGCTCATCGAACCGGGCGGTCATATGCGCGGAGTTGGATCCGAGCGTTGCTTTGGTCGAAGGAGATTGATCAGAGACCACGATGAAGGGACTCTCGGCATACTCGGAGCGGAGAATCTCGAGCAGCGAGTCCGTGGTGAGCCCATCCACGGCTGGTTGGGCGTAACAGGTCGCTAGGATTCCACGGCTCATCGGGGCCAGGTGCGGAGTGAACAGAACCGTTGCACCGATGTTCATCTCTATTTCTGGAGTGTGCCGATGATCGAGCAGGCCATACGCCGTGAAGTCGGAGTCGACCGAACAGAACGTGGTGTTCGGCTTCGGGGGCCTACCAGCACCGGAAACGCCCGAGGCTGCATCCACAATCACCCGGTCCAAGGCGATCACCCCGGCCTTGGCCAGCGGACGCATCACCAAAGATGCTGTCGTCGGGTAGCAACCGGGGGTTGCGATGGCATCGGCGCCCACGACTTGTTCCCGGTGGAACTCGGGCACGCCATAGACGAACCGGTCCAGAAGGTCCGGTTTCGTATGCTCCTGGCCATACCAACGTGGGTAGTCAGATGGATTCTTCAGCCGAAAGTCGGCTCCAAGGTCGACAACCAGCCGAACCCGGTCGAGGAGATCCGGCACGACAGACTGACTCTTGCCGTGTGGAAGCCCAACGAAGACAACATCGACTTCGCGTTCATCCAACAGTGTCGGGGTCCATGGATCGAAGCGGAGATCTCCGTACGCCGACGCGAGGCTCGGATATAGAGAGCCGACAGCTTCACCTGCCTGGGTTTCACCTGTAGCAAATGCCAGACGCATGTCGGGGTGCTGCGCGATAAGGCGGAGCAGTTCAGCCCCGGTG
>JAGQSZ010000024.1 GCA_020439285.1 Microthrixaceae bacterium
ACTGTTGCGGACGTATTCGACACGCAGCGGATGCAGACCTGGCGTGCTCGGCGTGTGGATGTCATGCCAGCCGTGGAAGAACTCGCCATCTGTCAGGCGGTCCGGTTTGGGGAACCACGAGAACAGCGTCACTCCCGGTGTCCGTGTCCCGAGTGGCCAATCGCGCTCCGCTGTTGACGGCTGTGGAACTGACTCGGTCACCAGGTACTGGTCAACCTTGCCTGTGGTTCCAGGAGCACTTTGCAACGCAGGGATGATCGGACCGCGATCGTCGATACTGCCAAGCCAGATTGTGACCACCGACGCCAGTTGCGGGCCGAGTCCGAGCTGTACCGGAGGTGCGGGGATTTCAAGCGACGTGTCACCGGTCAACACATCCAGATGCTCGACCCGCTCAACGTCGGCAGCGAGCATCGGTGCGATCTCGCCCACCATGTGTTCCCGGTGGGAAACCTCGTCGTGGTCGTCGCTGCGCCACAACAGCTGGATCAACTTCTCCATTGTTCAGATCCCATCGTGTAGAGCAACGGACGTCATCAAAGTCATGTCGATGATTCCGACGATGCTGTCACTGCTCGAAATGCTTCAACTGCTTCAACGAACCCGCTCTCGGTCATACCCATATCGGAGTGCATCGGGAGCGAGATTCGTAGGTCGGTGACGCCTGCTGCAACGAGTCTTGGCACAGCCGACATCGTCGCATCGAGATCAATACCCCCTGATGAGGTCGCGACACGAGCGACGTTTCCAGCGACTTGGCACGAATCGAGGTCCCCACCTTCAGCCGCTACTAGTTCACGCATTTCTGCGATCGCGGGAACCAGGTCGGAAGCGGCCTCTCCCCACGGGATCCAACCCGAACCGAACCGCGCCAGCCGGCGAGCCACCCGACGGTTGACTCGACCACTGACCCAGATTGGTACACCGCCAGCCTGAACAGGTTTGGGCATCGCATGAATACCGTCGAAGTCGAGGAGGTCGTCGTGAACGCTTACGGCCGGCTCGCTCCAGAGAGCGGACAGGACACCCAAGGTGTGATCGAGGTACTGACCTCGCTGTTTGAACGGAAGGCCGGCAGCTTCGTATTCGGCGCTCTGCCACCCGACCCCGACTCCAAGGTCTATCCGGCCATTCGAGATCACATCGAGTGTCGCTAACGACTTTGCCAATACCACCGGTCGTCGCAATGCAGCGAGCAGGATGTTGGTCCCAAGGCGGACTCTGGTCGTAGCGGAGGCCAGCGCAGCCAGCACTGTGATGGGTTCCAGCCAGTGGCCATCGGGCCCTGTTGGTTGCTGACCACCTAGTTTCCCTCCCAGCTCAGGTCGGGCGTAGTCCTCGAGTTGTTCGCCGAACACCACGTGGTCAGAGACCAAGAGACGGTCGATCCCGGCTCTGTCGGAAGCACGTGCAATGTCGAGGATTCGGGGCCAATCGACGGGATCGTTGCTGAACGTGGCCAATGTGGTGGACAACTGCGGTACCCGCGGCTTCGGGTTCAGCGACGCGCCTACTGACTGATCATCCTTGGAGAGCGGATCAACTGTCGGCTTTGTTCGTTGTCCCTCACTGTTCACCGGCACTCCTGACCGTGTTGTCCGACCTCATGCTGTGGCCACTACGAACTCAGCGTCTAGCAAAGTTGCCGACGGGCAGTGGCAGATAGCTGAGGCTCTACGCGGGTCGTTTCTGCTGCGCTTTTCGCTTACTGGTAGCAGTTGCCTTCTTGGCCGCGGGCTTCGCGGTCGGCTTTGCAGCAGTCTTGGCTGTGGGCTTGGCCTCAGTCTGGCCAGCAAGCCCGATCACTTCGTCGAATCCTGCCCTGAGCGACTTCATGAACTCGTCATTATCGGGAATCGCGCCGCCATCTGTATTGACTCCGATGTAGCACCGACCCGCATAAGACATGAGCGTCACGTTCGCGGCGGATCCGATGGTCGGACCGAATACCCAGAACCCGGTCAGGCGAGCGCCGGACAAGAAGATGTCGAAGTTGAATCCCGGGACGTTCGAGGCAACGAGGTCAACATGCTTGAGCATGCCGCCTATCACCGCGGACGGCATCAGGTTGAGAACTCCGGCGATGGTCTCCGAGTGCGGCAACGCCGGCTCAGAACGCCATCTGTCGATCGTCTCCCCTATCAGTTCCATGCGCTTGATCGGTTCGTGTTCACCGACGGGGATCGTCACCCGCACCAGCGAAATTCGGTTCCCGCCGGACTTGTCCCCCTCTTCACGCAAGCTGATCGGAAGCGTGACACGAACCTCTTCGACAGAGGACTCGTGACTGGCGTGGTATCTGGCCAACCCGCCCGAGATCCCGGCCAGGAACGCGTCGTTCAACGTGCCCGACGCCGCCCTTGCGGCCGCTTTGAGATCATCGAGGGAAACATCGAGCGCGTTATAACGCCAGGAGAAATGACGGTCGGTCATGATCGGCGACGCTGTCTTCGTCACAGGTTGGACGAACCTGACCGTCGAACGAATATTGCGTGCCGCTTCACCCCAGATACTCATGGGGTGGCGAACGATCTGCCAACCGAATGACGGAATGGCTACCGCAGCGTTGCGGGTAATGCCCCAGAACCTGGCGGCCTCGAAACGGGCGGCACTGACTCCGGTCTCGATCAGATCGCCCGATGGATCCTCCGGCTCGGGCGGCATCTCACCAAGGGGACCCGGTTCACGCTCGAGGTCAACCAGATGTTCAGCGAGTTGGATCCCACCGATGCCATCGGTGAGCGCGTGGTGGAGTTTGAGCACGAAAGCCGCTCCACCATCTGCCAGGCCTTCGAAGAGCGTGAACTCCCAGCGCGGCCTGATCGGATCGAACGCTGTCATGCCGGTGATCTGGGCGAAGTCGAGAACCGTGTCGAGTGTGCGTGGCTCGGGAGCAGCCACTCGACGCATGTGCCAAGAGAGATCGAAATGCGGATCGCCGATCCAACGGGGCTGTGCGAACGGCGGCCCGCCAAGGTCCAGCCGTCGCCGGAAATTGGGAGCGAGCCGGGTGGCCCGTTCCGCCCGTTCGACCAACCTGTCCCAGTCAGGGATCTGGTCGAGCGTTGCTACGACAACAATTGTGGATCGAAGGACCGGATCGTCCTCCATCATCACGGTAAAGGCATCGGCGTCACTCAGATGCTCGTCTTCCACTGCCACCCCTAAGGTCACTTCCAATGGTTGTTGGACACTGGATCGGTGTCAGCGCATAACACCAATGCGCTGTTTCCGCGTCGGAATAGTTGCTACGCAAACCAGGACACTAGCAGCGCGTTGAAGCAGGCGATCCGCGATCAAGAGGGCTGAGCCTGCATGGAATGGCGTGTTTCGCGACTCGATTCGGTTCGCTCATTGGTCGATCTGACTCCGCTATCCCACCCTGTCACCGATGCGCCGAGAACTAGAGTTGTGATCGAACGTGACGGCCCACGATGCGGCCTACGTCACTCTCCCAGAGCGGCTCAGGTGCTCCCTGCTCACTGTCCGCCAGAAGTTGGCCGCGGCACCAACAATCACCTGTGCGGTTGAAGTCCTTGATCCCTGAGCACCAGATCGAGCACAACCGCCGTCGCTGCCGGTGGCCACTCCCGGCCGCCGCTGGACCGTCTTACTGATGGTGATGAGAATCAGACGAGAAATCCGCGTGATGGATTGGCACCGCCAACCAACTTGAACTGTGGATCGCTGCCGTGTGGAGGCGACGTTGACAGATTTCCGCACAAGTCCACGGACGAAAACCCTTGGCATCCCGGGGTTTTCGAATGCCAGTTGCCACCAGTGACATCAGCACTTGTGCCATGGATACGCCATGGCGCAAGGAGAGGGCATCCTGAACTCCCGCGGCCTCAACCACGGCTCAGAGCGGTGTTCCTTGCCATCACAATCACAAGCCGCCTTGTGCTTCGAGAATCTCGATCAATTCCGCTGCCAAGATCGAGGTCTGAAGCGCGACGGTCTCGGGTTCACCAACTCCGATTTCGGCCCGACCAGCCATAACTGAGCCGAGCGATTCCGGGCCGGTGGCGAAATGATCCTCGAGCATCCCGAGTGCATCCTGGGTGACCTGTCCGGCGAGATCGTCAGCGAGTAGCCGCTGGAAGTCAGTGGCAAGAGATCTAGTCGGTTCATGAACCAATATGCGATCCAGGTCGTGGGCGTCCTTGTCGACGAGGCGTCCGGGTGAGTCTTCGATCCTTTCAGCGATCTTGTGAACCTTGGCGACCACCAATGCCGCAAGTCCAGCAACTCGCACGTCGAACCGGCGGTTGTCCTTGCCGCTGAGCGCACCGACCACCATCCACTCGTTGTCTACGACGGCAGCCTCGAGGCCGCGTGCGCGTCGTGCCGTCCGTTTGTCGTGAGGTGGGATACGGGCACCTCGCGCTGATTTTCCGCCTCCCCCCGCCAGGTCCTCGGGGACCATGAGATCGACGGGCACTCCAGCAGCGTTGAGCCACGCACCGGGCTGGTTCTTCGGATCACGGCTGAAACCGGCACGGAACATGGCGTCCTCGACAAGCGGAGAGTCTCTGAGGCGACGAGGATCGATGACGATATCGCTGTCCTTGGTCATCTCAGCCACAGCCACGGCGGAACCTACGGTCCTTAGATAGATGGCCTGAGCTCCGATCACGACCACAGAGTCTCGATAGACCCCGAGCGCGTCCAGGACATCGAGCAGAGCGGACCGCGCAGCGACGAGGAGACCGTCAGCGTCGCCAGGACTGCTCATTGGTCTTCATCCATTCGAGCAGTTCCTCTGCCTCGTTCGGGTTGCGACCGGGTCCGGTCATCAGATCGGTCACGACCTGGGATGGTGCAGCAACTCGAAGTCCATCCTCACTTTGCGAAGATCGCTCCAGGACAACCTCGTACTTGGGTTCTGCGAGCAACACGTTCGCACCGACGTCTGTCGGTCGCAGACCCCACTCGGCGGCAACATTCATCACATCGTCCGTGTAGATCATCGCAACCCGAGCCGGCGCGTGTGCGGCCCATTCGGCAGCGGCGATCGTTCCCGACACCGCGTAACGAGTTGAGTCTCTACCGGACGCAAGCCGTTCGCGGAGCGCCGGGAGGCCCCGCGGTGCAATCCAACGCGTGACCTGGTTGGTGCGACTGAATCCGTAGTCGTCACTCCACCTCCGAAGGATCCCAGCCCAGTCATCAACGTCGACCCGTCCATCAGAATCTCGGGTTACCAGGCCTTCTCGTTCGAGGAACTCGACAACGCGATAAGTCGCACCCGTCGATGATTTCGACACTTCAGCCAATTCACGCATTCTCCATGTGCGCCCAAAGTCGACGAGCGCCCGCACGATCTTGGCAGCGGGCTCGCCCTTTAGTGTGCCTAGCGGGCGCCCCGGTCCCCTCCACGGATCTCGATCTTCGCCACGATCGGACAGGAACAGGCCCGGCCGGCTCAGCTCGACCCGTACGTTGCCGGTGGCATCCACGTAGGAAAGGCCAACCTCGGCAAGTTTGGACCGAACTTGGGCGGACAGGTAGCGAGCGGCAACGAGACCTCCCGAGGCCCCGAGTCGCTGCATCGACACCTCGATCTGCGTCCGAATCGAAGCAACGTCTCGTCCAGCTACGAGCCGCTTAGCCTCGACGACAAGCGTTGCTCGATCTCCAGCCGCATCTCGGATTTCCATTAGCGCATCAGCACGCGATCCCGGTTCTGACAACAACTTGGCACCCCAACGGTCCGGCAAGCGTTCGGCGACTGCGGCCACCCCTCGGCGAAGGACCTCAACTTCGCTTTCAGGTGAGTCTTGATTCATCGCGACATCCACTCGTTAACCGTTCTGATAATAACTGATCTCCGCTGACAACAGAACATGATAGTTATTCGAACACATTCCGTCGATATCTTTCGAAATATTCCTGAATCATCCCCTCAATGCACTCGCGTACCGATCCGAATAATGACCTACGACCGCGTGAATCACCCCGGGGACCAATCCCCTCACTGCTCGCCGCTGCGGCC
This sequence comes from Microthrixaceae bacterium, assembly GCA_020439285.1. Classification (GTDB taxonomy): domain Bacteria; phylum Actinomycetota; class Acidimicrobiia; order Acidimicrobiales; family Microtrichaceae; genus JAGQSZ01. The sequence continues at coordinate 5,996 of JAGQSZ010000024.1, forward strand.
CCCGGAGCAACGGCCAGAACTACTGAAGGAACCAGAACGGCCCTCTCGACGTGCCGTGGATGCGCCATGGCACAAGGAGAGGGAATCGTGAACCAAGGGCTGTGCGGCCCACGGTGTGCTCAGTCCGACCTGTGTACGACAGCACTCCGGCCCCAGCTACGACTATCCTTACATATATCAATATGTAAGGAGATCACAATGGAAGTCGCTGCGAGACTGAGTTCCAAAGGACAGATCACCATCCCAAAGGCCGTGCGCGAGGCACTTGGAATCGACGCGGGAGACGAAGTGGTGTTCCGTGTCGAGGGCAACCGTGCCCTACTCGCCCGAACACCGGAGTTCCTGTCGTTGGCCGGCACGATCTCGGTTCCCGCCACGAAACGAAACGTCGCGTGGGACGACATCATCCGAACAACACACGCTCGCCGGGCTATGACCCGACGATGAGGGCGTTCGTAGACACCAACATTCTCATCCGACACTTGACGGGTGACCCATCCGACATGGCAGAGCGCGCCACCGCGTATCTCACCGCAGCATCGGAGCTCTATCTCACAGACCTCGTCGTCGCAGAAACCGTGTACGTGTTGGAGTCGTTCTACGAAGCGCCACGGGCCCAGATCGACACAACAATGCGATCCCTCATAGCGATGCGTTCAATTATCACGGTGGACCCGGCACTCCTGTTACGGGCCATTGAGGTCTACGAGAACGACCGCCTCGACTTCGCCGAGGCATACCTGGTCGCCTGTGCCGAAAGCACAGGCGTGAACCAAGTCGCCTCATTCGACCGCTCCATCGACCGAGTCGAAACCATCCGACGCATCGGTCCATAAACGAGCACAGACGACGAACCAAGCCGGCTCAGATCCACCAGAACCTGCTTCAGTCTTTCACGAACAATGGCCAAATGAGCAGAGAGCTTCAAGTGCTTCACCAAGGCCTTGGTCTCACCCAAACCGACGTAGCCAATGCCCTCCATAGGCTTTGGTGGTCGGCATTGCATCTACATTTACATTGCTGGCACCATCTGTTGCGATTGCACAGGCGCAGCGCCCAACGATCCGACCGAAACTGACGCCTAACTAGAGAACAGCAGAGTGTTGCGGAAGAGTCTCGAGCAACTGAACTCTGATGACCTACCGGCTGCCTCCAACTCGATTGTGGCCCCAGAGAGGCCACAATCTCCCTGTCGGGGAACATCTGAGCGAACGTCACCATGAGGTCGGGGTTGGACAAGTTGGACCCACGCCCGAAACGGTCTTGATTCAGCTTTCGACGCCAGCGCGATCGCCGCGACCCATTCCCGCTCCATGGCGTTGCAACCATATGGCGCGCATGCCATGTCTTCTCGATGTGCCGAGAGTCGAACTCCATCCCGAGTTCACTGCACACCAGCCCGTCGGCGAACTCTCCAAGCGGAATGACACAACAACCCCCCACTTCGCCACCCTCAGCTTCATGCATCAACGGCTGAACTCGCCCGGCGGCGGTGATAGTCAGCAACTCCAAGACAAATTCAAGGTGAGCGATTGGTCGGGCCGGACCTGTTGCGCATCGATGTCGCGCCGCGGACAACCGACCCGCACTCGCACGGACTCCGAAGTTCGACTCGTTGGCCAGCACCATTTCGCTTTCCGTCGCCAAACGCTGGGTCGCGTCAGATGAAGTCATCCGCCCCACGTACAAGCGTCGGGCGGCGACGCCACGGTAAGCGCGTTCTTAGACCTCAACACCGTCGTCCGTCACCTGGTCGAAGACCCGGTAGAGATGGCAAAACGCGCCACCGCGTATCTCACGGCTGCGTCGGCGCTGTATCTAACGAACTCCGTCATCTGCGCCGAGAGCACGGACATGGGTCACGTTGTCTCCTCCGATCGGGCCATCGACCGAGTTGGCACCATCACACGCCATGCGGGCGGCTGATCTAATTCGAAGGTCCGGAGACATCCGCAGGGAGCCCCGGTACGCTTTCGAAATGGATCTCAACGCGCTCATCGACTCCCACCCGGGCGTCCGGCGTGGGAAGCCACGCTTCGTCGACACCAGGATCACTGTTTACGACGTGCTCGAATACCTTGCCGGTGGAATGTCGGCAGACGAGATCATCACCGAGTTCCCCGAGCTCACCACCGATCATGTCCACGCGGCGCTCGAGTTCGCAGCACTGCGGGAACCGCGACTCGAGGCAGAGTGAACCTCGTCCTCACCGAGAACCGGTAGCGCGGACTCCGACCGCGCCACGGGCTACATCCGCGTGTAGCACGGCTCGGCCTCCACGGCATGGGGCACTGCAACCCATCGCATCAGGACAAATGACGGAACCGTCAGCGTAGGCTTGAGAGATGGACGTTCCTTCGAAGAGCAAGGCCGACAAGGCCGGTGACACCTTGAAGAGGTTCGTCCGTGACGGTGGGGCACTCGCCGACGCGATGGCTGACGATCGGCTTCGAGAGTCAGTGGCCACGGTCCAGGCGTGGCGTGCCCAGTATGGTCAGCCGCTTACCGGGGCAGCGATGGGTCTCCGTTCGATGATCGCAACGTGCGGAATAGCAGCGCGACCAACGCAGCGACAGAAGCGACTCGAGCGGATCATCCAGAAGCTGGCCCGACCTACGACCACGAGGCTCTCGACGATGCAAGACATCGCCGGTGTCCGAGTTGTCGTGCCGGACGTTGCGAGCTTGCGACGGTTGCAACACCACATCGAGAAGACCTGGAATATCGACAACACTCGTACCAGCGGTGTCGTAATCGCCCAAGCCACATCGGACTACATCACGACGCCGCGGTCATCGGGATACAGGGCGATGCACCTGCTGGTGAAGTACAACGAACGCCTGGTCGAGGTCCAGCTGCGGACTACCCATCAACACTTCTGGGCGGAGCTATCAGAGCACGTCAGCCGAGAGATCGAAATCGAGCTGAAGGCTGGCGAGGCTCCTTCCCCAATTGCGGACTTTTTCATCAACCTCGGAACCAGAGTCCAAGCCTTGGATGAGGGCGACGATTCACCATGGACCTTGGGTCTGAATCTGCACCCCTGGGGTGGACAAATGCTCGAAGTTCGTTATGGGCCACTGGGTCCCGAGGAGCCTTCATGAGCCACAGTCAGTATGCTGTGACCATGGCTGGCGAATCAGACACGACCGTCTACTTCCTGCTCGTGTACAACCTCAAGGCACGCCATCTGGAATCCCACCAGCAGTTCGACGATGTCGATGAAGCAATGGCCGTATACGCAGAAACCGAGATCAAATACCTCGGTCACGGCTACGAAGTAGTACTGGTCGGAGCAGAGTCGATCGAAGCAGTGATGATCACGCACGGGTCATATTTCGACCCGCAGCCCGACGCGATACCCACGGCTGGCCTGTCATTCTCGTTGTCGTGACACCGAGGCCTCAAAGGGCCATCTTCCGAATCTAGGGCGACACCCTGGTCCTCGCCGCCCGACCACCCGCTGTCACCAAAACACGCGGCGGTCCTGTCTGGACAACCACTGGCCGGGACGGCGATGGGCGTCTGTTCGATGATCGCAACATGCGGAATAGCAGCACAACACTCACATAGACGTCGTTGTCGGAATCGACGATCAACTCGACGGCACGTTCCGAAAGGCGGTCTGGGTTGACGGCAGCGAAGATCAGCGCGTGGTTCCGTAATACACACCGAGCGCAGACGAAGGCCACTATCCACGATGTCTACGGCGTCATGGCACTGGTCGGTTGAGCCTGCGTTGGCTGACCACCCTGAGGGCCACGGGTTCGTAGTAGCAAGCTATATCGGCATCGCCTCACGTGTAGGTGTACCTGATTTCAGCTTGTTCGGTGTTCTGTTGCAAACGAACACAGGACAGTTAGAATATGTATTGATGCGAACGCTCCGCGCTGACATCGAGGATCAAGCAATCCAGACCGTGGCCGATGCCATCAGCGAACTCGGCCTCGAAGTCGCCGGCAGTCTCGACGGGCACTCGCCCGACAGCGCTGGCGACCAATCAGTGGTCATCAAGGGCCCAGGTGACTCCGGGGAGGTCTCGCTACAGATCCACGGGATCACGGTCGCGACACCCGAGCGAGTCGCAGCATTGTTACGCAACCGTCGGCGACCTCACCGCAAAGGCCAGGTGGATCTGTTGGTGGCCGACGCCCTGCCGGAAACATCACGGAAACTCCTCGAAGCACAAGGCTGGGCATGGATCGATCGCCGAGGCGAAATGGACCTCCGAGCACCCGGGGTATTCATCCGAGCGACCATCCGGCCTCAGCCACGCGACAGCGCACCACGGCCAACTCAGCCGATCCGTGGAATTGCCGGCGTCTCGTGGGCCCTGGCGCTCCTGATGAACCCCCAGAACCCACCCGGAGTACGTGCAACGGCACGGGATGCAAACCTCTCACCCTCGACCATCTCAACCGCCAAGCAACAACTGCAGGACGCAGCGCTTTCCCGAGACGACAACACACCTGTGATACCAGAACTCTTCTGGGCGCTTGCGGATGTGTGGAGTCCACAACGCGTCGCTCTGGCATCCCTCCCTGACCCAGAGATGTTCACTCCACAAGAACTTGCTGTCACCAGCGACGTCGCCGCTTCATTGCACGCGGCGCCAGTGCCGATACTCGCCGATCAACCACCCGATCTGTACGTATCCTCCCAGGCTGACCTACGACGTTTGCAGGCCCGCTTCGGTAATGAGTCCAACTGGCCCGATCGCGCTTGCAGCGCTGCAGTCGCACCAACCCCGCTTGCTCTGCACACCGCTACGGCTCACCAAGGAAGCTTCGGGGTCGTGCACGCAGTCGTAGCAGCTCTTGACCTTGCAAAGGACCGTGTTCGCGGGGCAGAAATCCTCCAGAACTGGCACCCGAATGACTTCGACCGTGTCTGGTGAACCCAACTGCCCCGTCGTTACGTTCGGCGCCAACGCTCAGTTGGCGCAACTGGTATCGGTGGTGTCGCAAATCGACGCCGTCGGTATCGGTCAACATGCTCTCATCGGCGGTCTGGCCGTAGCAGTGCGCCTCAGTACGGCCCATCGCGTGACAGTCGACATCGATACCGTGACCGACGATTCCGTCCCGACAGCAGCCGCGCTGCTGAACAACCGTCGTGGGGCGAAGGCAGCTTCGGATCTCTTCGACCTGCTCTGGCTGATCGAGAATCGGTCTCTGCGCCAGGACGCCCTGAGTTCTCTGTCGCGAGCACTATGGGGAATAGGTCATCTGACGGCCACCGCCCTAGAAGTGACCGTCATCGCAGATCCGACAGTGGCGTATCGCTCGATGCTCAGAGAAGGCCTGGACGTACACTCCCTCGATCCGGAGCAGATCCATGTTCTCACGGGAGTGTTCGTCGAGCAGCTGCAGCAGGACTGATCCTCCCTCATCCAGTGCAGTTGGTCCCGGCTCCGTGGGAAAATCCGATCGTTGGAGCAGCTGGTCCCGTTTCGGTGGACACGCACAAACGCGAATGGACTGCGCCGACCTGAATCGAGCGAAGGGACTCACTCGGTTCACTCGCCACCGGCAGCGAAGCCGGCCGAAAGTGATTTCACATCTGGGACAAATGTGGGATGAACGGCGATCTCGGTGCGTGCGATCGACTCCCGAAAACGGCGAGATCCCCGGCTGAATCAATCGAAACAGACGGGGATCCCGTGCGGTGGGCGTACACAGACTTGAACTGTGGACCTCTGCCGTGTGAAGGCAGCGCTCTAGCCAGCTGAGCTATACGCCCGACGGTCCGACCTTTGTCGGCTCAGAAACTGTACTCGCAGCAGCGACCAACGGCGAACGCCCAAAAGTCGGGCGGCAGCGACGCATGCCAGGTTGTCGTCTGCCAGTCAGTCACCCGTTGATGCACCTGCCACGGACACCGTCGGCGTGAAACAGACCGTCTTGGCGTCAACCTGTGTCGGAGAACTACCTACTGGACACTTGTCAGCGGAGTCCACCCTGGCGACGATCTTGCCGTCGTTTGGCCCCGAGCAGGGAACAGCAAGCACAGTCACTCCATCGGCTTGTTGCAGAACGCAGTCCTTGGCCACGGCTGGCTTCGTCCCAGAATTCCTACCGTTGTTCTTGTCTTCAGGCCCCGCATACGCAGTGAACAAGAAGATCGCGAGCGCAGCACCCAGAACCGCGATGATCGGCAACGGTCGGAGGAAGGCCGGAGTCGACCTTCGGGAATCCGATTCCTCGTCTTCGACGTCGAAGAACATGGCGTCGACCTTGTGGCCGTCCTCATCGATGTAGGTGCCGTGGTACCCATTCGACATGTCCGGAGAGTCGAATCCAACCGGCTGCTGGCGTGGTGCCGGTGACGGTTGCGACGGTGGAGCATTTCGGACGTCCACCTGATGGAGCAATCGGTCGTACTCAGCACGGTGCTCGCTATGAGACAGGACTGTCCAAGCCTCGTTGACCTCGCGCATTCGACGCTCAGCAAAGTTCCTCTCTGCTTCTGCATCGGCAGCGTGGTGATCCGGATGCAGCATCTGTGCCAGATGGCGATGCGCAGTGCGGATCTCTTCCAGTGTCGCGTTTCGGCTGACCCCTAGTACCTCATAATGAGAACGCGAAGGGTCTCCGACCATGACCCTCAAGGATACGACCGATCTATTTCAAAGTTAACCTCACCCATAACCGCATTGTTGCACATGCAAGTCCCGCGTGTGCACATTTGAGCAGGTGACCTATCCCCATACAATGACTCCGTGATCTTCTCGGGGCGGAGCAACCACAGCGGTGACTTCAGCGCAACAGTTCGAATGGCGCTGAAACGCCGTGGATGAGTTTGAGCAGTCACCTTCGACCACTCCTGAGCCCCGCCAAACCACTGATAGTGGTCAAGCTTCAATCATCACGTCATCTCAGACCGGAACCATCCGATCTGCTCTGCAGAGCACGGCGTTTCGGCGGATCTTCGCAGGAACATTCGCATCCAACGTGGGCACATGGATGCAGAACATCACGCTCATCGCGCTCGCATACCAACTAACCAAGAACGCCTGGTTCACAGGCGTGATCACATTCGCCCAATTGGGTCCGATGCTGATCATCTCTCCGTTCGGTGGTGCGCTCGCCGACAAGATCAACCGCAAGACACTGATCATTTCAATGTCGGCGGTTCAGATGTCGATGTCGTTTGTCCTGGCAATCGTCGCGTTGTCAGACAAACCGAACCAGGTCGTCTTGGTCCTTGTAGTAGCAACGATCGGCTGCGCAAGCGCAATCAATGGACCCACGGTGAACGCCCTACTGCCCGAACTGGTCCCCCGCTCAGATCTGCAACCCGCGATCGCTCTCAACTCAGTCTCGATGAACTCGTCACGTGTCATCGGCCCGCTATTGGGCGGAGCAGTCGGGTCACTGCTCGGCTCCTCTGCCGTGTTCGGGATCAACGGACTCACGTATCTGTTCGTGATTTGGGCTGTGGCGACGGTCGAAGTCGACTTCTCCCCAAAGGGAATCTCGCACGATGGACCGGCCAAGCAGATCATCGAGGGAATCCGCGCAGCCCGGCAGAATCCGTTGATCACGCGGGTTCTGGTGACCATCGCCGTCTATTCCTTCTTCTCGCTCATCTTCATCTACCAGATGCCCTTGTTGGCCGAACGACACCTGGGATTCTCGGGCTGGCGTTTCAACCTTCTGTTCTCGGCGTTCGCTCTTGGTGCTGCTGGCGGAGCACTCGCCATGGGCTCGGTCCTGTCGAACTTCAGCCGATCGAAAATGACCCGGTGGGGACTGGTCGTTTTCGCAGTGACGCTCACAGTGTTCGGCACCACATCCATTAGACCTGTTGCTTTCGCGACCGGGTTCTTGGTGGGAGCCGCTTACTTCATCGTGGTGACGGCACTCTCGACGACTCTTCAGATGGCGGTCGACGACGCGGTTCGAGGGCGGATCATGGGACTCTGGATGATGGCCTGGGCAGGACTGGTACCACTTGGCGGGTTGGTGGCCGGGCCGATCATCGACTCAACCAACATCTCGGTTGTGCTCGTGTTCGGAGCGGTGGTTGCGGGAGTGCTGGGGTTGGTCATGGACCTGAGCGAACCTGACTACATGGAACTCTGAATCCGTGGGATCACAAACGCCTCTGCCGAAGCGACGAGTCACTTGTCCGCTGACTGGAGTGCTTCCGCGATCTTCTCAAGGCCGGCCACTCGACTTCCCTTGACGAGCAGCGCGTCGTTGTTTCGCAGTCCCCACCCCTTGATCACATCAAGGGCAGCGTCGACATCGTCAACCGATTCGAAACCGTAGAGATCCGTCCCAACCGCTAGGACCTCAACACCGATGTCGTTCGCAACCGCGGCAACGTTGCGATGTTCCACCTCGGTTCGATCACCGAGTTCAGCCATCACGCCCAACACTGCGAATCGCCGTCCGGTTGCTCCCACGTCCATCGACCCCAGTGCCCGCAAAGCAGCCGTGGTCGATGCCGGTGAGGCGTTGTAGCAGTCGTTCAACAACCGTGCCTCGGACTCCAGACGGATCAGGTCCATTCGCCACGGAGAGTTGGCCGACGATTGAAGACCGTGCGCGAGTTCGTCGAGCGACACTCCCAAGGCCAGACCGACTGCGCCGGCGGCTAGCGCGTTCATCACGTTGTGAGCGCCTCGCACGCCGAGTCGCACAGAGACCTCCCCCCAGGGCGACACCATCACGAACGACGGAACCAGGTCGTCGTCTAATGACACGTCCCTTGCGCGGATGTCACCGGTGCGGCCAAAGGTGATCACCTTGGCGTCGGTTCGCTTGGCCAAATCGGCGACCACGCCCACGTCGCTGTTGAGCACCGCGAGCCCAGTCGCTGGTAGCGCCTCGATCAACTCCCCCTTCACTCTCGCGATTGCGTCGACTCCGCCCATCACCTCGGTGTGTACAGCTTCGACGGTGGTGACCACACCAATGGTCGGGGCTGCTATCGAGCACAGATACGCGATATGACCTGCTCCCCGGGCACCCATTTCAATAACGGCGACTTCGGTGTCATCGGGTGCACCCATGAGCGTGATCGGAACGCCGATCTCATTGTTGAACGACTTCTCCGATGCCGCTGTCACGAACCTCTGCGACAGCACAGATGCCAACAGATCCTTGGTGGTGGTCTTGCCAAGCGATCCGGTCACACCGATGACCTGATCCCCCAGTCGGGACCGAGCGAGTCTGCCGAGTTGTTCGACTGCTACCGAAACATTCTCAACGACAATCAGAGGACCATCCGCAAAGCTGTCCTCGACCCGTTCGACGAGGGCTGCTCCCGCCCCGGCGTTGAGCGCTGATGCCACGAAATCGTGCCCGTCGCGGTCACCTTGGAGCGCGACGAACAACTGGCCTCGGTGGACGAGCCGCGAGTCGATCGCCAGGCCATCGATGACGCTCGATTCGCCCAGGGTTCGACCACCTGTGGCCTCGACCAACTCCGAAATAGAGAACTGCATCGACTGATTCTCCCACTGCCTACACTCCTTGGGTGCCCGCAACCAGCCCAATCCATTTGGTCGTCCTTTTTGGTGGTCGCTCAGCCGAGCACGACATCAGCCGAGTCTCGGCCTTCAACGTGCTCAGATCCGTTGATCGTGACCGCTATGACGTGACACCCATCGGTATCGAACGCGACGGAACCTGGCGACGCTGTTCGGACAACACTGCCAACGCCGACGCAACGGCGATCGAGATCGACGGTGACGCTGTCAACCCCTTCGATGTCCTCAAGTCCCCAGGCACGGTCGTGTTCCCGGTCCTGCACGGACCCAACGGTGAGGACGGAACCATGCAGGGACTGCTCGAAGTCGTAGGCGTTCCGTATGTGGGATCAGGAGTGCTCGGATCTGCGGTGTCGATGGACAAAGCGATGGCCAAGACCGTTCTGGGAGCGCATCAGATCGCTCAGCCACATTGGCGATCGATTCAGCGGTACCAGGTCGACCAGCCAGACTTCGATCAGATGCTCGACGCCATCGTGGATGAACTCGGCGAGGAACTGTTCGTCAAACCGGCGAACATGGGCTCGTCGATCGGCGTGTCGAAAGCCAACGGGGCCACGGAACTTCGCTCAGCGATCGATATGGCCCTGAATTACGACGACATCGTGATTATCGAAGAGGCAGTGACCGCTCGAGAGATCGAGATCGCCGTGCTTGGGAATGAAGAACTGTCGCTCGGGTCTATCGGAGAGGTTCGCCCGGCCGCCGATTTCTATGACTACGAGGACAAATACAGCGACGGTGTAGCGGACGTCGTTATTCCTGCTGTTTTGTCCCCGGCGATCGAGGCAGCCGTTCGTGAGACCGCTGTCGCTGCGTACCGCGCACTTCGAGCCGAGGGTCTCGCACGGGTTGACCTGTTCGTCAATGAGGACCACCCCGAACCATCGCGTCGGGTCATGGTGAACGAGATCAACACCCTGCCCGGGTTCACCCAGATTTCGGTTTACCCGCAGTCGTGGGAACATGCTGGGGTGTCGCACTCGGATCTCATCGACAAACTGGTTGACCTGGCGCTGCAACGCCACCAACGAATGTCTGCCCACCACGTCGATGTCATCTCGACCAGGGACGACCAATGATCATTGAGAACCTCCGTGCGAAGCGCGTCTTTGTCACTGGTTCCACGGGATTCGTCGGCACCGCGCTCGTGGAGCGCCTGTTGCGGACCATCCCTGACATCGAGTTGGTACTGCTCATTCGCCCCGGCCGGCGCAGTTCGGTTCAACGTCGACTGGAACGCGAGATCCTCCGCAACGACTGTTTCGATCGATTGCGGTCAGAACTCGGCGACGAGGGATTCGCTCAGGCAGCGTCGAGAGTTCAGGCATGTGCAGGCGATGTCGGCAGCGACGGTCTGGGCTTGGACGAATCGGGCCGTGAACTCCTCGCGAGTTGCGACGTGGTCATCCATTCGGCGGCGACGGTCGCGTTCGACTCGCCTTTGGACCGAGCCGTCGAGGTCAACCTGCTCGGCCCTGTGCGAATAGCCGAAACGCTGTTGGACCTTGGGGTGACACCACATCTGGTGTGTGTCAGCACTTGCTATGTGGCCGGCAACAAACGTGGATCGGCACCCGAGGTTCCCGTGAGCGACAGCGCTTTCGTGAGCGGAATCGACTGGCGGTCAGAAGTCACCGCCGCTCGACGCTCCAAGGGCGACACCGAAGCCGAAAGCCGGACACCAGAGCGGTTGGAGGCTTTCGCAGCCGAGGCCCGCAACTTCTTGGGTCCGGCCGGAGGGCCGTTGTTGGCCGAGAAGACCGAGTCACTGCGCAAGGACTGGGTCCATGACCGCATGGTCGAAATCGGTAGAGCCCGCGCCGCGTCACTCGGATGGCCCGATGCTTACGCTTACACCAAGGCACTCGGTGAGATCGCAACGTCTGAGACCTTGCGCCGCCACGCTCAGAACAACCCCGACGCCGATATTCCGCGTCTGTCCACGGTGCGACCCTCCATCATCGAATCCGCTGTTGCCGAACCACGTCCCGGGTGGATCAGAGGATTCCGAATGGCGGAACCGATCATCCTTTCCTACGCGAGAGGGTTGTTGACCGAGTTCCCGGGCGTTCCCGAGGGTGTGGTCGATGTGATACCGGTGGATCTAGTTGTCGCTGCAATTATCGCCGCTGCAGGATCCGAGCATCCAGATGCCTGACCCGGAGTTCTACGGATCCTGCAGGTCGCCAGCGGTTCAACGAATCCGCTTCGTTATCAGTTGTTGGTCGACGACGTCCGTGAATGGTTCACAGCCAATCCGCTCTACGACGACAAGGGTCAGCCCATCATCGTCCCGGACTGGAAGTTCCCCGGACGTGGGCGTGTTGAATCCCAACTCAGTCGAGCGAACACGGTTATGAAGGCGGCCGAGAAGGTCGTGTTGAACCTGCCGCTTCGTGGCCGGGCGGCCCAATGGGGCGCCGCGTTGGAGGACCGTCGTTCCCAGATCGACCGGGCTCGTTCATATGTGGAGCTCTATGGCGCCTACACCGAATGTGAGGCGGTCTATGGGGTCAACAACTTGCAGGCGATCCGCAGCGAACTAGACGAGAACGAGCAGACGCTGTTCCAGACCGACGCCCGGGTGGTCGACTGGTCCAACTACATAACCAAGGTTCACTTGCCCTCGGTGGTCGCCCATGGGCGCGCCAAGACGAGCCCCGGTAAGTCGACTTCGGAGAAACGTCCCGATCGGCTCCGCCGTGCCGTCTTGTCCCCCGATCGGCACCTGGCTGCGTTCGATCTGGAGAACACGCTGATCGCCTCGAACGTCGTGACTTCTTATATGTGGATGTCGACGCGTCGCATGGGAACTCGTGACAGGTTGGAACGCGCGGGCCGCATCCTGGCGGAGGCACCGACGCTGCTCGCCGAGGACAAACGTGACCGGTCCGATTTCCTGAGGTCGTTCTACCGGCGTTACGAGGGCGCCCCGGTGGAGCAACTCCGAGCAGATGCAGCCGAGCACTTCAGCCAGATGCTGATGACCCGATCGTTCCCCGCAGCGATCCGCAGAGTTCGAGAGCACCGTCAGTTGGGCCATCGCACCGTGTTGATCACCGGAGCGCTCGACTTCCTGGTTGAGCCGCTCGAACCGCTCTTCGATGACATCATCTGTGCCCGTCTGGGCACAGAGGTGGATGACTACGGGGTGCTGGTCTACACCGGCCAACTCGAAGACGTGCCACCCACCGTCGAGGCCCGCGCCGATCTGTTGGCCCAGTTCTGTCGCGATGAGGGACTCTCGCTCGACGAATCGGTTGCCTATGCCGATTCGTCATCGGATCTGCCGCTGTTGGAAGCGGTCGGATTCCCAGTCGCGGTCAACCCCGAACCACGACTCGCTTCGATTGCACGGCGACGCGGCTGGCTGGTCGAGGACTTCGGTCTGGCGCCAGGGTTCCGTCATCCGGTTCTGCCGATGGACAACCGGAGGAAACGATGAAGGCCCTGGTTGTCGACCGCAGTCTGGTTCGATTCGGTGCCGCTATGGCCACGAGCCGTCTCCGTCCCGGTTCGGGTGCTGCTGTTGGTGTAATCAAGTTGGACGAGATCGATCCGCCCGAGCTTCCCGGTTCGGACTGGGTCAGGCTCACACCTCGAATGAGCGGTATCTGCGGATCCGATCTTGCGACCATCGACGGCAAATCGAGTCGGTGGTTCGAACCGATCGTGTCGTTCCCGTTCGTCCCTGGTCACGAGGTGGTTGCCGATGATCCCGATGGGCGACGCGTTGTGATCGAACCGGTCCTCGGGTGTATCGCCCGTGGGATCAATCCACCGTGTCCACCGTGTGCCCAAGGCAACGCCGGCAACTGCGAACGACTGACCCAAGGCTGTATCGAACCCGGGCTACAAACCGGATACTGCTGTGACACCGGCGGCGGATGGTCCACCGAGATGGTCGCTCACCCGAGCCAGTTGCACGCGGTACCCGATGAAATATCGGACCGTGGCGCCGTGATGATCGAACCGGCGGCGTGTGCAGTTCATGCCGTGCTACGTGCCGATATCCAACCCGATGAGTCCGTCGCGGTGATAGGTGCTGGAACTCTCGGGCTGTTGAGCTTGGCCGCTATTGATCACTGGAGCCCGGCGGCTTCTTTGACCGTTGGCGCCAAACACCCTCATCAACGCCAACTGGCACGAGAACTCTCGCTCGCGAGCACGGATGTCAACGTCGCTGATCCGGCCGAACTCCCGAGACGGATTCGGCTGATGACAGGGACGAGCGTCATAGAACCAGACCACCTGGATTCAACCGGATGGACCACTGGTAGCCGTCTCGGCGGCGGCGTGGACGTGACCCTCGACTGTGTCGGAACCGCTGAGAGCATCTCGATGGCTCTTGCAGTCACCAAACCTCGCGGTCGGATAATTCTGGTGGGCATGCCCGGTGTTGAGACACTGGACATGACGCCGTTGTGGCAACGCGAGATCTCACTCATCGGCGCCTACACCTACGGCAACGAGGTCATCGACGGATCAAAGGTACGCACGTTCGAACTCGCCATGGAACTCGTGCAGCGCCACAACCTCGAACGACTCGTCACGACTACTTATGCCCTCGATCGATTCGAGGACGCGATAGCCCACG
>JAGQSZ010000257.1 GCA_020439285.1 Microthrixaceae bacterium
TCTCGCCGACTTCGAGGTGTTCGACTGATCGGACCACGGAGCCGTCGGAGCGGCGGGTGATCGACCAACCTCGGGCGAGAGCCAACTGTGGGTCATGAGCGCGTGCACGTGCGGCGAGCATCTCGAGTTGATGACCCGAGAGTTCGACCGAACGCCGAGTTCCGGTTGATACGCGGCGCCACGCGTCATCGAGGTCGATACGGGCGTTACCAAGCCGTGTACGAGATACGAACTGCAGGTGATGGACCAGCGACTGGACCTCGGAGTTCTGCCGGTTCAGATGCCGGATCGACACCCGTTCCAACCTGGACGCTGTCGTGGTGATGTTGTGTTCCATTGAGTCGAGCTGGGCGATGGACGCTTCAGCAATCGTTCGCCAACTGTCCTCGATCTCGTCAATGGCTTCGGCGACTAGCCCACAGATCGCTGCAGCAGCAGCGGTCGGGGTCTTGAAACGGCTGTGCGCCACCATGTCGGCGATCGAAGTGTCGACCTCGTGACCGATTCCGGTGAACACGGGAACGCTCGCCAAAGCGATAGTCCGCGCGACCACTTCCAGATCGAAAGCAGCCAGGTCAGTACGGGCGCCGCCACCCCGCACGACGAGGATCACGTCGACACCGAGAGCATCGGCGGACCTGATGGCCGCCGAGATCGACTCGCCGGCCGCCGCGCCCTGAACCCGGGCATCGAAGAGGAACAACTCGATGCCCAACCCGGCGCCGTCGAACTCGTGCATCGCGTCTGCATGAGCGGCGCTGCCCAGACTGGTCACCATCGCGACCCGTGACGGCACCGGTGACAATTCAGTGCCACGATTGCGATCGAGTAGATCATCGGCGCCAAGAGCGGCGAGGACCTGTTGGCGCATCTGTTCGAGCACACCCAAGGTGAACTTCGGATCGATGCCCGTCATCCTCAGTTGCAACGAACTGCGCGAGGCATACACACGCAACTGGCCCTTGATCCGCACCCGCACGCCGTCGCTGACGCGCACGTTGCCACCCTGTTCCTTCAAGAACCGGTTGACGCTTTGGCGGACACGGTCGAACAGGGTGATCGACAGGATCGGCGGGTAGTTCTCACCCGCCCGGTCCGAGTCGACCAGATCGAAATAGACGTGGCCGTTCTTGGAACGATTGAGGTTGCGGATCTCGCCCTCTACCCAGATCTCGTTGCCGAAAGTATCCGAGAGCAATCCGTCGACCACGTCGTGCAACTCGGCGACCGACCAGGTCTGGGCAGCAACTGGTTCCGAAACGGCGTCGTATGGATCGTGCCCGTTCGGATCCTCGAACAGAGTCAGGTCAGCATCAGTTTCGGTCGGTCTAGCCGTCATTGTCCCCGGCGCGCACGATCAGAACCGGCGAGAGGCAGTGCCTGGCGACGTATTCGCTGATGGATCCGATGACGAGTCGTTGGAACCAACCCCTACCGTGTGATCCGACCACCACCACGTCAGGATTGAACTCCTCGGCGGCAGCGCAGATGACAGGCCCTGGTGACCCCTCCAACAGCTTCGTTTCGACGATTGTTGGGTCGAGCCCGAGAGCCTTGACGGTGTCTGACAACTCTTCTTGACCCGTCTCGATGATGACCCCGCGAACGTCGCGTGATTCCTCGACGGACAAGAGGTTTCCCTCAAATCCACCGGCCCCGGAGTCCTCGGCGATGCTCGTGTCGGCCACGGTCACCAGAGTCACCTTGTCGGGATTGAGGATTGCGCAACCCTTTCGTGCCGCTTCGAGCGACACTGGCGATCCGTCTGTTGCGATTAGTGCGTGCATGATTCCTCCGGTCCGGACTCACGATCTATTTGGTGGGCTATATGAGTTGATCTACCCGGGAAAGCGAGTCTGTCATCATGAAGTGTTCCACGGGCGGTGTCATTGAGGTGCCAACTCCTGTACTTTCAGATGATTGCGTAGCAAACGCAGACCTCTTGGGGGTGGGAAGATGACAACTGGCGAATCACAACAATCGTATGAGGACGGTGTGACAGCCGGACTGTCGCGGCGCCGTTTGATGAAATGGTCGGGCACCGCCGGTGTCATTGCTTTCGCTGCGACGGTCACCTCGGCGTGTTCACCCGGCGGCACATCGGACCCGCAGTCGGACAGCAACGGTGTGATCCTCCCGGCCGGGTTCACGAGTCGGATAATCGCGCGTGCCGGTGAAACCGTGTCCGGAACGGGCCTCGAGTTCCGAGCATTCCCCGACGGCGCGGCCACCTTCGCGGATGCCGAAGTGCCCGGCGGCTGGTACCTGGCGGTCAACCACGAAATTCCGGGCGTCGGTGGAGTCAGTTCCATCCGTTTCGCTCCCGACGGAACGATCGTCGATGCGCACTCGATCTGCGCCGACACCGGACTCAACTGTGCCGGCGGTGCCACCCCGTGGGGCACCTGGCTCACATGCGAGGAGTTCGACTGGGGGCACGTCTGGGAATGTGACCCGACCGGAGCCCGTCCGGCTGAACGTCGTCGCGCCATGGGAGCGTTCTGTCACGAGGCCGCCGCTGTCGCATCCGATGACCGTGTCTATCTGACCGAGGACCGCAAGGACGGCGGGTTCTACCGGTTCACTCCCGTGGCTCCCGGCGACCTGAGTAGCGGGCTGTTGGAGATCGCGACCGGTGACTCCTCCAAGGGCGATGTCACCTGGGTGGAAGTACCGAATCCGGATCCGACACTCGGCGAGACACTGTGTCGTCATCAGGTGCCATCGACGATGTCATTCGACGGAGGCGAAGGAATCGCGACCAACGGTGATCTGGTCTGGTTCTCGACCAAGGGCGACGATCGAATCTGGGAATACGACATCGCAACCGAACGTGTCGTCATGCGTTACCAGGCCGGGAACCCATCGGTGCTCAAGGGCGTCGACAACCTCTGGTTCGATCGGCGCACCGGCGCACTGTTCGTGGCCGAGGACGGTGGCGACATGGAGATCGTCATGCTCAGTTCCGACAATGAGGCCCGAGCAGTCGTGCGCCTTCCCGGTCAGGACATCTCCGAGATGACCGGGCCGTGTTTCAGCCCGGACGGGACACGCTTGTACTTCAGCTCACAACGCGGACCAGTCGGCGAGCTGGGACTCCCGCTCGGTATCACCTATGAGGTCACCGGTCCCTTCGATGAACTGTTCGCGGCAGGCGGACCTGTCGCGCTGTGAGGACCGGTAGGGACCAGGATTCACAATCCGGTCGTAGGCCAAGGTCAGTAACCGTCGTTGTCGCGTCAGCGTTGACGGCGGTATTCGCGCTCGGTCTGTTGATCACGGCGACCACTGACGTCTCCGCCTCGGGAGCCGCCGGTGCCGTGCATGATCTTCCCATTGCAAAGGTTGTTGAGTCATCGATGACTGCATGGAAGGCAGCGGTTCTCGGCATCGTCGAAGGACTCACCGAGTACCTGCCGATCTCGTCCACGGGCCACCTGTTGATCGCGTCGGGTCTGATGGGACTCGGCGGATCTGAAGCCGAAGTCAAAGCGATGAACACCTACGCGATCGCGATCCAGTTCGGAGCGATCCTTGCGGTCGCCGGACTGTTCTGGAAACGGTTCCAACAGATGCTGCTCGGTCTGATCGGACGCTCCGATGAGGGTCGACACCTGTTGATCGTGTTGATCGTCGCGTTCGCCCCGGCAGCGGTCCTCGGGTTCCTCTTCGACGACATGATCGAGTCCGCATTGTTCTCCGCTTGGC
>JAGQSZ010000258.1 GCA_020439285.1 Microthrixaceae bacterium
ACCGACGTGAAGGTTCCGGTCTCGTTCGTGGGTCAGGATCCAATAGAGGACCCAGTGGAAACCACCACCACGACCGAGGCGCCGACCACCACCACCACGGCCGCGCCCACATCGTCAACCGAAGCACCGTCGACCACTGCCGCCCAAGGGACATCTACCACCGAAGTAGCAGAAGTTCAGGCCGCTACGGCAACGAACGCGACTGGTTCCACAACTGGCGCTACTGCAGCGACGACATCGGAACTGGCCAAGACCGGAACCTCTTCCAACCTGCTTGCCGTCGTCGGTGCCGCCCTGGTCGCCATGGGTCTGGCTCTCCGGTTCAGTACTTCTCGGCCACCCAGTGTGGCGACGATCGCTGCCGACACCGACGGTGACAGGAGACATGGATGACGACATCGACAATGGCCCACGATGAGGTGGTGCCTTTCTCGCGCCAACTCTGGGAGAGCACGGCGTCGGCACACGGGTCGGCCGAGACGTCCACCAACATGGCCAAGCTGGTCAAGGGAGAGTTGTCTCGCGATGCCTTCATCGCCATGCAACGTCAGCTCTACTTCCTGTATCAGACCTTGGAACAGGAAATGGCAGCGAACCTCGACGATCCGATCATCAAGGCGTTCCACGACGAACGGCTTGACCGGACTGCAGCGCTATCGGCTGACTTGTTGGCATTGACAGGTGAGATACCCGATGCCGATGAGATCGATCCGGTGACAGCCAAGTTCTGCGAATTGATTCGCTCAACGGCAAAGGAATGGGCGCCGGCTCTCATTGCACACCACTACACGCTGTACCTGGGCGATCTCTCCGGAGGCCAACAGATCCGGGGTGTCGTTGAAGGTGCATACGGAATCGGTAAGGAAAGCGGAACGGCCTTCTTCTACTTCGATGAACTCGGCGATCTCGCCGAGTTCAAGAACCAGTACCGCTCAGCTCTAGATGAAATTGGTTTCGATGCTGACCAGCGGAAACGTTTCATCGAAGAGGTCCACGCGTCGTACGCGCTGAGTAGCGCTTTGGTCGCAGAACTGGAACTCTGACCAGAAACTCCAACCAGCTCCTGAGCGTGGGGCTCGGATCGTTGGGATCTCCTGCGAGGGACCTGATGATCCGGGCCCCACGAACTTTTTCGAAATAGTTCGCTTCAGACTTGACGAGAAGGTTGGTATATCGCGAATATTCAGCACCCCTAACATCGGGGAATGGATTTAGGAGAAATTGTGAGATCTAGTTCGTCAAAGTTCAGCGGCTCGAGGGCTCTCGCTCTCACAGGAGTGATCGCAGCGCTCGCGTTCATCGGAGCGTGCGCGCCCGAAGCTCCCCCAACCACTGAGCCTCCTGTTAGCACTGAGCCTCCGGCCAGTGCGCCAGCCATCACGGTATCCAATACGTCCGGGCTCGCATCAGATGGAACAGCCACCGTCACCGTGACCGGAACCAACTTCGATCCAGCAGTTGTCAATGGCCAGGCCGGCAGCCCTGTCGGCATCTATGTGGCCATCGGCACCGGTGCCAGCGCCACCTATCCAGAGGCTTACTCCTCGGCGAAGTATGTTCGCCCGACCGGACCCAACCCCGAAACAGCATCCGGAGCGAAGATTAACGCGGATGGCACATTCTCAGCCACCATCACAGTCAGCCCGGTGTTTGCCGGTCAGGGACGTGCAGTCAACTGCTACACCGAAGCCTGCTCCATCTATGTGTTCTCGGCCCATGACGGAAGCTACGCACCCTGGACCTTCACCAAGAAGCCCGTGACCTTCGGTGCTGCTACCAAGCCAATGCTCGCTGTCTCGAAGACCACATCGCTCAGCGCCGCAGGTGAGACCGTGACCATCACCGGTGCCGGATACGACCAGACCGCACCCGGTATCTACCTGGTGTTCGGCCCAGCCGACACCTCAACTAGCTGGTGGCTAGATGCAAGTGTGTTCGGTGATGCCAAGTACCTGACTCACACCGCCTTGGGCGCCAACGGAACCTTCACCTCTTCGTTGAACGTCAAGGGCTCCTATGTGGGCAGCTCACCGGTTGACTGCCTGACCACTGCCGGCAGCTGCAAGGTCATCACCATGAAGGCCCATGGGTCAGCCGACCGCACCCAGGACGTCCTGGTTCCCCTTACGTTCAAGCCCTGAGCTCGAGCCGTAGGTAACAGAATTCCTAGTCCCTAGGGCCGTTGGCCGGGGTGGTGGTGCTTGCATCGCCACCCCGGTTCGCGTCCCAGCACTCCCTTGGGGTCCGCGATTGGCCGGGCGTGGTCGACCTTCGCTACGATGGCCAACCGGTCGCCGCCGAGTCGGCGTCCATCGCAACTTGACAGTCGATCAGATCTTGTCGGTGGCTTCGGGCCGCTAATGAGAGCCGAGCAGTAAAGGCAACACCGGAATGGCATCAGACCAGACGATTCGCATCAGGCTCAAGGCCTACGACCATGAGATCATCGACCAGTCAACAAAGAAGATCGTCGAGACGGTCACGCTGACCCAGGCGCAGATCCGCGGCCCCATCCCGCTGCCGACCGAAAAGCACCGTTTCACCGTGATTCGCTCACCGCACAAGGACAAGGACTCTCGAGAGCACTTCGAGATGCGCATCCACAAGCGGCTCATCGACATCATCGACCCCACGCCCAAGACAGTCGATTCGCTCCAGCGTTTGGACCTGCCAGCTGGTGTAGATATCGAGATCAAGATCCAAAACGCCTGATTTGGCCGGTAGCGGCACCGCTGCTACTGTCGTCAGGTCGTCGTGGGCTTCAGCCCATCGGATCCCGGTTTGAAAGTGTGAATCGGGCAACGAACCAATCGACGTCCGAGTAGGCCCAACCATTGTCGGAAGGGAACCACTCGGCACAACCCAGAAACGCTCCGCAAGGGATTTCCCGAGCGGAGCGCCCGCGTGAGCGGCACCTCATCAACACGGGCTCCGAGCAGCAGTGCTCAGAGTCCAAGACGAGCACCGTCGAATCAACACGCCAAAGGACAAGGCCACTATGGCGAACAAGGCAATCGTAGGACAGAAGCTGGGCATGACCCAGGTGTGGGATGATGACAACAACATCATCCCAGTGACCGTTCTGCGCATAACTCCAAGCCGAGTCGTGCAACTGCGGACACTCGAGCGCGATGGATACAGCGCTCTTCAGGTGACCTACGGAAACAAAGATCCCCGCAAGCTGACCAAGCCAGAGGCTGGGCATTTCGCCGCTGCTTCGGTCGACCCTGGTGTCAAGCTGGTGGAGCTTCGACTCGAGGACGTCTCGGAGTACAGCGTCGGTCAGGAGATCAGCGCTGACATCTTCGAATCTGGCGAACTTGTTGACGTGACTGCAACCAGCAAGGGAAAGGGCTTCGCAGGTGTGATGAAGCGTCACAACTTCGCCGGTCAGCCCGCATCCCACGGTGCCCACAAGGTCCACCGTAAGCCTGGATCGGTTGGCCAGTGCGCGACACCAGCTCGAGTATTTAAAGGGACGCGGATGGCTGGACGCATGGGCGCCGAGAAGGTCACGACCCTCAATCTCGAGATCGTCCGTGCAGACGCTGACCAGCAGGTCATCTTGGTGAAGGGCGCTGTTCCTGGACCCAAGGGTGGAACAGTCATCGTCCGCAATGCCGTCAAGGCAAATGGAAAGTCGAACGGAGGTGAATCCTGATGGCACAGGTTGCACTTCGCAGTCGAGCCGGTGGTGAGTCCGGCCAG
>JAGQSZ010000259.1 GCA_020439285.1 Microthrixaceae bacterium
GGAACTGACCCACGGGGTGATTCCCGACACCGGCGGCGTTTCGGTTCTCTATCAGATGGCCGGTCACGGAGTGGTCAGCGACATGGTCCTGACCGGTCGGGTGATGGACGCCGAGGAAGCACTCGGGCACGGCATCGTCAGCAGGGTCGTGGCGCCTGAGGACCTCGACGCAACGGCACGTGACATGGCCGAGAAGATCGCCGCTAGCCCGGCTGCGTCAGCCAAACTCGCACGATTGGTGATCAGCCATCTGTCCCGTCCACAGATACGTGCGTCGATGGATGACGAGATGATCTACCAGACCTTTGTGAGCCGAAGCGATGACGCCGCCGAGTTGCGTGCGGCGCGTGCCGAGGACCGTCAACCTCGCTTCACCGGGAGCTGAAATGGCCTCATCCGAATCCTCATCTGAACCCTCACAAGCGGTGATCGGACTGGCGCCAGCGCCCGAGACCGGGAGTTCGGCGCTGCCAGCGGGCACATTTGACGGAACCTGTGTGGTCGTCACGGGTGGCGGAACCGGGCTCGGCAAGGCGATCGCAGCTGAGTTCGCCCGACTGGGCGCCAATATCGTGATCGCCAGCCGGAAACCCGAACACTTGGAAGCTGGCCGAAACGAAATCGCCGCGATCGGAGCCGAGGTCATCGCAGTTGAATGCGATATCCGTGACCCAGAGTCGATCAAGGCAATGTTCGACGCTGCGATCGACGCTTTCGGGTTGCCGTCGGTGTTGATCAACAACGCTGCAGCGAACTTCCCCGTGCCGGCCGAGGACATGTCGCCGAACGCTTGGCGCACCGTTGTCGACATCACTCTCAACGGAACGTTCCTTTGTAGCCGTGAGTTCGCCAGACGCCATTTGGCTGACCGTTCTCGAGGATCGATCGTCAACGTCGGCGCTTCCTACGCGTGGACTGGCGGCCCGGGCTTTGCCCATTCAGCAGCGGCCAAAGCTGGTGTGGTCAACATGACCGAGACGTTGGCGGTCGAATGGGCACCATTTGGAATCCAGGTCAACTGTCTGGTGCCGGGTCTGATGCCACATGAGGACATGACGAGTGATATCCGATCGAACCTGGGTGGGATTCACGACAAGGACGACCGCCAACCAGCGATGCGGGTCGGACGGCCACGCGAGTTGGGTTACGCGGCGACATTCCTCGCGTCACCGTATGCAAGTTTCATTTCGGGTCACACGTTGGTGGTCGACGGAGCGAACTGGCAACGACGGTCACTCACCAACCCGCCAGTCCAGACAGTCCGTGAACAGATGGGACTCGGCGACTTCCAAGCTGACTGACGCCGTTAGTCACGACGGTTCAACTAGCTGGCGCTGGGGCGTCGAGTTGGCGGATCACCCGCGCCGGGTTCCCCACCGCGAGCGAGTTGGGAGCGATATTGCGCGTGACCACTGATCCCGCTCCGATCACCGCGTTGTCGCCGATGGTCACCCCGGGGCACACGATCACACCGCCACCGAGCCACACGTTGTTACCGATCGTGATGGCTTCTGCGGATTCGAACTTCTGGCGGCGAAGATCAGCATCCAATGGATGCGTAGGGGTCAGCAGTTGAACGTTGGTCGCGATCTGACAGTCGTCACCGATTGTGATCGGGGCAACATCGAGCGCTGTGAAATTGAAGTTGATGAAAGTTCGTGCCCCAACGCTGATGTTGTGGCCGAAGTCCACGAACAGGGGAGCCCGGACGAAAGTCCCCGCGCCAACGCTGCCGAAGAGCCGCTTGATCAAGGTCTGTGATGCTGTGGCGTGGCGGGCGTAGAGCTCGTTGAACTCCCGCAACATGCGAGCTGCGTGTTGTTGTTCGGTGACGATTCTTGGATCGTCGGCGATGTAGAGGTCACCGGAAACCATCCGGTCGTAACTGGAACGGCCATCGTCTAAGTCGTCACCCATGGGCTCCTGCCTAGTTGATGAAACAAGGTTCCTCAACTAGTAGCGCTGTGGACGGCCACATTCTTGAGGCCGTCGCACGCTCAGCCGCAGCAGGTTTCGCCGTGAATACTTTGCGGCGCAGAGCGGGTGAGCAGGGAACTATTCGTGTCCAGAAAAGAGCGATTTGAAGATGATGGATATGCCATAGGCCACCGGTGCTGAAGATGGGACGGACGTTGGTCTATTTGGGGATCAACATCTGGTCTAAAAAGGGTAGTGAGGCACAGTCCTGGCGTTCGGTATCAGCACACGAGTTATGTTGCGTAGCCCTAAAAGCAATACCCCGGGCGCATGCCACGAGGGCATTTGCGGCACCGGGGAATTACACACAGGCTACCCTGACTGGCCTTGACCGTCGCCCCCAGGGGCCCCTGCGGTCGGTTTTCAGCGTGTCCACTTACCTCGTGGCAAGAACGTCCTGAAGTGCCGTTTGTGATGAACGATGTTGTTATCTGCCGGTTCGGTGTTCACCCAGCAGTTGCCATCACGGTGGTGAGTAGAATTGTGCCTGAGTAGGAGGTGACGATGGCCAAGAAGCCCGTGGTGGCAGTAGCGCCGTCAAAGCGATGGTCCGAGTTGACGGACGAAGAGGTCGACCAAATTGTCGAGCGAACCTTTTCGAAGATGGTGGCGAAGATCCCGAAACCCTCGGAGAGTGAACAGGACGATAAGCAGTCCTAGCTCCCGAAGTGCCTGATCACGCATCATCTTTTCGAGAGCAGCGCGATCGCGTCCGGGGTGAGTTCAAAGAGCCGAGTGTTCTCTGCCATCTCACGTTCGGCCTCCTCGCGTGTGAGTTTCGTGCACTCATAACGCTTGTATCCATAAGCCTCGGGGAAGTTCCACGCGGCATCTATCCACTGTTTTGATTCTGGTTGCCAGCGGTACACGATCCCATTCCGAGGTATCGGGGTTCGGAGAATGGCGACTATCTCGGTCATTCCACGGTCGAGCAGTAACCCGAGATAGTTGAAAGAGTCCGGGTCGGCGGTGTCTTCGGGTGGATCCGGGAGATTCTCATCGGCAATCGGTCCCATCACATCCCCTTCATCCTCGGCGCATAGGCCGTTCAAGCTCCGATCCCATTGTCAGCGTTACAGACGTTGAGGTCCAGACCGCAGGTGACCATGAATCCGGAGTCTGGATGTTTGGCGACGTCGAAAACCGTCTCGAGAACCGTGAGTCGGAATCTTTGACCCCTGAATCACCCCCTTCAGAGGTGACGTGGATTTGTCGTACCCGCCCGAAAACCCACGAAACCCCCGCAATTGCGGGGGTTTCTATCTGTGGAGCCGATGAGAATCGAACTCACGACCTCTTCCATGCCATGGAAGCGCTCTCCCAACTGAGCTACGGCCCCGAGAAGGGAAGGTGCACCATATCGCAGCGTTCGCTGTGGCGGGAAACCACGATCGAACTCCCGCGAGGCGCCTCGAAGTGTCGGCTCGGGTGCCGGGTCCGGGTGATCCGGGTGACCGGCCGGAGACGTCGGCCTGACACAGTCGGCCTGACACAGTCGGCCTGACACAGCGGTGCACCGTGGAAGCGCCTTCGCTTCATCGGCCAATGGGTTCGGGGCACCGAGGGGCCCGTCGGTAGCATCCGAGGATGCCCAGCGACACCTCCCCTTCGGTCGACTCGGCGGACGATGCCGAGGCCCAGCCAGACCTCTACCGCCCCTCCGAGATCGAGCCCCGCTGGCAGCAGTACTGGGTCGACAACGCGAGCTACGAGGTCG
>JAGQSZ010000260.1 GCA_020439285.1 Microthrixaceae bacterium
CATGCAGCTCCTCCGTTATGCACAAGAAGCTCCATCGAGACTTGGGGTGCTCCGTCCCCAAAGCGATGTGCTCGCAGCGATCACAGGGCTCCTCCGGCCTGCAGCAACAGAGATACTCGACGTTCTCGCCGACGTTGGGCCAGACCGCCCGGTCGCGGTCATCGGCGATGGGTTCTCCCGGTCGCTTCCGTGGCCAGCCGTGCCGATCGGGCAAAACGAACACATCGTCGATCGGATTAGCTGGGTACACGAACCGACGCTTGAACTTATCCGCACCGAACCTACACCGGTCCCCAGGCTAACCGCCGTACTCGATGGGGACAGAGGGCACACACTTCGGTGGGCCAAGGAGGAAAGTTCGTGGATCGTCAAGCGACGCCATGGACTGACCTTCGACCCTGACGTCGACAATCAGATCGGAACAGACCCGTTCCTGCTGCACGCATGCGCGCATGGCATCGCTGATCCCGTCGACCCTCGCCAGAGTGGACTCGTCGTTCATAACACCTTCACCGACACACCACTATTCCTACGTGCTTCAGATCTTGTGGCTCTAAACGCAGTCCCAACCATGATGGTTCTCTCCGCATGTTCTATGGGTCATGCGGGCCTAACGTGGGAGGCAAGCGCCATGGCATCGCCAGTCACCGACACGTTCCGGGCATCTGGAGTAGCCGCGGTCACCAGCTATCTTTCTCCATGCTCGGACCGATCAGCGTTTGTGCTCAGCACCTACCTGCATTACCGACTCGAAGGTGGTGCAACACTCGAGGAAGCGGTCCGATCCACTCAACTCTGGGCGAAACGGAGCAGCGACAGGGAACTCAGATCGTGGGTAACGTCGAACACTACGATCGAGACACTCTCCGACCCAGCGCTACTGCGCCGAGCCGGCACATGGGGAACTCTGTCGGTTTCTGGATGGTGACAGTGAACGATGATCTGGATGATCCGGAAGACCTGCGGCGACTCGACCCGACCGTGATCGATAATCCGGGACTGGTCGACTTCAACGAAGCCGCGCGCGAAAGGTTCCGACGTGACGTCTTGCAATGGAACATGCTGTCACGTGAAGACATGATGCTGGGCCTGCGGGTACACACGAGTCCCTTCGCCGAATTTTCAGAGATCGGCTCCCTGGTCGACCTGGACTGGTACCAGTGCACAACGTGCGGTAGCAGTCTCGCCACGATTGGAAAACCACCGACCGGATGCGCCAACGGTCATGTTGGGGACCTCGAGTTACAACATCCTAGAGACGAACAACGCTTCGCCGCAGCTGCCGATGCAGCAATTCGCACATGGACCTCCAAATTGACACAAGAAGTCGAGCAACGCGTCGTTGATAAACTCGCTCCGCTATTCGGAGCCGACACTTGTTCCCCGGACTTCCAAGCTGTCGTCGACGAAGTCAGCGAGGCGATCAAGGTTGACATGGCGAACTCTTGGCCGACCGGTGAACTGCAGAGAACTGCAATGGCAATTTCCGATCAAGACAACAGATATCTCGGCCCGTTAGACCGTCTCATCCACCACAATGTCCTCGTTACTTTACGCTCGACGCAACCGCCTAAGGAAGGACGCATGAGCCACGAATTAACCCTTATTGCTTCGAATGAAACGCTGACGCTATACATCGAGTCCGTCCCAACAGAGGCCGAGTTAGCCGAACTTCAGGAATGGGCGGCCTTCGAGTTCGCCACCGACGATGACACGGACAGAGGATCGCTCAGGGATGCAATCGAGCTATCAGCATTGTCGGTCGCCGTCCTCGACGGTGTTATCGGCAATGCTGCCTATGATCTATTCCCACTCGCTGCCTCGTTTCCGCGAGACAAATTCCGTAAGAGGGGTAGAGTGCTCGACGCTGACGCTGTAGCGAGACGCGCCTTAGACTTTGTCGAGCACCACCATGCTGTGCACGGCGCTACACCGCATCTTCACTCGATCGACCGACGAGGCGACGGATTATGGGACGTAGTAGTCCAAATCGATGGCCACGGCGCTCAGCTCTACCTAGTCATCGCGTCCAACGGAATGGCGATCAGCTCCAAACCCGTTGACAACTGAACTTTGACGGCTCTTCAGCACACTGAGCCTTCGGAAAACTCATCTCCTTGTTTCCAACCTTGTCTGATATGGCTGTTTAGTAAAGCAGCACACTGCTCCGCGTTTCTACTGTGAGAACGTCTTGCACAGCAGCACAGGTAACACGATGAGCTACCTTCGGTGGTCGCCATAACAGCGGCGCTTGCGGCACGAACTCTTGACGACACTGCGCTTGGAGGTCGGATGACGATAATTCAAAAGACTGACGCCCAGCACACATGGAACGCACAAAAGGCAATACGTCAACATCCTCTAGCGGCATGGCTAGCGGGCGTAGCTCTGTTCGTCTTGGTGGTTGTGCTGTCGCTAGTGGCGTCTACGTTGAACGGACCGCTTGATCCACGTCGCACTGGGACTCTAGGTGAGTGGGTATCGGGGCTGGGATCAGTCTGCGCCGTTTTTGCCGCAGTTGGCGGGTTGCTATACGAAGTCCGGAGTCGACGCAGCGATGAGGAACTCAAAGAGGCAATGAAGGTCTACTCGTACGCTCAGCTGATGACCGTTGACAAAACTCAAAAACCCATAGTTAGAGAGTGCAACAACGGATCGGAGGTACGACGGTTGTTCCTGGTGCGTTTAAAGAATGACTCAGCAGCACCCATCTATCACCCTAAGGTTCGGTTCCGCGCTCGAACTAACGATCAATGGGCAGATGACACGATCACCTTTGACCTGGGCTCTGGCTGCCTCGTCCCGGGTGACTTGGCTACCCCAGGCGTAGCAGGCGATGAGAGCTCCATTCATTACGCGGAGGTCGCAACGGACCTTCGCCACATTGAGCTTCAGCTAGTCTATAGATCGTCGGTAGGAACTTGGTGGAGGATCTGGCCGGACGGGCTGATTGAGCGGGCGTCACATGAGTCGGGACCTTGGATCGTTGCCAGAGATTCGCGAGCCAAGTGAACCGACCTGAACTGGCTCTACTGATTCTAGAGAATGTCTAAACGCACGGTCAGAAGGCAGGACAACCTCCGCAATCCGTTGATCTCCATACTCAATCCAGCAGGTTCATCCAGTGACCTCTGCACGCTGGCTGCGGTTTCAGTGATGCGCTGGTTCGCCACTCGAAATGATCCGAGCCGCATCACTCAGCACAACACCCGCTTGATGAGTTCCAAATGCGCTCGTCTCATAGTTTCGAGCGAATACCGCGGCTGAGCGAGTGCTGCTCGTTCTGTTCGCTTGTCCGGCCAAGCGAACTGGTCGATCAATAGTTTGGCCACGGCGTCCGCATCACGCTATGGTCTTATGCGACCATTGAGAAGTCGCGCGCTCCACCAACAACGCTCACTACGGCGGGAAGTCATTCGAGCAACGCTTCTACAACCACCAGTGGCCCGCCGCACTCGGAATCCAAGGTATTCAACGACGCGTCGGCGCCCAGATAGTAGCCACCCGGATCGACAACGTGTCCAGCGACGTGGACCCGACCGTCCAGGCCCATTTCGCTAGCCTTCCGCTCCTCGCTTAAACGCTCGGGGTCATCTCCAGTAATCAAGATCCGCTCCGCTGTCCCAGCACCTTTGAACCTCCGAGCCAAATCCAGT
>JAGQSZ010000261.1 GCA_020439285.1 Microthrixaceae bacterium
GCTTCTGCTGAAATTGCTGTGTCGATAGGCTCTCGTGTGAGACGGTCGAAAGCTCGACGTCGACTACCGGATCGCCTCATCATATTTGCTGTCAGATTTCGTCCGACTCGGAGTAGCCAAAGGCGTTGCTGCGCTGGGGTGAGCATGTCGACCTCGTCAATCCGGCGGTATGCCAGATCAAAGACATCGTTCCAGAGCTCCTCGCGAGTTTCTCTGTCTCGCTCGAGCCCACATAACAGGGCGTTGACTGCAGACCCATGTTCGGAAACTATGGTCTCCACCCGGGCATCGAGTGTTCGTCTGCTAGAGCGCGATCGTCGCTTCCCCAAACAGATCAACTCCTGGCTACCGCTGTCGGACGAGTACTTGCCTTGAGTAATTCTAACGTCGGCGATCGGGGAGTGGGCCTGAAGGCGCTAGCTTGGCCTCTGAAATTGGCGACGTCCGCATTGCAGCGAATAGTCAAGATCGCAGAGGGCCTGTGGCGCCAGAGCGCAGGGTCTGCAGGGTCGACATTGCTGACGTGCTCACGTGTTCACCCTGAACTGCCACGGTGAGTTCCAATGGTCGGATCGCATCTACGCGGTTAGGGATCAGCGAATCATTCAACTGATGTAGTCTGTCCTCGCTAAATCGATCGAGGTAAAGGGTGCCCCTGACGATCGTGAGCCAGGCTGATGTCGGCGGTGACTCATCAGCACTTCTTCTTCGTGTCACGCTTTGGCCGGAGCTCCCGTTGGCGAGCAGAGCCTATCCACAATCACCCTCGGCTACCTCAACTAATTTGTGCACACAAATACCGAATCAGGCAGTGTCCTGGCTTGCTGGCGTGGACTGGGAAGCGGACCTACCCCTTACCATTGAAGATTTCGCGCAGTTACGGTGGTATATCGGCAGACTCATTCTGGATCGGCTGGAGGCGAAGGGTCGGGGCTCCTTGGTTCTCGACCGATTGGCGGCGGACCTTCGGACCGAGCTCCTAAGCCAACGCGGCTGGACCCGTCGAATACTCCACTACATGCGTAACTTGCAGTGCGTCGGCCCAGGAAAGTCCCATTTGTCCAACAGCCAGTTGGACAAATTCACTTGAAGAGCGTGACGCCTCTGCTAGACAGTAGTGCTGACCTCGCTTCGACCGATTGGTACGTCGCCCGGGCCGTCAGCGAAGGCTGGTCGCGGGCAGTACTTGCTGATCGGATCAAGGGTCATCTCCACCTTCGCGAAGGTTCAGCGCCGTCGAATTTCGCGGCCGTGACTACCAGATTCGGAATCCGGACTTGCCGAACAGCCAGCCAGGATCCCTACACCCTCGACTTCCTTGGGTTGAGTGGTCAGATTGCTGAGCGGGACCTCGAGACCAGCATCATCGACAACCTCCAACGATTCCTGCTTGAACTCGGCACCGGCTTCGCGTTCGTCGGGCGTCAATACCGCTTTGAGGTTGAGGGCGACGAGTTCGTCATCGACCTCTTGTTTTTCAACTATGTCCAGAACAGATTCGTTGTCATCGAATTGAAAGTTGAGCCGTTCAATCCCGCACACACCGGTCAACTCGGCTTCTACGTCGCTTGGACCGATGAAAACCTGCGCCAGTCTCACCACGCGCCGACGATCGGCATCCTGATCTGCGCCGGTCGTAACGAGAGCGTCGTCCGCTACTCGCTCGCTTCCACCGCCGCGCCACTAGCGGTGTCGGACTACACCTACAGCCAACTGCCCACAGAAGCGTTGCCAGCAGTCCCGGACGCTGAGACGCTCAGCGAGGTCGTCGAACATCCGGTAGTCGATGGACGCCAACTCACCATTGCCGAATACCTCGACGAATTCGGCACCGGATAAGACGCTATCGAAAGCTAAGGGTTGCCATAGTGGAATTCTGTCCAGTGATACTTCACTTTGCTTCACGCTCCTATAGCCATGTGGTGGCATGCTTTCGGCATGAGCTCATACCGATCCGCGCCTGTGTTACTGCGTAACATTGGTGTCTGGTTTATCGTTGCCGTCTTCTACGGATTCATCGGCCTGTTGTGCGTTGGGGCATTGGCCAACTCAGACGTTCCAGTCTCCGGGCGGGCAGCCTGCGCGGTCATTGCTGTAGCGCTTGTGGCGCTGGCGTACTGGACTTTCCGCGCGGGGATCTTGTTGCGAGCCGATGGCTTGACTGTGCGACGCTACGTCGGCCGGGACGTCCATGTCGGATGGGCAGATGTTCTCGAAGCGGCTCTCGTCCCGAACGGAAAGGGTGGCGGATTTGTCGCCGTGTTCACCAGGGACGGCCGCGTGTTGAAGACGCAGGGATTGGCTGTAAATAGCCTCGGCTCTGAGTGGGGACAGGCAGCGGTCGCCCGGATCAACGAGCGGAGACCCATTACTGCATAACTTCAGGCTGCTACCTCGAAAGGCAGTCGTCTGCGATCCTTGGTCCTGTGCGTGATCTAGTTCGCTCCACGGGAGATTGCAGTGTCAGCCATGGGCCAGCCGCTCAATTGTCGCTTCTAATCCGGCTTGGACCTTGGTGGTCGGGTCGTAGAGGCTCATGACATGGATCACGGAGTCGAGGCTTCGCTGCAAAGCATCAACGCTGTCACCTTGGTCACCGATGACATGTTGGCATCGGTGAGCTTCTATGAGGCGCTCGGCTTCCGTCGACGCTACGGGGGACCCGATTCGGAGTTCACGAGTTTCCATGTCGGCAGTGACTTCTTGAATCTCCAAGTCGGAGTACCTCCGAGTGGGATCTGGGGGCGAGCAATCATCTGGGTCGATGACGTCGACGCCATGTGGACGAGAGCTGCCAAGGCCGGGTACACCAGCGAAACTGAACCCGAGGATGCTCCGTGGGGTGAGCGCTATTTCCACATCCGTGACCCAAGCGGTCACGAGTTGAGCTTTGCGAAGCTGCTCACGACTGACGACCCGACCGGTCCGTGAAGCCAGCTATGAGGGAATCCGAATAGTGGCAATCTGGAAGGGGCGCAGGCCCAGCCGGAGGAGCCGATCATCCGCCGGTTCGAGTTGGGGCGAGGGCATAGGAGGGGTCCCATCTTCCAAGGCGTCCGTCAACCATGCTCGGCTAAACGGCGCTGACAGAAGCAGATCCGTGGTTGTGCGGTTGCCCAGGCATTCCCAAGCTCGGATGATCAGATCGCCTGAGCCGTCCTCGGCGGCCTTGACCGCCTCGATGATGACCGAGGGATTAGTCGAACGAACCAGCCAGGTGGCCCCTCTGTGGTTCACGGGGGAGTCGGGAGAGGCTCCACTTGGGATTGCCCTAACCGGCATGTTCAGCTTGTAACCCTCGCTGATCACGTCGAGCGCTGATTCCCCCGAATGCGGCATCACCGAATAGGTGAACTCGTGTAGTCCCTCGTCAGCATGTGGATCCGGGTACTGGGCACCCTTGATGACTGTGAGCCGCAGCGTTGTCGACGGTGACCCATCAGTGGTTCTCGTTCTGGCCACGTCGTGGCCGTAGCGACCGTTATTCAGCAGCGCGAATCCGAAATCGCCCTCGTTGACGTCAACCCATTTGTGTGCACAGATCTCGAATCGAGCAGCGTCCCACGATGTGTTGGTGTGGGTCGGAGAGCGGACCTGCCCGTATTGGATGTCCCGCACAACTTCGGTGGTCGAAATGTCGAGCGGCCAAG
>JAGQSZ010000262.1 GCA_020439285.1 Microthrixaceae bacterium
CTCGGAGTGTTCGGCACGATCGTGTTGTTGTGTGTCGCTGGGGCGTTGGCTGGCCTGGTCAGCGAACGCCTCCGAGAAGCCGAACTGACCCGCGCCCGGGCACAGATCCGCGAGGAGGTCGCACGCAAGTTGCATGACGGTGTGCTTCAGACCTTGGCGGTGATCCAACGGCGAAGCAACGACGACGAACTTGTCGCTCTGGCACGAGATCAGGAATCCGAGCTTCGTTCCTTCATCACTGCCCCATCGGCATTGTCAGCGAGCAATAGCGGTGGATCAGGCGGCGCGGTGTGGGACTCCGATGTTGTTGACCATCTGACAGGCTCGCTGCGCACTGCGTTGCGTCAACAGGAGAAGCGTTATTCGATCAAGTGCGAACTAGTCGTCGTGGATGAACCCGATCATGTTTCGGATGCCGTGATCGTTGCGCTGACTGGAGCGGTGAGCGAGGCGGTGACCAACGCTTCCAAGCATGGCCATGCGCGCACGGTGACGGTGTTCGTCGATTCCGAACCGGACCGGGTCATCTGTGAGGTCGCTGATGACGGATCGGGGTTCGACGCGTCGAACACGACAGAGGGAATCGGGTTGTCACGATCAGTCCGGGGTCGGATCGAAGAAGTCGGCGGATCCGTCGAGGTCACCTCGGTCATCGGCCGTGGTACCCGGGTCAGGCTGTCGGTTCCCCTCTAGTCCCCTGCGGTCCGGTCAGAATCGTTATCCAATCATGATCCAGATGAGACGCGTCCCATCCGGCGCAGCACCCTAGGGTCAATCGACATGAGTGGAACGCAGCCCATACGAGTCGTCGTGGCCGATGATCACCACATCTGGCGGTCGGGTCTGCGGGCAGATCTCGGCGATGAGTTCGAGGTTGTGGGTGAAGCCGAGGACGCCGATTCGACCATTGCTCAGATCGACGAACACTCACCCGATCTGGCGTTGGTCGACCTGCACATGCCCGGCGGTGGTGGACACAAGGTCGTGCGGGAACGGGCCTCTGCCACGGCGATCGTGATCATCACGGTCTCAGAGGCCGAACGTGACCTGCTCGACGCCGTGGCTGCCGGAGCCGTCGGATATCTGGTCAAGTCGACCCGTCCGGAGGAACTCCGTTCCGCGCTGCGTCTGGCGGCAGCTGGTGAACCGGTGTTCTCTCCCCAGTTGGCAGCGCTTGTTCTGTCCGAGTTCCGCAGGATGGCCGGCTCGGGTGCTTCGTCTGCTGCTCCGACCGGTGGTGGGTCAACGACAGATGCCAACGGGGCCGCGGCTGGTACCACGACACTCACGCCACGCGAACGTGAGGTACTCGGCTTCGTCGCCCGTGGATTGTCCTACGGCGAGGTCGGTGAGGAGTTGTTCATCTCACCCAAGACCGTCGAGAACCATGTGCGCAACATTCTGGCGAAACTCCACCTGACACGACGCCATGAGTTGATCCGCTGGGCCGTCGACCGGGGCATCACCTGATCGAAGCGACCCGTGAGTCAGTCGCGCCGCTCACGTGTGTCACGCAACAACACTTCTTGGGCGACGGTGGCCAGGTGCGCTCCGTCCAATGAGAACACGTGACCGATGGCGAGTCCCCGAGCGCCGACGAAGGTGTGGCAGGTGAAATCGTGGAGTTGCCACTCGTCGGCACGGAACGGTCGATGGAACCAGATCGTGTGATCCAGGCTCGCGGTGAAGAGAACCTTGTAGAGCACCTCCATCGGTTCACGGCTGACCGGATGGGCACGCGCCACCG
This sequence comes from Microthrixaceae bacterium, assembly GCA_020439285.1. GTDB lineage: Bacteria > Actinomycetota > Acidimicrobiia > Acidimicrobiales > Microtrichaceae > JAGQSZ01. The sequence continues at coordinate 1,748 of JAGQSZ010000262.1, forward strand.
CATCGGTGGGCAGGTCATCGGAGAGATACGCGAGTCCACCGGCATGCAGGGGACCAGCGGGCGGGAGTTCCTGGGACACTCGTAACCACGCGGCAGCCCGCCCGGCACCGTCACGACGGTCGCTGCGAATCATTTCAGGGGGCACGAATGCCCGCTCGAACACCGGACTCCAACTGTCCTGTTCGAGCTCTTCTGGCCTTGGGACATCGGGTGCTATCGATACCGTCTCGACATCGGCTGATTCCTCGGGTCGCTGGAAGCTGGCTTCGAGGTTGAGGATCGCGCCGACTGGTTGACGTGCCACAACCCGGCGTGTGGCGAAGGATCTGCCGTTGCGGATCCGATCGACCTCATAACGCACCGGCTGATCGTGGTCGCCGCGACGGATGAAATATGCGCGCACCGAATGGACATGCAGTTCATCGTCGTCAATGGTCTGCACCGCCGCAGTCAGTGCCTGAGCAACGATCTGTCCCCCGTAGAGTCCACCCCACGGGTAATGCGGCCCGATACCGACATAGGTGTCGGGACCGTGATCGGCCAGGTCGAGAATCGTCTTCAGATCCACTTGGACTCCGCTCGTTCGTGGGTGCACATCGGGGTGTGCGCCATCGGATCTTCCCACCATTTAGACCTCGACGCTTGCAGGCCCGAAACTGTTGCAATGTCGAACGCAACTTCATCCACCGGATCGGCCGGATCACAGACTCTTCTGGAACAAGCTGTGGCGTGGGCTCGCAGTGCGGGCGAGTTGACCTTGGAGTGGTTCAACAACCCGACTCTCGAGATCGACTCGAAGTCCGATGGGTCTCCGGTCACTCAGGCCGACCGGGCAGCGGAGCGTCATCTGCGTGAGTTGATCTCGGCCGCGTACCCAGATGACACGATCGAGGGTGAAGAGGAGGCGACCCACGAGGGGACCTCCGGTCGACGATGGTTGATCGACCCGATCGACGGAACCAAGGCGTTCTCCCACGGCGTGTCGACGTATTCGAACTTGTTGTACGCAGAGGACGAGGACGGACCATTGCTGGGTGTGATCAACCTGCCGGCATTGGGTGAGACCATCTACGCGCAACGAGGGCTCGGATGTTTCTTCAACGGCCGTCGCTGTTCGGTTTCAGATGTCGATGACACCCGCGTCGCGTATCTGTCGTGCACCGGGTTCCACCGATGGAACCCCGACATGTTCACCCGGGTGACCGACGCAGGTCTGCGGTTACGAACCTGGGGTGACGCATACGGTTACGCGCTCGTCGCGACGGGTCGGATCGAGGCGATGTTCGACCCGGTCCTGGCGAAGTGGGACATCATGGCCCCCGCGTTGATCGTTACCGAAGCAGGCGGTCGGATCAGTAGCCGCAGTGGTGGCGACGCGCTCAGCGCAGATGTCCAAGGTGACTTCTCCGCGATTGCGTCAAACGGGGCGTTCCATGACGACCTCGTCACGATGCTCGCACCGTAGAGAGATCATCAAGACCCAAACGCCAACCCGATCCGCTAATCAGTGATGCGGATGGTCGTGGTGATGGTCCAAGACGTGGTGGTGATGGTCGTGATGATGGGCATCGTCGAGGATCGCGGAGCCATCCCCGGTCGCACCCAACTGTGACATGTACGCGATGTCGAGGTTCTTCCTCGCCAAGGCCGCCGCAGGCTCTCCCACCGACACGAGCCTGCCTGCAAGCAGAACGACCTGATCAGCGAGGAAGGCCTCGCCCATGTCGTGGGTGCTGAACATGACTGTTCTCCCCGAGTCGACCTCTTCACGAATGATGCGGAGTATGCGGTCTCGTGCGACGACGTCGAGGCCTGTCATCGGCTCATCGAGCATCAACATGTCCGCCTCGGCGGCCAAACCCTGCGCCACCAGAACACGTT
>JAGQSZ010000263.1 GCA_020439285.1 Microthrixaceae bacterium
GCGTGCATGGTCGAGGACTTCGTCGAGAGTCGTTGATTGTTCCCGCAATTGTTCTCTGAGCAAGAACCTGGTTGATCGAGCACGATCCGCCCATTGAACGGCATCGGCAAACGACTGGGTCTGATAGCGGTCCACGCTCACTGGATCAGACAGCGGCAGCGATGGCCGCTGCAGCCGCGAGTGGATCCTCGGCCTTGGTTACCGCCCGTCCAATCACCAGAAGATCCGCGCCGTTGGCCACTGCTTCTTGTGGTGTTGCCGCCCGTGCCTGATCGTGTTTGGCTTCGCCGGCCAACCTGATCCCGGGAACAACTCGCTTCAGGCGCGGTGCCAGCTCTCGAGCAGTTTGAAGATCTGATGCTGCGAGCACAATTCCGCCGCATCCCCCCTCGAGCGCCACGCGAACCCGGTTGGGAACGATGTGGGGCGGGGCTGTGTCATCGCTGGTCAGCACTGTCACGGCCAACGACGTCGGTTGTGGAAGACCCGCTCGATCTGCACCTTCTGCCAGTCCCTCGACTCCTGCTTTGAGCATGTCGGGTCCACCGAGAGCGTGCAGCGTCAGGTACTCCACGCCCAGGGATCCGAGCACCTTGGTGGATCGGTTCACCGTTGTGGGGATGTCGAAGAGTTTCAGGTCCAAGAACACCGAATAGCCCAAGTCGCGCAGAGCGCCAATCGCGTCGGGCCCGTCTGAACTGAACAATTCCAAGCCCACTTTGGCCACGCCGAACCAGGGTCGAAGTGCAACTGCTAGGCGGTGGGCTTGGACGAGGTCGTCGACATCGAGCGCGAGTGCGAGTCTCTGTCGGACCGAGTCATCAACTGCAACTGACTGATCCTCGGAATCTGGGTAACCGGTCATGTGTTCCTCCGCACCGGGGATGGTTGGCCAATGGTTGTGACCGTGTGTTGTTTGGCTAGTGGACTTGTTGAGTTCTGGCTTCGGTCAGCGAGCAACATGGTGTGCTCCCGAGACCAGATCACGAACGCTCGTGACCCCGCGATCCTCGCACCATGTTCGTAGGCCCTCAATGATCTTGGTGACCGACCGCGGATCAGCAAAGGTAGCAGTGCCGACCTGCACCGCGTTCGCTCCCGCCAGGAGCAGTTCGACAGCGGTGACCGCATCGCTCACGCCACCGACGCCGACGAGGGGCAGATCGGGCAGTGCCCGCCGGACTTCGTAGACGGTCCGTACCGCAACCGGGTGAATCGCTGCGCCGGAAAGCCCACCGCTTCCGCCGCCGAGCAACGGACGGCGGTGCTCGGTGTCGATGATCATCCCCATCACAGTGTTGATGAGAGTCACTGCCTCGGCTCCGGCCTGATGGGCAGCGGCCGCTACTTCTGTGACCCTGTCGGTGTTCGGGCTGAGCTTCGCCCATCGAGGCACCGACAACGATTTCGTGGCAGACAGAACCTCTGTCGTGGCAACGGGGTCATGTGCGAACAGGTGCGCACCGCCATCGAGGTTCGGACAAGACAGGTTGATCTCGACCGCCGTCAGGCTGGCTTCGGCGGGTTGCAGAGCTCGTGCGGCACGTTCGTAGTCGTCGACACTGCGGCCCCAGATGCTGACCACTACACGGGCGCCGTGTCGAGTGAGCTTCGGTAGATCATCACGGATCCACGCTGGAATGCCCGGTCCCTGCAACCCGACGCTGTTGAGCATGCCTGCTGGTGTCTGGTGAACACGTGGGGCGGCGTTTCCCTCCCACGGTTCCGCTGACAGCGATTTCACCACGACAGCACCGATGCTCGACAAGTCCACGTAAGCCGATAACTCGGCTCCGTGGCCTGCCGTTCCAGCAGCAGTCATCACTGGAGCCGGCAGGGTCAATGACCCCACCTGCGCAGTCATGTCCACTGGGCTGGAGCCAAGGGTCATGTCAGGACCCTTTCAGCGCCGCTTGGAACTCCTGAAGACTGCGAACCTGCAACTCGCTGTGGCGTAGTTCTTCGATTCCGTTCGCTGCTGCCAGAGCCGCCGAGGCGGTTGTCATCAACGGGATCTTGTTCTCCGCTGCTGCACGGCGAATGTGCGCTCCGTCTGCGCGGGGGCCGCGACCCCTTGGCGAGTTGACCACTAGGTCGATGTGCCCGGAGCCGATCAACTCGACACCGTCGAGGCCCGCATCGGCAGCCGTCTCAACAGTCCCGTCAGGAGCTGTTGTCGTCAGTTTGGCCACCACGTCGGAGACTTTCACACCGTGTTCGTCGAGGAACGATGCGGTCCCAGAAGTCGCCAGAATCCGGAAACCCATCTGGGCGAACTTCTCGGCTGCTTGAAGGCCAACCGCCTTGTCTCGATCCGCGAGAGAGAAGAACACAGCGCCCTCGGTGGGCATTCTGTCGCCCGCGGCGAGTTGCGCCTTGGCGAACGCCATTCCGGCGTTGACATCGATTCCCATGACCTCGCCGGTTGACCGCATCTCAGGTCCAAGGACCGTGTCGACATCCGGGAACCGATTCCAAGGAAGCACGGCTTCCTTCACCGCAACGTGTTGCAGCGGACCGCGTTCTTGTAGGAGTCCTTCTCCGCGCAGTTCTTCCAACGTCGATCCGCACATGACTCGTGACGCGATCTTCACCAGAGGTGTGGCCGTCGCCTTCGCTACGAACGGAACGGTTCTCGATGCGCGCGGGTTCGCTTCGATGACATAGACCTTCTCCTCGGAGCCGGCTCCTGCGTGTTGCACTGCGAACTGAACGTTCAACAGGCCGATAACCCCGAGTCCCTGGGCGATCCGTTTTGCGTAGTCGGTGATCGTGTCGATCGCTGCGCTCGACAGTCCTACAGGCGGAATGATGCAGGCCGAGTCGCCCGAGTGCACGCCTGCTTCTTCTACGTGTTGCATGATCCCGCCGATGATCACCTCACCTGCGGTGTCGCGGATAGCGTCCACGTCGACTTCAGTTGCGTCTTCGAGGAACCGGTCGATCAGAACTGGTCTTGTCGAGGACAGTCCGCCTTCGCGACCGAGTGATCCGCCAAGGGTGATTGCCTGCCATGCCCGTTCGAGATCTTCTGGGCCATAGACGATTTCCATGGCACGCCCGCCGAGCACATATGAAGGGCGGATCAGTGCTGGGAACCCGATCCGTTCCGTCGTGGCGAGCGCTTCTTCGAGACGTAGAGCGGTTGCACCTTCGGGTTGGGGGATCCCCAACTCGGAACACAGTTCGGCCCAGCGGTCACGGTCCTCAGCTAAGTCGATGCTCTCGGCGGGGGTGCCCAGAATCAGTTCCGGAGGCAGAGTCTCGGCGAGTTTGAGAGGGGTCTGGCCTCCGAGTGACACGATGACCCCGACTAGTTCTCCGCCACCTTGTTCGGCAGATCTGCGCTCGGCGTCGATGACGTTCAGGACGTCTTCGTTGGTCAGAGGTTCGAAGTACAGCCGGTCCGATGTGTCGTAGTCGGTGGAGACGGTTTCGGGGTTGCAGTTGATCATCACGGTCTCGAAGCCGGCTTCGGTCAACGAGAACGACGCGTGCACGCAGCAGTAGTCGAACTCGATGCCCTGGCCGATGCGGTTGGGGCCGCCGCCCAGGATCATCACTTTCTTCGTGTCCGGCGGATTCGCCTCGCACTCGGATTCGTAAGTCGAATAATAGTAAGGCG
>JAGQSZ010000264.1 GCA_020439285.1 Microthrixaceae bacterium
CGTGGGAGCTCGTTGGCGCTCATCGGCGTTCTCCCTGATCACGTTGCGTTTTCGAGACCGGCGCACGGCACTGTCGTATGCGTTGGTGGGATCCCGTTGGTGCTCGTCGTGTTGTACGACTGTTGTACGGGACAACTCCCGAGCCACTCCCGAGCGACGCTCGCACGCTCGTCCGCGTTGGTGGGTGCGAGTCGTGCTGACACGCTGCTGACAGCGTCCGGTCAAGGTGGGATCGACATCCGGCCGATTTCTGCATCGCTGAGGTGGGCGAGTACCGGAGTACGGCGTCTGAGCGTTGGTCTTAGCGGTGCGTCGAGATTCGCGTTTGCGCCAGTTGCCGCGCGGTCAGGTCCGCCGCTCGACGACTTGATCGAGGCTGGCAACGAGTCGGTCGAGGAGTTCGGCGAGGGTGTGGCGTTCGTCGGTGTCGAAGGTTTCGAGGGCTTCGGTGACGACTGCGAGTCGTCGGGTCGCGATTCGGCGTTGTGTTTGTCGGCCGAGGGGTGTGGCGTTGACGAGTGTGACTCGCTTGTCGGTCGCGCATGTGTGCCGCTCGGCGAGGCCGACGTCGATGAGGCGACCGATGGCTCGCGTCGCGGTGGATGGGTCGATGCCGAGCGCGGTCGCGAATTCGCACATGGTCCAGCTGCGATGGCGGACGAGTAGGTCGAGGCTGTCGATCTGTCCTATGTCGAGTTGGGGTGGGTCTGGTGCCCATGCGAGGGTTCGCATTTTTCGTGCTGCGGTGCCGCGGCGCAATGAGCGCCAGGCGAGTGCTACTCGTTGCGCGTCGTCGTGGAGTTCGGCGCGTTGGATCGACGCTTCGGGATGTCCGAGATCATCGGCGTGGCTCATTGGTCGCCGTCGATGATTGTTGTGTCGGCGGGGACGACGAGAACTGGTCCGACAGCGCGGTGGGCGATGTGGGCGGTGACGCTCGGCGATCGAAGGTGGGAGACGCCGGGGTGGCTGTGGGCTCCGAGCACGGTGAGGATCGATGACCGGTGGGACAGCCAGTCGAGGATCCCGTGGGCGGGTGAGCGGTGGTGGAGCGTGTCCCAGGTGACGTGATGGCCGCTGCGGATCGCGGTGGCGGCGCATCGGCGGAGGTCTGCGTCTTCGGTGATGTCGGTGTTGCCGGCGGTGTAGCTGGGCTGCAGGGCTCGCAGAAAGGTGAGTGGAAGCTCAAGCGATCGGGCGAGGGTGGTTGCAAACCGGGTTTCCGGCTCGCTGGCCCTCGAGCCATCGACGAAGACCGCGATCTCGTTCCAACCGGGCGTTGCGCGGCAGTGTGGTCCGACGAGCACGACTGGTCGGCGAATCCTGGCGAGCACTTCGCTGCTCGTGGGATGGAAGAGGGCCTCGCGCAGTCCACCGGTGGCGTGTGTGGGCATGCAGACCAGCGAGTCGGGCTGGGAGTCGACGTGGTCGCAGAGCGTGTCAGCGGTGCCGGCGCCGCGTGGCAGGACCTCGATCTCGACGTCGAGGTCGTTGATCGGCGTAATTGTCTCGGCAAGTTGCTGTTTGGCGTCGCGATGCCGCTCCCCGACAGCAATGATCGTGAGCGGGACGTGGGCACGGCGAGCGAAGTCGACCGCGGTCGTGAGGGCTCGGTGTTCGGCGTGGTCGGGATCGATTGGTGCGATCACTCGCCGGTAGCCGGTCGTGGGTCGTTCGACGCTGGCACTTGTGCTGAGGTTCATGGTGCCCTCCGTTCGCCGTGTGGTTGGTTTGGTCGACTAGCTTAGACGTGTCGTCCAACCTGGGCGTACAAGTCGAACGATGGAGGGTCGATGGCAGATCAAGTGGCTCGACGGCGGGAACGGTCACGGACGAACGGTTCGGAGTGACGCCGTCGAGAGTCCAGGCCGCCGAGCTACTGCGGCGGTTGGGGCACGCGTTCGTCGGTCATGACGCGCCGGATGAGGTGTTCGTCGAGTTGTGTGAGGCGGTCGGCCCGCTCGTCGCCCGGTTCGAGGCTTCGCCGGCGCGGGGTCGATGGGCGATGAGCCTGGCTGGTATGGCCGAGTCGAGTCTGTTCGGGGAACCGCCTGGCGATGGTGAGCGGTTGTCGCACTTTCCGGATTGTGTGGTGTCCGGTGCGGCGAATCCGATGGGCACGGCGATCGCGGTGCGTCGTGAAGCCGACGAGGCGGTCGCGGAGGTGGTGCTGGGCGCTGCGTTCGAGGGTGCTCCCGGTCGGGCGCATGGTGGTGTCGTGGCCGCGATCTTCGATGACGTGATGGGGTATCAGTTGTCGATCTTGAAGGTGCCGGCGTTCACCGGGCGGATCGAGATCAGCTATCGGGCGCCGACACCGATCGGGGCGCCGTTGGTGTTCCGCGCCCGGGTCGACGCGAGGGAGGAACGCAAGTTGCACATGTCCGCGTCCGCACACGCCGACGGTGGGCGGGTGTTGATCGCCGAGGCGACCGCGACGTTCATCATCATCCCGCTTGAGCGATTCGTCCCCGGGTCTGCGGAGGTGCAGGAATGAATCAGCAGTCCACCAACGCGATCCGGCCGTTGCCCGATGATCTGGCCGAGCGGATCGATCTCGCTGCGCAGGTGTTCGCCGACAACGGGCTCGACGCGACCCGGATCGAGCATCTGGCCAAAGCGACTGGGATTCCACGGGCGACGCTGTACTACTACTTCCCTGGCAAGGAACACATTCTGGCTCATCTGCTGTCGCGGACGCTGAGGCAGATGACGGTGAAGTTGTCAGCCGCCGGGGCGGAACCGGGGACGGGCCGGGAACGCCTCGCCCGTCTGGTGCGAGAGCATCTGGTGTTCATCGGCGGCCACGGGCCGACCTACCGGTTGTTGTTCGCTGAGCTCGGTCGTGCCGCGTCGTTGGTGGACATCGCTGCCGGGGTCGATCTGGCGATCATGTCGCCGATCCGTGAGGCGCTACGTGACGGCCAGCGCGACGGATCGTTGCACGTCGACGACATCGGCGCGGCGACGTCGATCGTCTACGGCGCGGTGTTGATCACCGGTATGCAGCACCTGCTGATCGGGAGCGACCGGCAACTCGAGGACCGAGCGACGGCGTTGCTCGGCGTCATCCTGAGCGGCATCGGAACAACTCCCAAGCCTCGCCGTGGCCGGTCATGAGCACGCAGTTCGACCACTACGACGCAAACATGGCGGCCGGCATCTTGGCCAACCACGCGCAGATCGCCGGGCTGCCGGGTTATCTCGGCATCCGCGCCGACGAGATCGGACCCGGACGTTTGGTGTGCTCGCTCGACGCACGGGCGGAACTGTTGAACCCGTTCGGGTCGCTCCACGGTGGCGTCGTGTCCGCACTCGTCGACCACGTGCTAGGCGCGGTCGTGTACCCGTTGATCCCTCAAGGGGCGTGGGCTGCCACGACGGAGTTCAAACTCAACCTGCTCGCCGCGATCTCGGCCGGACAGGTGACGGCCGTCGCCGAGGTCGTGTCGATCACCCGGCGGACCGCTGTGGTCCGCATCGATGTCAGCAACCTCGATCGACTCGTCGCGATTGGTCAAGGAACGGTGCTCATCACCCGACCACGAACACCCGAGCCAGAAAGGGACGCACGATGACCACCACCGACGACCAGACCATCGGGACC
>JAGQSZ010000265.1 GCA_020439285.1 Microthrixaceae bacterium
CAGATGGAATGACGAAGCCCCATTGGCTGACGGAGGGGTCCCCGAGACACGTGGAGCAGAGCGATTCCATGGCCAGCGGGTCATGGACCTGTTCTTTCCCATGCCGGCAGCGTACAAGCGGCATATGAGGCGAATCCTGGCCGAGTGACCAACTCGAGAAGCCAGACGCACCGTTCTTTCGTCCATATCGCCGCGGGAGTACCGTGTCTGATCTTGCAGGACCCTCCGACGCGAAGGCGACCATGGGTATTACACAGTGACTACGAGTGAGGCCTCTCCAGAGCTGTCGGACTCGGTTTCTACCAACAGAATGAGGCTGAGCCTCATCGATGCGCTCGCATATCTGTCCGCTGTAATCGTCGTCCTACCGATGGTCTTGGTAGTGGTGACCCGCTGGGGCAGTGATTACTTTCCCGTGCAGGACCTGGCGGTGCTGGATCTAAGGGTAAGAGACGTTCTGACGACGAACTCTCCGTTGGTCGGCGCATACAGCCAATTCGGGTGGAACCATCCCGGCCCTGCCCTCTATTGGATGCTTGCACCTTTCATGGTGCTCTCGGTTGGCAACGCGTGGGGTTTGATCGTCGGTTCAGCCGTTGTGCAAGGTTGCGCCAGCGCCGCCACTGTATTGGTGGCCAAGAGATCGGCCGGGTCGCTCTGGGCAATCGCTTGGGCAGCAGTTGTCGCATTGGCGTATGTTCCGACGGGCCCGTGGATCTTGCTCGAGGCATGGAATCCGCACTTGGCCTATCCGTTCTTCACACTGTTCGTGCTCCTTGTTTGGCGCTGCGCAACAGTCCCCGGCTCTTACCTCCCGTGGGTAACGCTCGTCGGGTCGATCCTGATCCAACTCCACGTCGGGTACGTGCCACTGGTCGGGGTGGCGTTCGTGTGGCTTGCGTGGATCATCTGGCGAGAAATCCGATCGAATGCCGGCTTCGAGTTGCGTCCGCTCCTGGCGCGTTCGGCAATAGTGCTGATCCTTGCTTGGTGGGCTCCGCTCGTCGAAGCATTGCTCCGCCGCGGTGGCAACATTCGAGCGCTTGCTGCTTACTTCGTGCTCGGTCGGGGAGAGGAGTCGAGGGCAGGGCTCGGGACCGGTGCGCGGGTCATCGCCTCGGTATTTCGGATTCCCCCCGCATGGCTCGGTGGCAGCTCGGACCTGGATATAGCGACCGGACATACCGTCGGGGCGAACCTGGCATGGCTGGCCATTCCGATCGCTCTGATCATTGTCGGGGCCGTCATCTACAGGCGCTGTGATCAGCGTTGTAAGAACCTCTTGGTGTTGTCGTGGATCATGCTCGGTACCGGGTTGATCTCTCTGACGCTGCTACGCGGCAAGGTTGCGCCGTACCTCTTCTATTGGCGCAACGTGATAGCCATCGTCACAGTTCTTGCGGTAGTCACCTCCCTCTATTCGATCTGGCCTCGGAGTCGTAACCAGTCCAAGCTCAGAGTCGGTGTCGCGTTTCTCGGCGCGATCTCGGTCGCTGTCCCGAGCGCGACGCTGTCAATCGGGGTTCTTCGAGCGCCGGACTCGGTGATGCGATTCGAATCAGTGACCAGGGAGCTCGCTGGTCAGATCACACACGTCGATGGGCCCGTGATCGTCCGCTGGATCGGTTCTCCACTGGGGGGACTACAAGCAGGCGTAATCGCTGATCTCGATCGGCGAGGTTTCCCAGTGGGAGTGGACGTAGGGTCGGGATTTCAGTGGGGCTACCAGAGAGAGATCCCACTCGCTGATGCGAAACAGGTGTGGTTCGTCTCCGAGGGGGGATTCCCTGCCGCATCTCTGGAGACATTGCCCGGGGCGCGGGTCATCGCTCGGGTTTCACCACTTGACGCATCCGACGATGCCGAGTTGAGCGACCTGCAAGCAGAAGCAGCACGTCAGCTCGAAGTAATAGGCAGACACGACATCGTCAGACAACTAGACAGTCCACTTTCGTACTTCAACCTGGAGAAGGTTGACGTGCTTACGTCCTCGGAGCGGCAACGGTTCTTGGACCTGTCAGAAAAGGTTGCGTCAACAGGTGGACTCCGAGCATCGATCATCGCGTTCGACACTGCACACGTACCCAAAGACGAAGTGATCGAAGCGCTCAGGTAGTCGCGATGAAATCGGTCTTGGGTCCGCTGCAGGTCGGACCTAGGGGCGACCTGATGCAGTGGGAACGCGAGCATCATGTTCCAAACTCATCGGATCAGTCGTCGGGCCCAGGACAATCAGCCGGTCGCCGATCAGGACGACGGGAGCGATGTGCATTGCTCGTGCACCTCCGGCGTCATATCCGACGGAATCGCCAGTCCACGCGTGATACGCGATCCAGTCGCGGTTGTAACTGTCCTTGAACAACATTGCTCCGCCCGGTCCGACCGTCGGCCAGGAAGTCGACAGTACCGGTGCGGCGCCAGTCTTTGAACATGGACCACTGACCTCGACACAGATCGCCTGACCGACAGCGTAACGGGGGCCCGCATAGCCATTAGCGCTGTAGAGAAGCACCAACCGGCCATCAATGCGAGCCATAGCGGGCCCCTCGATTGTTGATTGTTGGGTGGCGGGATTGCGCTCCCAATCTTGATCGAGTTCCAAGATGGTCACCGGCTCACCGATTAGAGATCGCCCGTCCTCAGCCAGCCTCTGTGACCGGATGAGCGACGGCTTGCCACAGCAGTTGCCGTCCACCTTCCAAAGAAGCCACGGGATTTCGCCATCGATGAACAACTCCGGATCGATAGCGCCTCCCTGAGAAACAGGACACAAGAAAGGCTCGGCCGACGCCGGGATATATGGACCTTCAACAGCGCCGGAGTGGAGGAGGCCAATGCATTGTCTGCCCGATGCCGCGTGTCGGAATGTTGCGAACATCAGCCAGTTATCACCGATGCGTCCCACCGACGGCGCCCAGACCAGATCTGGTTCATCCGAAGCCCACTCGGGCAAACTGCCCAACGCGTCCCCGGTGACCTTCCAAATGGCCAAGTCCTCAGAAGAAGCCACTTGGATCTGTCCCTTCGGCCCGTTCGTAGCGAATGCAACGTATCTATCGTCGACGCGAATAATTGCAGGATCGGGAAAGTCGGCGTCGATCACCGGGTTCTGCCACACCAGTGCTGGAGGGCTCGTCGTGGTAGTGGAGTGAGGGTCGGTTTGGGCCTTGTCGGACTTGCTGGAGACCACGAAGTACGTTCCGGCTGCGACCGTCAGTAGCCCTAGGAACAGAACAACCACGACCCGGGGTGTCGGCCTCCGTCGTTGTTGATGGACTCCGGTCCTTCTGAGGGGCGCCGAATTTGAGTTTCTGGGACTGTCGCTCTCCCGGTCTGCAGACACATAGGCACAGTACTTGGTGCCTGTTTCGGCCAGACCCAATCACAACGACTCCAACTACCTGGAGCAGTGATTTCTTGGATAGCGGGCGCTCTCAACTCTGTTCCAGATTTCATAAGAACTCTCGCTTGATTGCGGTGATCGTTCATTGAGTCGAAACTTGGACCCTGATGGCTGGTGATCTTCCGGTAGTTGAGGTGATCGAGCAGATCCGAACAGCGCTTGACCGTGACGGTGGCTGTGTACTGATCGCTCCTC
>JAGQSZ010000266.1 GCA_020439285.1 Microthrixaceae bacterium
ACCCCACACCTCCTTAGCAGGGAGGCCCGTTCGACCGGACTCCGGCACCTCTCCAGAGGCCGAATCACTCTAACGCCAAATTCGTATTCGAGGCGACCACAGGCTTGACAGGTGGCCTTGACGTCGGGAATATTGGAATCCCGACCAAGTTGGTCGGGATTAGCTGCAGGGCACATATAGTTCTAGCAGCCCCTAGAAGAAATAGCGCACAGGAGTGAGTTAATGACTATCCGAATCGGTGATGAAGCACCGAATTTCACAGCGGAGACCACAGAGGGAACCATCAACTTCCACGAGTACCTGGGGGACGGCTGGGGAATTCTGTTCTCTCACCCCGCCGACTTCACACCTGTTTGCACAACAGAACTTGGCGGTTTCGCCAACCGCAAGGCGGAGTTCGATCAGCGTGACACCAAACTGATCGGCGTCAGCGTCGACACCGTCGAGTCCCATCACGGTTGGTCCAAGGACATCGAGGACACTCAGGGTTCGGCGCTCAACTACCCGCTCATCGGCGATGACGAGCGCACCGTCGCGAACCTCTACGACATGCTGCACCCCAACGAACTTGCGACTGCAACTGTCCGTTCGGTGTTCATCATTGACCCCGCAAAGAAGGTCAGGCTCACCCTCACCTATCCCGCTTCTGTCGGCCGCAACATTGACGAGATCATCCGTGTCCTCGACGCTCTGCAGCTGACCTCGAAGTTCCCGGTCGCCACGCCGGTCAACTGGACCAACGGTTCAGACGTCATCGTTTCCCCGGCGCTGTCCGATGAAGAAGCAACCGAGAAGTTCCCCGCCGGTTTCGAAACCCACAAGCCCTACCTGCGCACCACCAAGCAGCCAGGCTGAATGGGGTCCGCCCAACGGGGGCGTTCCGGTGGGAACGTCCCCGTGGAATCGGATGGCGCTGCCCGGCCATCCAAGATCACCACTGCGCTGACCGAACTGCTCGGCATCGACCACCCCATAGTGCTCGCTCCAATGGGCGACGTGGCTGGTGGTCGGCTTGCGGCAGCGGTCAGCGCTGCTGGTGGATTCGGTCAGATCGGCGGCGGCTACTGCGAACTCGACTACCTCAACCGTGAGATTGATCTGGCCGAAGGTGCAAGGGTCGGGGTCGGGTTCATCACTTTCTCCCTCGATCAGGAGCCGAGCGCGCTGGACATCGCTCTCGAGTTGGGGCCGCCAGCGATCCAGTTGTCCTTCGGTGATCCCAGACCATACGTAAGTCGGATCCGTGATGCCGGGGCGTTGTTGATCTGCGGAGTGCAGTCACCCGAAGAGGTCGATCTGGCCCTCGAAGCTGGAGCCGACCTGTTGGTTGCCCAAGGACGTGATGCCGGTGGTCACGGCAGACCAGATGTTGGCACCATGGGGCTCATTCCGTCGGTGGTCGACAGGGCCGGCTCCACACCGGTGATCGCCGCGGGTGGAATCGCTGATGGCCGAGGACTTGCCGCAGCGCTGATGCTCGGTGCAGCGGGCGTTGCCATGGGCACGCGGTTCTTGGCCTCGGTGGAGGCGATCTCGAATCCAAACGAGGCCCGGATGCTCACTGCACTCGGGGCTTTCGACACTGTCCGGACCGATGTCTACGACGTCGTGCGAGGACCCGTCTGGCCCGAAGGTCACGACGGGCGCGTGTACCGAAGTCGATTCGTTGATGATTGGAACTCCGAGCCCGCTCATCCCGATGAGCAGATCACGGACCTGCACGACAGATACTTTGAGTCCCGGGAAGATGACTACTCGGTGCGTCCGTTGTGGGCCGGCGAAGGACTCGATCTCATCTCGAGCATCGAACCCGCCGGCGCGATTATCGAAGCGATCGTCGCGCAAGCTATCGAGACCCTCGGTGGCGCGGGTGGGTACCTCTGTTGACGGGGCGCGGACTGCACTGGCGCACGTTGACCGGATTCGCTCAGTCGCCGTGGTAGAGCCGATCGAGGTCCACAATCTCCACGTCTGGTCGCCTATTGGCCACCCGTGCGAGGTCACGATCGACGCGAGCACCGAACAGCAGCAGCTTTGCGTCATTGGCGCGTGCACCCAGCGCACTTCGGGCGGACTCGAGCCTTTGCAAATGGTTGGCGTCTAGTTGTTCACCTGCCTTTGCCTCGCCGATCGCTATGACTGCTCGTTCGCCGGGAACGTCACCGGGTTCTGCTACGACGACATCGAGTTCACGCTCGACTCCTTCGATCGCTACACGTGATGGTCCGATATGGCCGTTCGGAGCAACTGTTGAACTGTTCGCAAAGCGCCTGACCCAGGTGCGAGCAACTTCTTCGAACACCGGGCCGCGGACCTGTGAGTCGAACACGTGGCGAAGCCGGTCCTTCCAGACCTCGGACGGAGGCCGGTTACGCAAGAGCGGACCATATGGATCCAACACCGCGTAGTGGAACTGTAGGAAGGAGTCGCTCAATGCATACAGAGCTCGTTGGGCCCGAATCGGGTCGCTATGGCGAACGATGAATCCCGCATCGATGAGCCGGTTCAACACCGGCGAGATGTTCGAGACCTGCTTTCCGACGCCATTGGCAATCGCTCCAGCGGTGACTGAACCGTTGGCGATGACTGACAACAGACTGTGGTGTAACAGTGATCCCGATCCGGCAACGGTCGGGTCTTCCGCGAGGAGCGTGGCTGCTTCGCGATGAAGCGTTGCCGCTGCTGAAAGAGTGCGATCCACGACCCACCGGTCGAAGTCGGTCAGATTGCACGGAAGGTCGAAGTTGACCATGTCTGTCGCATATCCGACAACGCCCCCGATGACGCAGAACGTACGCATTGTGGTCTCGTCGCCTGCATCCTTGGGCAGGCGTGTCGCCGCAATCCGGTAGTCGTCTGGCCACATGACCAGTTCCATACCTGCCCTGCCGCGCAATGGAGCCTGTCCGGCGGTCAACGATCGCATCATCGAGATAGCGGATCCGCACAGGATCAGCCGCGTTCTATTTGGCGCTGCGCTGTGTCGGGCTCCCGGGCCGAGTGCAGCAGCCAGAACGGAGTCCACACCCGGGTCAGCCTCCTTGATGTGGCCGAACTCGTCAAGGACCACCGGAACGGGTACAGCAGACCGCTCACCGACTCGGAGTAGTGCAGCGAACGCGGAGTCCCAATCTGGCAGTGCCAACGAGCCAACTCCCAAGTATTCGCCGAGTTGACGGCCAAGACGGTCCAGCTGAACACGTGTCTCTGCGCGGGTTGCCTCGAAGTAGAAGCCATTCTTATTGACCACCTGATCCACCAACATCGTCGATTTTCCGATGCGGCGGCGTCCGTAGATGATGCCCAGGAGGGCACGATCTCGGTCGGAAGCGATGAACTCCTCCACGTGGGATGAATCGTGGGACATCGTCTGCTCCTGCAGGATAAGGATAAACTATGAGGCACACATACTATATAAAGCCCATAGTTTTATGAATCACAGCGGTGGTGACACCCGCAATCGTCCACTTTGCCAACCGCGTCGACTGGCGGTCCTAGTCGAGTGACGTGAGATGCATGTCGCCTTGGCGTGAAATAAAGAAATCCCCG
>JAGQSZ010000025.1 GCA_020439285.1 Microthrixaceae bacterium
TGCCTGCACCTGCCTGTTTGTTCGATCGGCGAACTCGATGGGTGTCTCGTTGGGCGTCGGAATCGAACCAAGCTGTGATACCGCCCGCACAGCGGAGTGCCAAGCGAGCCAGATCTGTTCGTCAGCAGGACTCCTGAACTCGGCGTGTTTCGGGCGGCGCCGTCGGCTCCGCCATAGGAGCCCACCGAGAGCCGCGACTACAACGAGTCCCACGAGTGTCCAGCGGACCAGGTCACCTGTCTGGCGCGATGTGCTTCCATCGTCGACTGGTTCATCGGCTGTTGATCCAGGGGTCGTGGTGGGTACTGTCACCCCGCCGGGTGTGGTCGACGGTGTGGGAGTCGAGGTGGTCGTCGGCGAGGTAGTTGTTGTCGACTCGGCCTCCGGTGCTGTGGCTTGGGACCCGGCAGCTCCGGTGATTGCTTCGGTTGCTGGATTGCCGCGTCCGGGCGTCGGCTCAAACCCAACCCAACCGACACCGGGGAAATACACCTCGGGCCACGCGTGGGCGTGGAGTCCCTTCACTTGATAGGTGTGCTCGTCGGAGTTGGCGGATCGCTCCGAGACCTCTTGGCCCATCGTGAATCCGACAGCGACCCGGCTCGCCATCCCGATCCTTCGGGCCATGATCGCAAAGGTAGATGCGAACTGCTGACAGAAACCTCGGCCCTCGATCAAGAACGCGCGGATCGGGTCGCCAGCACCGGAATAGTCGACGGATTCGTCATAGACGAAGGATTCTCTGAACCAGTTCTGCAACCCGATGAGTCCCGAGTACGCATCGGGGGCACTGAGCACCAACCGTTGCAGAACGGCTCTTTCTGCTCCTGATATCGGGGCAGTGGCGCCGTACTTGCCGGTCAGAGTGCCCGGGTTGTTCGGGAATCCGGCGAGTTGTTCAGTTGAGAATTCCGGTGTGTTCGACTCGATGGTGAATTCTTGCCCCTGCTTCAAGTCGTCCTCTGCGAAAAGGGTAGAACTATCGGGGCTGTAGGTGACGCCGCGGATCCCTTCGATTCGTGCAGCCTCGAACATCGCTGGAATCCATGGGCCGTTGAGTCCTTGGATCTCGAAGCGTTGGCGCAATCGTTGTGTTGTGACAGTGGAGTCAGTAGAAGCTTCGAGTTCTCCTCGTGCTGGGGAATAGGTACCAGAGGAGACCCAGATGTCACGGCCCGGGTCATAGGTGTCGAGCGCAGTGATTCTCCAATAGTTGGGGCTGCTTGTTGTCACAGTGAACAGATCAGCGTTGCTGCGGGCTCCAAGGAGATTTCGGATCGAGACGAACGGTGTCGTCACCTCGCGGCCCTTGGAGTGATTCGACTGTCGCAGATTGACCAGCGGAGCTGGAGTCGGAACGAATGCCGAAATGAGAACAGCAACAGCTATGGCGCTGATAGCGATGGCGCTTGCAGAAGCGCTCAGCCTCCAGGCACCACGGGTCGCGTTCGAGTGCGCGGGTTCGGCCGCACCGGCGACCGCAGATGATCTCCGGGCCCCAGATGTATCCGCGGCCCAACGCATCGACCTGTCCCTGTCGTGTTGAGCAGCCAACGCGTAGAGCCCGAGACCCGCCGCAAACACCGCTACGGACTGGACCTCGGCAACGTCGGAGTCTGGGACGCCAAGAGCCAGGAATGCTGCGCAGAAGGGAAGTACGGCCTGAACACGCGCGTGAACCCGGAACGCAGCAGTGTCCGCAAATAAGCACAACGCCCAGATTGCGGCGCCAATGACCAGTAGGAGGCCGGTCGTCGCGTTCACTGGGGGAACAGCCGAGCGGAGCTGTGTCAAAGAGTCGGGGATGACGGAACGGGCAGCGTCGAACGAGTCAGTTGTGGGTAAGCCGAACCACGTTGTCGAGCCCAAATAGGTATTGGTCAGAACCAGGAGACCAATAATTGCATGTGCAACTAATGCCACTCCTGCGCCCACGCCACGTCGGCGCAGAATTGAAGCTGTCGCTAACGCGAGCGCTGCAATGAGGAGGGTCCGACCGGCGAATCCAAAATCGCCGAAGATGCGGACGAGCCCGAAGCACGTTGCTGCGGCACAAGCGAAGAGACCCAGTTCTGTCATAGCCCTGTAGTTGTGAACTTGGTGGAGCGCTGTACGGCTCGATCGAGAATCGCCTGTGCCTTGGTCTGATCCATCGAGCTAGGACTGGCAGACGGAGGAACGTCGATCAGCGCCAGACTGACGTGATCAGGCACACTCGATCTCAGATCGTCACCAGCCGCTCGGCCCGAATGTGTCTCCTCCGGAGCGCAGCGCACGATCAGGACACGGTCACCGATGCGGATTCCCAGCTTCCGAATAGCCGCAGAAATCGCTCCGATCTCCCTTGAGCCATCGCTTTCGCCAGTTGGTGATCCCTCAACCTCGGCTAGTTGGTCGAGAGCCAGGTTCAGCCGCTGAGTTCTGGTCATCCGAGTTGCGGAGTGTGATTCAGCCTGGACAGTTCCGTCGGCGTGGATGATTGTCAGGGCGGGCGAGACTTCGGGTGAGTCAATACTGCTCAACAGGCTCGCCGCCATAGATACCGCAACTTCGAAGCCTCCGAGGGAGGCGCACGATGTGTCGAGGAGCACGAATGTCGTGCTGGGGCCAGGTAGTTCGAAACGGCGGACCAACAGCTTGTTGGCGCGTGCGGTCGATGGCCAGTGGATGTGTCTGCGGTCGTCTCCGGGAACGTACTCGGCCAAGGATGAGAACTCGCCGATGCTCGGCCTTCGACTGATCCACTCTGAGCGGTAGTTCGTGTCATCAACAGCGCGTCCGGGTGCAGGTAGAGCCAGGTCCCATGTCATGGGCCAGACGGTGACCGTTGCGGACCCGCAGGCCTGGACCTTTCGGTTCACCAGTCTGAACGGGTCGAGGAGCGAATAGCTGCAGGGCCCAAGAGCGAACACACCCCTGGCCTCGGTGGGGAGTCGGAACGTCACGGACTCGTGCTGTGCCGGTCCAAGGGGAGGTATGGAGATCGTTGCGATTCCCGTTCCGGCCAGATGATCCTCCAGACGAACTGGCGAGCTGTCGCGTCGTGAGCGGTTCAGAACCAACAAGCGGACCGAACAGTCATCGCCAACACTTACGAATTCCGGGGTTACCCGTCGTTCGACTTGAAGGAGAGGCGTCCACAGTCCCGATCTGGTAGCTGAGTGAATCAGAACAGCGAGCAGCGCCGCTGCACCAGCAAACGCTTCGCCGACTCCCAGAACCCAACCGGTAGAAGCCAATGCGACCGCTCCGAGGATCAACTTCACCCCAGTTGGGGTCAGCCGCGTCTTGGAGGCTGGTGGCTCCGGGCTCATCGTCGAGTTGACCTGGAAAGTCGTGCCCAATGTTCGCCAGTCGCGGCGGTGTCAAGTGAGCAGCCGAGTGAGCTCATGTCGGAACTGGAGTTGAGTCGAGCAACTCACGAATCGCAGCCGATGCGTCTGCCGGCCCATATCTGGCACCTGCTGGAATCACCCGATGGGCCAGAACATGTACCGCGAGGCTCTTGGCATCGTCGGGGCTCACGAAAGCTCGCCCTTGAGCCGCGGCCAGAACCTTCGAGGCGCGGAGCCATCCGATCAGCGCCCGAGGAGAGATACCCAAGATGAATCGGTCTGAGGACCTCGACTCCCGGGCGATGGCCAGCAAGTATTTCGCGACTGAGTCGGCAACGTGAACGCCCTCTAGAGCGGCGGTGATCTCGGGGATGCTTCCTGTCGCGATGACTGGCGAGAGTTTGGATGTCTGGTCCTCGATCTTCGTGTTCAACAGAAGGCCCAACTCATCGTCGTGGCCCGGGTAACCCATGGACAGCTTCATCATGAACCTGTCCAGTTGGCTTTCGGGCAGGGGATAGGTGCCCTGATGCTCCAAGGGGTTCTGCGTGGCTATCACCATGAATGGATGCTCGAGTCCGATGGTGGCTCCATCAACGGTGACCTGATTCTCGGCCATGGCTTCGAGCAGCGCCGACTGCGTCTTTGGGGACGCCCGGTTGATCTCATCAGCGAGTAGGACGTTGGAGAAGATCGGCCCTCGATGGAACACGAACTCTCCACTCGACTGGTTCCATACCGAGGTGCCGATCACATCGGAAGGCAATAGATCAGGTGTGAACTGCACGCGGCTGAAACGCCCGCCGGTACTGCGGGCGAGTGCCTTGGATAGCACCGTCTTTCCCACTCCGGGAACGTCTTCAACCAACAGGTGGCCGCCAGCGAACAGGCACACGACCGCGAGTTGGATAACGGGTCGCTTGCCGCGGACAACGCGTTCGATACTCGAACAGACCGATTCGAAGGTCTGTGGGAATGTGGAAATCGACGCGGTCCCTACCGGCAAGGTCGATTGAACCGGCTCCGGATTCATCGGCAGATCCTTCCATGGGCCCGCTCGGTCGGACCGTAATGGTTGAGTCTGCCACGTCGAATCGAGCGGGCCGGGGCAGTGCGAGCCCGGGTGCACGATCTAGGATCGGGGCTCATGCGACGTCGAGTGCCAACGGTGTTTCAACCTGTCCTGTTGATGGCACTCCTTCGTCATCCGGAACTCTGGTGGACCGCATTGAGACTAGGTCTGCGGCTCGTCCCGAGTCGTTGGTGGGCTCGGCCGCCCTTCGTCCCAGTACCGGATAGGGACTACATGCATTTCAGGCTCGTGACTGCCTACGGCGGCGATGGCAGCGGACCCATCGAGCCCGACGACCTCATTACCTATCTGCGATGGTGTCGAAACTGGCAGGGGTGACGGGGCCACAGTCCGAGTCTCCACCTGAGTCGGTGGACCTGTGGAGGGTCGTGTTCACGCTCAAACGCTCCCATGGAGCGTCATATGGGACCGAACCGACCCGCGATGTGATCTTGATCCAATGGAACTCCGCCGATGGGGTTACCGGGTGGGGAGAGTGCCCCACATTTTCCAAGACCGGGTATGTGACAGAGACAACGGATGAGGCATGGTCCGAGCTGTCGGCGAGTCTGGTGTCGACGATGCTCACCACAACTGGCTCATCTACGACGGCGACGGCAGCGCTTCGCGATGCTCATATCGACTCTGTCCTTCGGTCGGGTGGAATCTCGCTGGTTGATCATCTGGGTGGACGACGCCGGGCGTTGCAACGATCTGTTGTGATCGCTTCGCCAACGCATAACGGGGACACCGCCTCTATAAACGAGGTCATCAGTCGTGCTCGTAGGGCCATCGACTCTGGAGCGGAGATCGTGAAACTGAAGATAGGTCCCGGTGCCGATATTGACGTGCTCGACGCGCTTGCCGAGTCGATTGGTTCGCATCGGCTAGCGGCCGATGCCAACGGCGCCTATGAGACGTGTTCTCAGCTCGCCGAAGTTGACCGAATCGGGATGCGGTACTTGGAACAGCCCTTCGCTGCGGGGATCGGTTGGCGGGAACTAGCGAGAGAAGTAGCCGGTTTGGAAACCCCGGTTGCACTCGATGAGTCAATCCGCAAGCTCGATGACGTCGACCAGGTATCAGCGTCAGGTGCCGCCAAGATCGTCTCGATCAAACCAGCGCGGGTGGGGGGCGTCGAGTCGGCTGCGGAGTTGATCCGACGTGCCCACGAACTCGGTCTGGGAGCGTTCGTGGGAGGTATGGTCGAACTCGCTGTAGGGAGAGCCGCAACGCTTGCAGTTGCAAGTATTTCGACGTTGACACACCCGACCGACCTCGGGCCCTCGAGCGCCTATTTCGATCGGGACGTGAGCGCTGGGCTCGAATTGGATGACACAGGCGGGATCACCGCACCCTCGGGGCCGGGCTTGGGAATCGAACCAGATATCGCGGTGATACAGAAACATGCTGTAGATCACCTCACGATTCGGAGCACCTGAGCGCTGGATCAATCCGCTGGATCAATCCAAGCCGTGCCAGATCCTGGTGTGTTCGGGCCCGGGTGAGATGTCCAGCGGCGTTGATGGAACTCGGCCTTCGACCAGACTCGGGAGGAACTCGGTCATGCGGTATGGAATGGTTCGCGGCTGGTGTTCGAGGACGTCGTCTAGAGGCCACCACTGTTGGACACCGAAAGCGATCTGTTCGAGTGCTTCAAGTCCAGCCGGGCCGCGTGCAGTCCCGTCGCACCGTACGATGTGGATCCATTCGTCCTGATCGAAATGCCAGCCACCAAAAGTGAACTGCACACTCTGGGTCCATACGCAGGGACCGATCTCAGCGTCGCTGATACCCGCCTCCTCCCATAGTTCCCGACGGATCGCATCCTCAGGGGATTCCCCGGGATCGATCCCGCCACCCGGTATCTCCCACCAATCACCGGCATCACGGGCCGCGGGATCCACGGCATTGATCAGTAACAGACGGTCATCCGGATCGAACACGAGCGCCCGGGCTGCCCGGCGTCGTCGTTGTCCCGGAAATAGCTGCACGGTGGTTAACGCTACAGCTCTCACAGCGGACTGTTCTCGATGAGCAGCGACGCGGTGCTGTGGAACCTCGAGCGAGAATCAGGTGGAGCAGCCTATTTGCACGAGCTGTCAAGCAGCTTTGACCAACGGGTCGTGCGGGTGAATCAGGTGACGAGCTCTGCTGCTGTCCTGTCGAGTACTCAGAACTCGTCCATATTGGACCATGCCGTCGTTGCTGGTGCGGACATCGATGTCGTAAAGCGACATTCAGGAGGCGGAATGGTTCGTCTCGACCCGGGTGCCCAGTTGTGGATCGACATCTTCTTGCCGAGAACGGATCCGCTTTGGGTCGATGATGTGTCGAGATCCGGTGACTGGCTCGGTGCTGCGTGGGTTAGGGCCTTGGACGCCTTGGGCGTGGATGACCTGGCGCTATGGACAGACAGGCTCAGCGATCCAGAACTCGGAAGGATCGTGTGCTTTGCTGCAACCGGCCCAGGTGAGGTCACATCCGGGGGACGAAAACTGGTCGGTGTGTCGCAACGACGTTCGCGGGCCGGTGCTCGTTATCAGTGCACCGTGTATCTGAGCCACGATCCCACATCGACGTTGGGACTGCTCGACGACATCGTTGTCGGACAGGATCAGATGGACCGTCTGCGGAGCGCTTTGGGTGCCGGCATGGCGACCCTTGAAGAGATCGCCGGCTCTCTCGTGACGCGCTTCAACGGTGGGGTGATCGATCAAGTCATTGGTGCCTTCGTGGGAGAGCTTCCCTAACTCACCCAAATCGTTGAGCCCAGATGCAGCGTCAACGGCGCTGCAGCGCGCTACGCCCTAAATATCTCGTCACTCTCAGTGATTTGGGAGCTAATTCGACGCGCTCTGAGTGATGGCGCGTTTTTGGCCTGAAATTAATCCCAAATCTGTCCCAGAATTGGATAGGAAAGTGGGGAGTTGTTGCATATGATCCCTAAACCGAACTATTTCTCCCTAGAAAATCCTAGGCATCATTGTGGTTGACCAACTCGACATCGAGAGCAGCGTGGAGCCCTTCTGGGACCAATACACGCTCAAAGTCGATTCAAAGGGGCGCATCAGCACGCCCACGGAAGACCGCGGGAAGTTTCAGGGTGCTGGCGGTGGCTTCATCGTGTGGATGGGGGATCACATCGGGGTGATGCGGCGCGCCAGCTGGGAGGCCTACTTCAAGGCGTTCAAGGAAGACACAGCAATTTCCTCGGAGTCGTTGCGCGTTCTTTCCTCTTGGGCGGCAACCTTCAAGCTCGACCCACAGGGGCGTCTGGCGATCAGTCAGAAACTCCGTGACCGTGCGGGGATCACCGACTCAGTTCTCTGGGTCGGATTCGACACGTATGTCTGTCTGTACGGCCCTGAGGCCTGGAAGGCGACCGAGGACCGCAACGCCAGTGAAAAGACTGCTCTGCATCGCAAGATGAAGGACATGAGGGTGCCGTGAATGACTTCCATCACATTCCCGTCCTCCTATCTGAAGTCGTCGAACTCTTCGCTTCCCAACCGCCCGGCCTCTACGTCGATGGGACTGTCGGCGGCGGCGGTCACGCCGCGGCGGTGCTGCAGGCCAACCCCGGTCTGCATCTACTCGGGATCGACCGAGACACAAGCGCTCTCAAAGCAGCCGCAGCGAATCTTGCCCAATTCGGTGACCGTGTCGAACTCGTTCACAGCGAATTCTCGAACATCCAACAACTCATATCGGAAAGAACCAACCAAGGAGCAGTGGCGATCATGGTCGATCTAGGTGTGTCATCCCACCAACTTGATGTCGCTGAGCGTGGCTTCTCCTATAGGGATTCGGCACCCCTCGATATGAAGATGAACCGGACCCAAGCGCTGGACGCGAGCTATGTGGTCAACGAGTACCCCCTCGATGACCTGACCCGAGTCATCCGACGCTTCGGCGAGGAGCGTTACGCTCGCCGAATCGCCGAGGCGATTGTTGCTGCACGTCCTGTTGTGGACACAGGAACTCTTGCCGGCATTGTTTCGGAGGCGATCCCTGCTCCGGCAAGGCGAAAAAAAGGACACCCCAGTAAGAAGACATTCCAGGCCATAAGGATCGAAGTCAACAACGAACTCGATGAGCTTGTCCGTGCCCTCGATGGTTCGATTGCATCGCTTGCGCCTGGTGGAAGGCTAGCGGTTCTGTCATATCACTCGCTCGAGGACAAGCTTGTCAAGGGTGCGTTCAGGGAGGCGGCAACGGGCGGTTGTGTCTGCCCGTCCAACCTGCCGTGTGTCTGCGGGGCTGAGCCGACGGTCCGTCTCCTGCGCCCAGGGGCATGGAAGGCGACTCCTGATGAGATCAGTGCCAACCGACGCTCCAAGAGCGTGCGGATGCGCGCCGTCGAACGCCTCGCCGAGGAGGCCTCGTGACCACTGTGTCAAGGGCGCGAGCCCAACGAGTCGAGAGGACGCGAAAGACCGCGCCGCCCAACCGATCGGTATCCGTGCCGTCCAACAAACGCGGCGCGAAACGTGCCGCGGACCACAGCGGCGACAAACCAGTTGAGCTCACAGTTCATCACCGCCGCCGTATCTCGACGCGTGCTGCGGTGATCTCGTCAGCAATGGCGTTCTTCGTGATCTTGTTGCTTGCCGTATCGGTCCAGTCGCTGCGAGCGCAGACCGACCGCCAACTCGACAATGTGAACAGTCAGATCCGGAAGGAGGCAGAGCGGAATCTGGAGCTTCGAGCGAAGCTGGCTGGAAAAGAGTCGCCGGCGACGATCATGGATCAGGCGCGGGCGCTTGGCATGATCGATCCAGGCCCCGTAGTTCCGCTCGCATCGCCGGAGAGGGGGGGAAACAGTGAAGCGCCCGGTTCGCCCTAAGGGACCGCGAAATAGCGGCACTGCCCGCGATACCTCGAAACAAACTGATGGCGATGAATTCCTCTACCGCCGCCGCCTAGTTGGGCTATGCGGCGTGGTGTGCATAGCGGTGATTGGTCTGCTCGCCCAGATGGTCAGGCTCCAAGGTGCTGCTGGAGCAGACCTTGCAAAAAAAGGAACCGACCGTAGGTCGAACGTCTACAAAGTCGATGCCCAGCGCGGGTCGATTCTTGATCGAAATGGAGTCGAACTCGCAGTCTCGATTCCTCGTCGAAACGTGATCGTCAACAAAGAGAACTTGGCCAAGGTCGGCTATGACGAGTGGGCCGCCTTTGATTTACTAGCTACCAAGATCGCACCGTTCTTGGGCAAGGAACCCTCAGCCGTTGCTGACTCCCTCAAGAACTCGTCCGCTGATGATCGCTACGTGGTGCTTGCCAGGAACGTTCCGATCTCATCGGCTACCAAGTTGGGGGAGTGGATCACTAAGCAGGACGAGGGCAAGAAGTCCCCAGACCCCAAGGTCGCCGCAGGCTTCACGTTCGAGATCGCCAGTGAACGAATCAACCCTGCGGGTGAGTCTGGCCTGAGGGTGATCGGCAAACTCGGAATGGACGGACCAGCCGAACTCGCCGGAATAGAGCGAGCGTTCGACAAAGAGTTAAGCGGGACAGATGGCAAGAGCCAAGTGGAGCTCAAGAGCGGGGCAGACCGTGCCTTGGAGGGTTGGGCCGCGATCGTCACCGGCGAAGGGCGCATCGATCTTTCACTGAAGGGCGGAGCGTTCCCCGGCACCGAGCAGGTGATCAAGGAAGCGGTGCCCGGATCGGCAGTTCAACTCACCTTGGACCGTGCGATGCAACACGACGTCGAGCGGATCCTGATGAGCGGAGCCACCAACGCTGGAGCTCGGCGAGGTGTGGCGATTGTGGGCAAGCCGACCACCGGTGAACTGCTCGCAGTTGCGAGCGTCGAGGTCAATGATGAGACCGGAGAGATGGAACTCGCAAAGGGTCCGTTGGCATTCTCCAACGCGTATCAGGCGGGCTCTGTGTTCAAGCTGGTCACCGTTGCGTCAGCAGTGGGAGCTGGAGCGGTTTCAGCTGACACGGTATTGAACGTCCCTGATCGCATAACAGTCTCAGACCGGTCCTACAGGGACCACGACAGCCATCCGACCGAAGCCATGACGGTCAAACAGATTGTTGCGGAATCATCGAATGTCGGGACGATTCTGATTGCTCAGAAGCTCGGTAAGGAACGCCTCTACAAGTCGCTCATCAATTTCGGGTTCGGCAAGAAGACCGGTATTTCACACCCAGCCGAGGCATCTGGGATCGTTCCCCCATTTGAGAAATGGACCGACCCTGACCTTGCCTCGTCGTCTATCGGAACCCATGAATCCGCCACCGCATTGCAACTGTGGGCTGCGTACAACGTCGTCGCCAACGGAGGAATGTACGTTCCTCCTCGTTTGGTCGACGCCGTTGTGAGTCCGGATGGAACAAGAACCGTTCCCAAGTCCGAGTCACCCCGGCGTGTGATTTCGACTGAAACGGCATCCACGATGTCACAGATTCTGCAGTCGGTGATCACCGAAGGCACCGCCAAGCAGTGGACGTTGCCCGGATACTCGATCGCTGCGAAGACGGGTACCTCGCGGATGGCCTCACCCAAGCGCGTCAGCCGTCAGGATGGCTACATGTGGGAAGACGGCAAGTACCACTACCTAGCGGCATTCACCGGGTTCCTCCCAGCAAATCGGCCTCAGGTATCGATCACCGTGATCCTCGACGATGTCGACAATGGTCTTTACGGAAGCACTGCTGCGGGTCCGATCTTCTCCCAACTCGCGCGGTTGTCGATTCGGGATCTCGGTATAGCGCCTGATGAGCACGCTGATGCCAACGATGACACCGGTCTGCTCCCTGGGACTGAACGAACCAAGTCGGGCAAAGTCAAAGCAGCGCCAGCGACCCGTCCTGAGACGGCTGAAAAGGACGAGGACTCCAAGTCCGAAACCACCAACAAGAAGACAACATCAACCACGACCACCACCGTTGCCAAGGCCAAATCGACGAGCGATGGTGACGAGCCGTGATCCGACTCAGTGACCTTGTAGCTGCACTCGGAACACAAGTCGCCCCGACAGCAGGTGGCTCAGCTGCTGATCCGGTCATTTCAGATGTGACACATGATTCGCGTCAGGTCCATGAAGGGTCACTCTTTTGTTGTCTTCGTGGTGAGCAAACAGATGGGCATACCCATGTTGCACAGGCAGTGGAGAACTCAGCAGCGGCGATCCTCTGTGAACACGGCGTCCGCTCCGGGTTGCCGGAGCTTGTAGCCGAGGACGTCCGCCGAACCATGTCGACTGCAGCAGCCGCGGTGTGGGGAGATCCATCCAAGAAACTCAAGATCGTCGGGGTGACCGGAACAAACGGCAAGACCACCGTCGTCTCCATGATCAGATCCATCTTGCGAGAGGCCGGCCTGTCGGCCGAGATGATCGGGACTCTGACAGGTGCTAGGACAACACCGGAATCCACTGACCTTCAGCGGCTTCTCGCGAAGTTTGTCGAAGATGGTGTTGAAGCCGTCGCGATGGAGGTCTCATCGCACGCGTTGGTTCTCGACCGTGTCGCAGACGTGGATTTCGACCTGGCGTTGTTCACCAACCTTGGCCGCGATCACCTGGATTTCCATCAGACCCAGGAGGCCTACTTCGCCGCCAAGGCATTGTTGTTCGAGCCCGGGCTTGCTGGTGCCGGAATAGCAAACGTCGACGACCTCCATGGTCGGCTGCTCGTCGATGCTGCAGCCATACCGATGTCAGCTGTGTCGATCAACGACACGTCTGAGCTTTCAACCTCTAGGGCGGGCACGACCTTTGTGTGGCGTGGACATCGGATCGTGTTGCCGATGATCGGTTCCCACAACGTTTCCAACGCGATCCTTGCTGCGTCAGCTTGCATAGGCATAGGAGTTGACGAGGCCGCCGTAGTGCGAGGATTGGAAAGGCTCGAACAAGTCCCAGGCCGGTTCGAGGTTGTCTCTGCTCCAGACGATGCAAGGAGCCCCGGATTCATCCCTGTCGTTGACTACGCACACACTCCTGATGCGCTCGAGACCACCTTGGCGGCCGCCCGCCAACTCGCTGGACCCGACCACAGGGTCATCGCAGTTTTTGGCTGTGGAGGTGACAGGGACCGTGAGAAGAGGCCCCTGATGGGGGCGGTCGTTGCCCGTGATGCCGATGTCGCAGTGGTCACCTCGGATAATCCTCGGAGCGAGGATCCACAGTCGATCATCGAACAGATTCTCCAAGGATTCGCCGATGTCGATGGACCGAACTCTCCTCAGGCCGAACTCATTGTGGATGCCGATCGACGACGAGCCATCCACGCCGGACTCTCCGCAGCGCGCGAGGGTGATGTAGTGGTGATTGCGGGAAAGGGACACGAGAGCGGACAGACGATCGCTGGGCGGACCGAACCCTTCGATGATCGCCAGGTAGTTGCAGAACTACTGGGCTCGGGCGATTTGCCATGATCGCTCTCATACTCGCGTCCGGAGTCGCCACGCTGGTATCGGTGCTGGGCACACAGTTGTTGATCAACATGCTCACTCGCCGAGCGATCGGCCAGCCCATCCACGAGGACGTGCCAGAAGGTCACCTTGTCAAGGCTGGTACCCCGACTATGGGAGGAATCGCCTTGGTGGCCGGCGGCTTGGCCGGATACTTCACTGCGAACGTTTTCATCGGGACTTTCAGTTGGACCGGTCTGGCGATCATGGGGGCGGTCGCTGCCACCAGTGTTCTCGGGTTTCTCGACGACTGGACAAAGGTCTCCAAGGAACGAAACCTGGGACTGAACAAGACGATGAAGTCCGTGGGGTTGCTTGCAGTGGCGGTGGGATTCGTCCTGGTGATGCTGTGGAAGACCAATGTTCACCGCACCATCAGCTTCGCCCAGTGGAACGACCTCGGCTGGAGCCTGGGGAAGATCGGCTGGTCGATCTTCGCTGTGGTCTTGATAATCGGCACGACGAACGCTGTGAATCTGACCGATGGACTCGATGGCCTGGCAGCAGGATCCGCCGGAGTCGTGTTCGCGGGTTACGTGATCATGGGCTACTGGATATTCCGGTACTCCGACCTCTACGGGATCAACGTGGGCCTCGACCTAGCAGTTGTTGCGGCAGCAATGATGGGTGCGTGTGCAGGGTTCCTGTGGTGGAACGCTGCTCCAGCTCAAATCTTCATGGGCGACACAGGATCACTAGCCATTGGAATGGCTCTGGCAGGTCTGGCGCTCAGTTCCTCGACAGTGCTCCTGTTGCCGATCGTTGGTGCCCTGTTCGTCTTGGAGACAGCGTCGGTAATCATCCAGGTAGCGAGCTTCCGCAGCACTGGAAAGCGTGTGTTCAAGATGGCGCCGATCCATCACCACTTCGAGCTGTCCGGCTGGCCCGAGACAACGGTGATCATCCGACTGTGGATGTTGACAGCGGCATGTACCGCGTTCGGACTCGGCCTTTTCTATAGAGAATTCGTCAGATTGGCGGGCATCAGATGAGCACCGTAACTCGAATGACCAAGTCGAGGAGCCCACGGGCGAACGTCCAGGTGGCGACCCGAGGCCCCGATGCCAACGCGTTTCTGATCGGATCGGTTGCCATCCTGTGCCTGCTCGGGCTCGTGATGGTGTACTCGGCGACAATGGTCTATTCGCCCAACAGCAAAGCGGGTGGACCCGCTTGGGCAGATGCCGCTACCCAGGCACTCTTCTTGGCCATCGGAGTAGGGGCTGCGCTCCTTGCGAGCAAGCTCCCTGCACGATTCTGGAACAGCGGGATTGTGACAGTGCTGATTGGCGCGTCATTCGTGTTTCAGGCATACCTTGCGCTCGCAAGAATCGTCGGACGTCTCAGTTCTACGCCGCTGCCGTTGGTCATGAACGCCAAAGGTGGATATCGATGGCTGGGGTACGGTCCGGTGACTTTCCAGCCATCTGATGTCGCCAAGCTGGCCTTGATTCTGTGGGTTGCACGGACCATCTCGGAGAACCGGGACCGGATGAATGAATGGGAAGTGCTCAAACGAATCGTGGTTGTCAGTGGGTCGCTCTGTGTGCTGGTCCTACTCGGCAACGACCTTGGGACCACCTTGCTGCTCTTTGGTACGACCGTTGTCATGCTGTTGCTCGGTGGTGCTCCGACGAAGTTCATGATTGTCATGTGCGCGGTTGGAGCTTTGGTTTCTGTTCTTGCGCTCACCTTCATGGGTGGATTTCGGATGGACAGGATCAAGGCCTTCTGGGATCCTTCATCCAACCCTGACAAGGCCATGCAGGCCGAACAGTCCACGATCGGATTCGCAAGCGGTGGACTCTTCGGAACCGGGCCCGGCACTTCCCGCCAGAAATGGGGATATTTGCCCGAAGCAGACACCGACTTCATCTTCTCAGTGGTCGGAGAGGAACTGGGTGTGGTGGGAACAGTCGTTGTCCTGGGGTCGTATGCGACCTTCATGGCGGCGGCAGTGACAATCGCTGCGCGTTCCAAGGATTCGTTCTGTCGGTTCGTTGGTTTTGGTGTCGCCAGTTGGATCGGTGTTCAGGCACTCATCAACATCGGCGTGGCCCTCGATGTCCTGCCGACCAAGGGGATCACCCTGCCCTTCGTGTCGAGGGGAGGGTCCTCGTTGGTGATGTGCTTGGTCGCGGTTGGTGTACTCATGTCGGTTTCACGGGAACCGGCGTGAGTGCTGAGCACACACCCGAGCGAGGATCGATCCTCATTGCCGGCGGTGGAACTGCTGGCCATGTGCTCCCGGGGATTTCGATCGCCAGGTCGTTGATCGATCGTGGATACCAACCCGAGCAGATCCATTTCGTGGGTGCGAGCAGGGGCATCGAGGCGAGGATTGTCCCCGAGGCAGGATTTGCGATCACTCTCTTGCCAGGTCGCGGTATTCAGCGGCGCATCACCGCCGAGAACATCGCTTCGGTCTTCGGTTTGATCAAGGCGATGTTCATGGCGATCAACCTGGTGCGCAGGACGAAACCTGCCGCTGTCCTGGGACTCGGTGGCTTCGCGAGCGCGGCCTGCACGCTCGCGGCGGTGCTTCTACGGGTACCCCTTGTGATAGCGGAACAGAATGCACGTGCCGGAGCGGTCAACAAGTTGACTGGTCGATTTGCCCGAGCCTGCGCCGTCCCATTTCCCGACGTGGACCTCCCCCGAGCAGTGGTGACTGGTAACCCCGTTCGTGAACAGATCGTCGAAGCAGCGTCGAACGTTGATAAAGCTACGGCACGTGAACAACTCGACTTGCCGGGTGAACGAACCGTGCTGTTGGTGTTCGCCGGTTCACTCGGTTCTGCCAGGATCAACGACGCCGTCTACGGCGCTGTCGAGCAATGGCGCAACCGGTCCGACTTGGCCATCTATCACGTCGTCGGAGCCCGCGACTGGGACACCAGACCGGACCTGGATTCCGGCGAGTTGTATTACAGAGCGGTTCGTTACGAGGACCGGATGGAGATCGCGATGGTCGCCGCGGATCTAGCCGTATGTCGAGCGGGCGGCACCACGGTGGCAGAGCTCCCCGTCATGGGCCTGCCCGGTGTTCTGGTGCCCCTCCCGATCGCGACCCGTGATCACCAGCGGTTCAACGCCATGCACCTGGTCAACATTGGTGGAGCAGTATGTGTCACCGATTCGGAATTCGATGCTCAGCGCCTAGTGACCGAGGTCGAGGCGATTCTTCCTTCGATTTACCAGATGTCGGACGCGATCCGTTCAGCAGCCAGACCTGACGCAGCCGACCGTGTTGCCGATCTGATCCTCACGAGCCTCAGATGACCTCCAGCCCCGACGCCCCGAAACCCGATGGTCTCCCTGTGGGATTCGACTTGCGCATCCCACGCCGGATCCACCTGATCGGCGCTGGAGGAGCGGGAATGTCTTCCATCGCAACGATCCTCATAGAGATGGGTCACACCGTTTCGGGATCTGACGCGTCGGAATCCAAGGCGTTGATCCGCCTCACCGAGTTGGGCATGACCGCGTTCGTCGGTCATCGTCGCGACCAGATCGGTGATGCGCAGATGGTCCTGCGATCCACCGCTGTTCGACCCGACAATCCCGAGTACCTCGAAGCACTCGACCGCGGCATTCCCGTATTGAACCGGACAGCGTTCCTTCCACTCCTCGGCGCCGTGACCCCGTTCCTGTCGATCTCGGGAACCCACGGCAAGACCACGACCTCATCAATGACAGCGGTTGCTCTGACAGCCTGCGGGGCCGATCCGAGCTTCCTCATTGGTTCCCCCGTTCACTCGCTCGGAGCATCTGCTGGTTACCGATCTGGTCCGCTCATGGTCCTCGAAGCTGACGAAAGCGACGGCAGTTTCATGGCTGGCCCGCGGGCCGGCGCAATCGTGACCAATATCGAAGCAGATCACCTTGACTTCTGGGGTTCCTGGGATGCGCTCGTCGACGGATTCAGAGACTTCCTGGCCGGAACCGAAGGGCCTCGGGTCGTCTGTGTCGATGAAGCGCCGCTCGCCTCGATGAAGTCGGAGTTGAGGGCCATCGGTTACGGCTTCGACGAGTCGGCCGATTACCGACTTCTGGATGTGTCTCAGAGCACCGATGCGACACTCGTCAAAGTATCCACGCCGCAGGGTCCCGTATCGATGCGCCTGGCCGTGCCAGGTAGGTACAACGCGCTGAACGCGACAGCCGCGCTGGCTCTGGTCCATTCACTTGGAAATGATCTCGAGTCGATCATCGCAGGGCTCGAGTCGTATCGGGGAGTAGCACGTCGCTTCGAACGGCGAGGCTCGATCGCAGGAATCGACTTCGTAGACGACTACGCCCATCACCCGACCGAGCTCCGGGCTGTCATCGGCGCCGCGGGTGCGGGGGAGTGGAACCGAGTGATAGCCACATTCCAGCCGCACCGATTCTCTCGAACCGAGGCGCTGTGGGATGACTTCGCCGGAGCGTTCACCGGCGTGGACCTGTTGGTCGTCACCGACATCTATCCCGCTGGCGAGACCCCACGCCCCGGAATAACCGGCAATGGTCTGGCCGAAGCAATCCGCTCCCATTCTGGGGTTGGCCACGTAATGTTCGCTGCAACGCTCGATGAGGCCGCCGCGATTCTGGCCACGGAACTGCGAAGCGGAGACCTTTCTATGTCGCTCGGGGCGGGAGATGTCACGACCCTGTCCGACAAGGTGATTGCACTGATCGAATCAGCGGACGGCACCGGTCGTGACTCCATACCAGAGGATTCCGCCGATGAATCTTGACGGAGGCGCCGAATCACCAGCGGACGCGATTCGCTCAGCACTCGAGTTTCTTGGCGACAGGCTCCTGTCGGATCACTCACTCGCCCCGTTGTGCACCTACAGGGCAGGTGGGGCGGCAGAGTTGTTCGTGGTCGTCGGCGATGACAATGAACTTGCAACCATTGCAAGGGCAATCTCATCAGTTTCTGGTGGCTCACTGATCGAACAGGGTCTGTTGCACACGATCGGCAAGGGGTCGAATCTCTTGGTCTCGGACCGAGGTGTCAAAGGCCTGGTCCTCCAACTCGGTGAGTCATTCGCCGAGATCGCAATCAATGGTGAGTCGGGCGACCGAGTGGTCGTCGGAGTCGGAGCTTCGGCCAGCCTGCCGGTAGTGGCCCGTCGCACAGCAGCAATGGGGCTGACCGGGTTCGAGTGGGCGGTCGGGATACCGGGCTCGGTGGGCGGGGCGGTACGGATGAACGCTGGTGGACACGGGTCGGAACTACGTGAAGTGCTCACAAGGGTCCACCTAGTCGACCTGGAGAGCGGCGAAGCTATGTCGATGGTCCCGGCGCAACTCCAACTCGGATACCGGCGATCCTCGATACGAGCCCATCAGATCGTCACCGGCATCGAGATCGAACTCGAGCGAGGCGATTCCACAGAGGCTGAGCGGCGATTGTCCGAGATCGTCAAATGGCGTCGGGAGAATCAACCCGGGGGCGCGAACGCCGGATCCGTTTTCACCAACCCTCCGGGCGACTCGGCAGGTCGACTCATCGACACCGCCGGGTGCAAGGGGTTGCGAATCGGCACGGCACAGATTTCCGACAAACACGCCAACTTCATACAGGTGGATCCAGATGGAAAAGCCGATGACGTGATGGCACTCATGAAGGACGTGGTGCAGCGCGTCGAGGCCACCCACGGAGTGACCCTTCATGCTGAGACGGTGCTGTTGGGCTTTCCGCCAGCAGATGTCGCCGCGGTGAAAGCACCTTTGGGAGAGGTGTCCGATGACTGAGAGAACCAAAGAACGCCCACGCGTCGAGCGACCGTCCACCAAGGTCGATTCGAAGTCCAACAGATCAGGTCAGCCGCCCCGTGCTCGCGGAGACCGCAAGACGCCCAAGCTCCGCGAACCCGTTCGTAGCGAGGTCGAACCCGTTCTCGTCGAACGACGTAAGCAGATCGAACTCAAAGGGCGTGAGCAGCGGATCCGACTCTTCAAAGGTATCGCCGCCGCTTTGGTCCTCACTGGTGTCGTCGCAGCAGCACTTTTCTCTCCGCTGCTGGACATCGATCGATTCCAGATCTCGGGATTGGCGACGCTCACACCATCAGAGATCGAAGCCGGCAGCGGACTCCAACGGGGTAGCGCCATGGTCTCCGCTGACCTTTCTGCTGCCAAGGCCCAAATCGAGAGCAACCCCTGGGTTGCGAACGCGTCCCTGAAACGGAGCTATCCCGGCACTGTCCAGATCGCCGTCACCGAAGAGGTGCCAGCGCTGGTGCTCGTGGGTAGCCGTGGACGTGCGCTGGTCTCACGGAACGGACGGGTTCTGGACTACGTCGAAGGAACCGTGGGCCAGGCATCTGCCAAATGGGCGGCCTTCGGAGGACTTCTAGAGGCGACCTACGAAGGCCGAATTGCCGGGGATTCCCCGTCGGCAGCGCCCTTGCCCGGACGACATGTGACTCGCAACGTCCTGGAACTCGTCAGGCTGTCGACCAACATGACTCCCACGGTTCGTGCCAACGTCGAAAAGGTGGAGCTTCGGTCCAGCGGAAGCCTCGACATGATCCTGTCCGACTCCTCGAAAGTTCTGTTCGGCCCGACTGAGGAAATAACGGCGAAACTCATGGCAGTGGAGGCCGTCCTTGACCAGGTGGACCTCGAGTGTCTGGCGAGGATCGATGTACGAAATGCCACCCGCGCAACGGTCACTCGAAAGGCCAACTGCTCGTCCAAAGGGTCCCAAGGGCAATGACGAGTAGTTTCGGCTGGCAACGCTTCCTGAGTCGCCGTAGTCTCGCAGGCTGCGAGCCGCTCACTGCGCGCCTCGCTACAAATGATCTGCCCGAACGTCATATCGATGTAGAGGCGTCTTGTCGTGAGGCTGTAGTTTTCACACCATTGGGCTAGTTATTCAGCCCCAACGAGATCCGGAGAGGCCCGACAGATGGCACACAACCCGCAGAATTACCTGGCCGTGATAAAGGTCGTCGGCGTAGGTGGGGGTGGCTGCAACGCGGTCAACCGCATGA
>JAGQSZ010000267.1 GCA_020439285.1 Microthrixaceae bacterium
ACACGGTAAACATGCCAAGGCTGTGGGCCTCTTCGAAAGCGTCTGCTACTTCTTGGATCTGACGACCGGATTCTTCTGAACCGAAGTAGATCGTGGCGCCCACGCCAGCAGCACCGAGGTCGTATGCCTCGCGAACCGAACCGAACATGATCTGATCGAAGGTGTTCGGGTAGGTCAGCAACTCGTTGTGGTTGATCTTGACGATGAAGGGAATCCGGTGTGCGTAGCGACGCGAGCAGGCGGCAAGAACGCCGAACGTCGAGGCGACGGCGTTGCAGCCGCCTTCGATTGCGAGTTCGACGATGTTCTTCGGATCGAAGTACTTGGGGTTGGGAGCGAACGAGGCAGCGGCTGAATGCTCGATTCCCTGATCCACCGGCAGGATGGACACATAGCCGGTATCTGCAAGTCGGCCATGTCCGTAGAGCGCAGCCAGATTCCGAAGAACTTGCGGGTTCCTGTTGGTGTCGAGGAAAACACGCTCCAAGAAGTCGGGGCCCGGAAGCTCGAGTCCGGCCTTGGGAATGGTCTTCGTCTCGTGGCTCAGCAGCGCTTCTGCCTCATCACCCAACAAGCTCTTTACGTCCACGTGGTACTCCAGTCACGATGTCCGCCCGTTGTGCCGGACGAGACCTCAGATGCTCTATGAATGAACACAAACTAGGCGACGGACACACGCCTCTCAATTGCTGGCGCAACAGTGTGTCTCACCGGGTGCGTCCTGAACATGAGCGCGAGCTGGTTTCGGCGGATATGCGTGCAGCCTCGGGCCCAAGGCCTATCCACCGGATCTCACTGCCTACCGGTGGCCACACGTGGGAGTTGCGATCAGAACAGCGGAAGCTGTGGACTCGATCGCTGCTCAGGGAACCATGGCATAGAGCACCAGATCGACACGTTTACCCCTTGCCAGCGCCTTGCTGCTCAGTACGCCCTCTCGTACGCAGCCGACCTGCTCAGCGACTCGACACGACGCAAGATTCGCGGGCTCGATGTAGATCTCGAGGCGATCCATGCCGCCGTCACCAAGGGCCCATGCTGCCAACGCCTTTACGGAACGCTGGGCGACACCAGCCCCACGGGCTTCGGCTGAAACCCAGTAGCCGACCTCAGCGACCAAGTTCTCCGCATCGACCGATACCAGACCACAGGATCCGAGAACCCGGTCATCTGGACTTGCGACGCAAAACAGCGCACCGGAGTGGTCCGACCACTGCTCGATGGCCATTGACTCGACGAAGTCGACAGCGTGATCACGGAGGTAGGGAACAGGCACGGTTGTCCAACGTTGAATCGCTGCGTCCTGACAAGCCGCAGTCACCTGGTCTATGTCAGATTCGCGCCACGGTCGGAGCCGAATACCGTTGGCATCAAGCGTCGGCTGTTCGATTGTCCAGTTGATGTCGGTCATATCAGAGGCCTCAACAGCCAGAGTTTCTCCGCGACTCCCCAGCTTGGTACCAAATCACTCCATGCACGCAGCCCACTTGAGCTACACGACTGCCGCGCCAGTTGACCCATGACGAAGCGGTTCGTGTCCGGCGAATCAGGACGCACCCAGTCAGGACCTCAGCTCAAGTTCCTGAGACGATCGACCGCATCGAAACTCTCGTCGTCGAAATGAGCGATCCGCTCGAAGAGCATCCTGGCCTGGGGAAGGTCCCCTGACCGTTCGTATAGGTCAGCCAAAGCGTATGCACGCCTCAGGTGATGGTCACCGGGACGTTTGGGGAATCTGAAGCCTTGGGAGAGCAGGCGAACCGCATCGGCCAGCTTTCCTTGGTCAGCAAGCGCCCCTGCCACAACGATCCGGCCTTCTGTCATGAGCTCACTACTCGGCGATGCATCCTTCAACTCACCCCAGAGGCGGTCGACTTGCCCGTAGTGCTTCAGAGCACGCCGACAATCAGCAAGTACCGGATGCTGTTCGGTGCTACCACCGCTCAGTTCGACGAACGCCTCCAACTGTTGAGCAGCCAACTTCCATCGCCCCAAGCGGTAAAGCGTCAATCCATACAGCTCGCGAGACTCAACAAAGTCCGGGGCTTCGGAGACTATTGGGGCAAGGATGCTTCGTGCTTCTTCGAATCGATCAGAGGCGTAGGCATCTGCGGCCTTGTCGATGCGTGCGAGCAGGCGGTCAGCGCGGGTCTCGCCGACGAGGTCGACCATTGCACGCCGGTCGAGCGACGAGCTCTTTTGCCGCTTCTTGGGCGCCCGACCGTTGGATGATCGGGATTGCGAGTTCCCGCGACCGGCACGCTTCGGGGATGTCGGACCTTCGTCGATCCAAACAGGAGCAGCAGGTCGTGACACCTGATCCTCGTCATGAGTGCCTCGGGATTCATCCCGTGGTGGTCGAGATCGCGCCTTGTCATCTCTCCGTGGAGATCGCCCCTGATCTGTTCCACCTTGCCCATTTCTACGTTGTTGGCCAGACCGGTCTTCAGCACCGTTCGAGTTCCGACGGTCCCGGTTCTCGGCGACACCACGACCTCTGGAGTCTCCGCGAGAACTGCCCGAGCGGCTAGTTGAGCGGTCATCACGTCCGCGGAATTCGCCACGCCCGTCACGCTCTGTCGAGGTTCGTCCGCGACGGGAGTTGTCGCCGTCACCCCGATCATCGCGGATCCGCCCCTCGGACCTTCTGCGATCGGGCCGGCGATCGTCGGTCGAGTTATAGGAGGATCGGGTCGTCTTTGAACGAGCCGAGCGTGACCTGTCATCCCGACCATCGGAGCGCGATCGTCCATCGCCTCTAGAAGAACGATCATCTCGGCTGCTCGGAGCGTCGCGCCCCCCTGATCCACGCCGATCTCGAGGATCGTCGGCACGAGGCCTTCCTTGTCCCCGTCCTGGGGCCGAGTTGCCCCGACCAGATGACTCAGACCGTCTCGGACGCTCATCGCGAGAACCGCGGGAGCCATCAGCAGATCGATTTCCACTACTCCGGCGCCCATCGCTGGCGGACTGACTTTTTGAGCGCGGATTAGATCTGTTGTCTCGCGAGTCGCGTCGATCTGAGCGACCGTTGTCGGGCATTGAAATTCCTTGGGGTCAGAATGCTCGTACCGAGCGGCGACGACTATAGAGCTAAAAATCAGAAAGGGGAAAGGTCACAAGACCCTTCCCCTTTCCAGGAAAGAAACTGGCGGCGTCCTACTCTCCCAGGGACCCACGTCCCAAGTACCATCGGCGCTGGAGGGCTTAACTTCTGTGTTCGAGATGGGAACAGGTGTGACTCCTCCGCTATGGCCACCAAGATCAATTGTCAAGTGAGCGGCGAACCACACGGGGTGGTTCTGCGACGTCTCAAGGACTTCATAGCGAGCACGAACAAGTTTGTACAGACCCAAGCCCTCGGCCGATTAGTACCGGTCAGCTGAACGTATTACTACGCTTACACTTCCGGCCTATCAACGTGGTGTTCTGCCACGGGCCTTACCAGGTTAACCCTGTGGGTAGATTTATCTTGGATGAGGCTTCCCGCTTAGA
>JAGQSZ010000268.1 GCA_020439285.1 Microthrixaceae bacterium
AGTTCGTCAGCTAGGCCTGGAGAATCTTCCGTCGGGTGTGTTGAGCGCAATTGCGGTTATTGCCCGCATTGGCGTTCGAATTCGCGTTGGAATTGCCCGAATTGGGCTCGTTCACGTTGGAATTGCGCACAACTGACTCGACGATGTGAGAGAGGCGGAAATCAGAGCGACGACCGGTTCGAACCACAGTGTGAGCAGCCTTGGGCGCA
Organism: Microthrixaceae bacterium; assembly: GCA_020439285.1. GTDB lineage: Bacteria > Actinomycetota > Acidimicrobiia > Acidimicrobiales > Microtrichaceae > JAGQSZ01. Next base: position 210 of record JAGQSZ010000268.1, read on the forward strand.
CCCGAGCACGAGGTGCGGGTGCGGTGCGAGGTTGCGGGCGTGTGGTGCGAAATCTTCATGACGTCTACGACTCTGCTCACCAGAGTTGAAAAGAGTCGATCACCTTTGAGCGCTCGAGGCAAGTCATTATTGAACTTTTTTCTGAGACCCGATTCGTAGCAGGGTCAGGCCTGGCCGTCAGCCTGAGCGGCATTGGCACGAAAAACCTGCTCCCGCCAGTACCGAAGTTCGAGCACGGATTCCTTGATGTCGTCCATGGCCCGGTGAGACGAGGCCTTCTTCTTGTAACTGGTCACCTCGCCCGGATACCACCGCTTGGCCAACTCTTTGACTGTTGAAACATCGATTGACCGATAGTGGAGATAGTTCTCGATCTCGGGCAGGTAGGCGGCCAGGAATCGACGGTCCATTCCGATCGAATTGCCACACAATGGGACCGTGCCCGGTTCTGGGATGTGATCACCCAGGAAGGCAAGGGTCGCGGCACCTGCCTCAGCAAGAGTCACCTTGGATGCCCTGATCTCCTCGGTCAAGCCACTGGCTTTGTGCATCGCCACCACGACCGGGTCCATCTTGGCGAGTTCCTCTTCGCTGGTGTGGATGACCAGATCCGGTCCCTCGGCGATGATGTTCAGATCGTCGTCGGTTATGAGCGTCGCGATCTCGACGATCACGTGTTCAGTGGCATCCAAGCCGGTCATCTCGAGGTCCATCCAAGCAAGCACGTTCCAAGAGTACGACTTCACGGAGCGGTAGCAGCGCGTACCCGCGGATAGCCTCGCTCGAATGCTGAACGTTGAGGTTGTCCGACTAGACCCGGACCTGCCACTCCCTTGCTATGCGAAACAAGGTGATGCAGGCGTCGACCTTTTGGCACGGGAGGACTGTCTGCTCGGCTCCGGCGGCCAGCGGGCGCTCGTCGCCACCGGCATCGCCGTTGCCATCCCCGATGGCTACGCGGGGTTCGTCCAGCCTCGCAGCGGGCTCGCGTTGAAACACGGCGTGACATGTCTCAACACCCCGGGGCTCATCGACTCCGGCTACAGAGGCGAACTGAAGGTGTTGCTCATCAACACCGATCCGACCGAGGACTTCCAGATCCGACGGGGAGAGCGGATCGCTCAGCTGGTGATCCAAGCAGTCGAGCATGTGCAGTTCGTAGAGGTCGATCAACACGACGCCACTGAGCGGGGCGACGGAGGGTTTGGGCACACCGGCCGTTGAACCCCTAGCTGTGCTGACTCTGCGAATTGCAGGGGGCTGGCGCTCCAGTGGGAAGGAGAGGGAAGGGTGGGCGCCAGCCCCCCGTGATCAGTGAACTGTAAACCTTCGTTCGACGACTGCCGAGTTCTTTAGCTGAGCGTCATCTTCGATCTGTTCGGTCTTGTCAGTGGGTGGGGGGTTCTCCTCGACTTGAGTACTACCCCCGTTACAGCCGTCTCCAAACCCTGATACTCCAATGACTGTTGCGGTGTAGGCGCCGGGTGGGAGATCAGCCGGAAGCGCGGCCACGAAAGTCGTCCCGATCGGCTCGAAGCGAAGCGTTAGAGGGCTCTCCAGACGTTGGGCGACGGCCGCGCATCCAACCGATACGCCGTCAGTTCGATTCAGTTCGACCCGGACGGCGCTCTCGTCGCCATAGCCGACGCCGATGCCGACCTGGCGGCAGGCCGAGCCTTCGGCAACTGTTGCGTCGGATTCATCGGAGAGCGTCACCGTCACACATTGTTGTGAGGACAACGAAGATGGGAGCATCGCATCGGAGTCAGCGGGAACAGCGGTGCGCTGATCGTTGAGTTGGATCGTCAAGTCCGAGTCGGATGGCTCTACGTTGAGGAATGCGGGGATGGGGTCATGGGGCGTGACCGGAGTGTTGGTGTCGGGTGCATCCGCACTCTGCGATGACTTGGTGTCGCGGTCGGCGACCACTGAACGGTCTGCTTTGGAACCAACGTTCATGCCAAGTCCGACGACCAATGCGAGACAAGCAAGTCCGGTGACTCCGGCGCCGGTCGCGCTGAGAAATCTCCGTCGGCGCCGCATGGCGGATCCTCTGTTGACGATCTCGTCGAATCGGTCAGGTGAACCGACTCCTGGATATTCATGCACTCGTCCGCTCATCGCCGTGCTCCGGTCAGGTCAGCGCCGGAATCGTTGAGATCGGCGCGAAGTTTCTTGGTAGCGCGGTGCAGATGGGTCTTTACCGACCCGGTCGACATTCCCAAACCGGCTGCGACCTCGTCTTCGGAAAGGTCGATCAGATAACGCATCACGACCACCTCCTGTTGACGTCCCGAGAGTCGATCGATCGCTTCGCCGAGGTCGATACGTAACTCGACCCCCTCGGCAACCGGATCGGTCGGGGTCGTTGAGGCAACAGCCTTGGGGTCGACGGAGCGGGCCTCGAGCCCGGGGCGTCGGCTCTCGCGTCGGATCTGATCGATCGATACGTTGCCAACCACCCTGAGCAGCCACGCATCCGGGTTGGGGTGTTTGCGAACCCGGGCCCAGTGTGAGTACGCGCGTGCGAATGACTCCGCAGCGATGTCTTCACCAAGACCTCGGTTCTTGACCAAGCGTGTTGCGACGGCGACAGCGCGGGGCTGCAGGCGCTCGTAGAACGCTCTGAATTCGTCATCTCCAACTCGCTTTTGCACCACACTCCACTTCATCGAACGGGTTGCTCAGACCGTTGACACGTCGTTGAAATTTCTTTGTCCGGTATTGGTGATACGGGCTGACTCTAGCGATGGCAATGGGTAGATAGTCTGATGCCGTGATGGCGTCGAACATCGGGTTCTGGATCGTCTCGGCGGTCCTGATCGGCTCCGGTGCAACCAAGGTCACCCAGCCCGAACCCTTTGGGAAGTTCATTGCGGACTCAACCGGTCGAACCATCGACGTTGGCTTGGTCCGAGTAGTGGCCGCGCTCGAGATGATCCTTGGCCTCGCAGGGCTCACGTTCGGGGGACGAGTCACCGCAGGACTGATAGGCGCCGTGTACCTGATCTTCACCGTGGTGGTGGCGACGGCGATGCGTTCGGGGGCCGAGACTTGCGGGTGTTTCGGCGCTGCGTCCACTAAACCGAAGCCTGCACATCTGTGGATGAACGTCGCCTCGGCTGTCGTGGCAGCTGTTGCTTTGGCCCTCGACGCCCCCGGATTGGCCGACGGGTTGAGCGGGCAAGGGGGCATGGCGGTGGTGATCCTGATTGCCGTGGTTCTGGGGACCGCCGGGGTGTTTTTTGTGGACACCAGGTAGCCACGGACTATCTTG
>JAGQSZ010000269.1 GCA_020439285.1 Microthrixaceae bacterium
AGGCAGCCCTGGCTGAACAGGCCGGGATTCCCCGCTGTCGGATAATGGTCGACGACGGACTTGATCTGGGTAAAACCGAACAGCAGTCGCTCGAACTGCTCCGCTCGTCAGAGGAACTCTCAGCGCTCGGATATCCGAGCTTCCTGTCGGCATCCAACAAACGGTTCCTGGGGGAGTTGCTCGGCACAGCCGTCGGCGATCGCCGAATGGCCAGCCACGCTGCCCACGCGCTCGGCATCACCAAGGGTTGCAGGATCCTGCGAGCACACGACGTACGTGGCGCCCGTCGAACAGCCACGATGATCGAGTCGATCCTCGAAGTAGCTGCGGACTTTGAGGGTTCTGACCCGACGGTCAACCCGTTGAACGCTGCCACGACAGCAGCGGGGCGTTGAGATGGCCAAAACCGCAGACGCTCCCGCTCCTGCCTATCTGCTCAAAGGGTCCGACGAAGTCCTGTTGTCACAGTTGGTATCAGAGACGGTCCAGCGACTCGTCGGCCCCGACAGGGGTACGTCACTCGATGAGTTCGGCGGTGACGAGTACACCATCGGTGATCTGGTTCTCGCTGCCACCACGGTGTCGATGTTCGGGGAACGTGTCGTCCTAGGCAGGAACCTCGGACGGTTCAGTTCCGCAGAGTTGGAACCGCTGCTGAGCTACCTCCAGGCGCCGTCACCCGACACCACACTCGTGCTGGTCTGGGAGAAGGCACTCGCGTCTGGCTCGCGGCTCGAACGCCTGCCCAAGAAGCTGAACGAAGCCATCGCCGCAGTCGGAGGAGAGGTCCACGACGCGTCGATCCCCGGTGGCAAGGGCCGGGCGATGTGGGTCGATGACCAGATCAACGACTCCGGAATCAACCTCTCTCGTCGCGCTCGCCAGGTCGTGATCGACCAACTCGGTGAGGATCTGAACCGACTGGGAAGTCTGCTGTCGGTATTGCGAGCGAGTTTCGGCGATTCAGAGATCTCCGACGACGACATCGCCCCCTACTTGGGTGAAGCAGGTGCAGTTCCGCCGTGGGAACTGACCGACGCGATCGACAAGGGGCAGGTCGGCGTCGCGATGGACAAGCTTCGCCGCATGACGATCGGCGGCGAACGTCACTCGTTGCAGATCATGGCGAGCCTTCGTACACACTTCGAGAGAATGCTGCGCCTCGACGGTACCGGCGTCCGGTCAGACAAAGAAGCCGCGGAGATTCTCGGAATGAAAGGGTCCACGTTCCCGGCCAAGAAAGCGCTCGCTCAGTCGGAACGACTCGGAACCCCTGGCCTGGCCAAAGCGTTCAAGTTGTTGGCCGCTGCAGACGCAGACCTTCGTGGTCGATCAGGGCAACCACCAGAGATGGTGATGGAGACACTGGTAGCCAGGCTCGCTTCACTCTCGGGAAGAGCGTCACGGCCGTCTGCCGGCTCGCGACGAAGGGCGGGGTGAGCCGCCCGAGTTAGTTGGGGTCTGGAATCAGCCTTCGACTGGACCAGCCGCAGCGTGCTTCATCAACCGTGACTTGCGACGAGCTGCATTGTTGCGGTGATAGACGCCCTTGGAAGTAGCGGTATCGATCGACTTGACCGCCTGCTTCACCAACTCATCAGCGTTGTCAGCACCTTCGGCGATTGCACGCTCAGCGCTCTTGACACGAGTCTTCACCTCGGAGCGGACGGCCTTGTTGCGCTCGCGAGCTGCTTCGTTGGTGCGATTGCGCTTGATCTGGCTCTTGATGTTCGCCATTTGTCTTTCTCTATGGGATGTGGGCCCATTTGCGAGGCCCGGATGAAGTACTTGATGGAGTGCTGGATGAACTCGCTGGCACGCGACTCCCACTCACCGGGAGCCAACTACGCCGACGGATTCAACGACCCGTAGAGAATAGCGGTAGTGGTGCATCGGAGTCAGGTTCGCCCGACCGAAGCTCAGTTGGTGAGCATCCCGTGGTGCGCGATCGCCTCCATAAGTGCCCGATGTCGGCACTGGCGTCCGACGCTGGCAGAATGAGCGGATCGTGAGCGACCTATCCAAGTACCGCAACATTTCGATCATCGCCCATATCGACCATGGCAAGTCGACGTTGGCTGACCGCATGCTTGAGATATGCGGAGCGGTCGACGCCAGATCGATGCGCGCGCAGTATCTGGACAACATGGACATCGAGCGTGAGCGAGGGATCACGATCAAGCTCCAGTCGGTCAGACTCAACCACGGTGATCATGTCATCAACCTGATCGACACTCCGGGTCACGTCGACTTCGGTTACGAGGTGTCGCGATCGCTGGCCGCATGCGAGGGCGTGATCCTGGTGGTCGACGCGTCGCAGGGGATCGAGGCCCAGACACTCGCCAATTGCTACCTGGCTCTCGAACACGACCTCGAGATTGTTGCAGTGCTCAACAAGATCGATCTTCCGGCCGCTGACCCTGATACCTACGCGGCTGAGATCGAACAGATCCTCGGTATTCCTGCTGATGAGATCCTCCGCATCTCTGCCAAGACCGGCGAAGGAGTGGTTGACGTTCTCGATGCCGTGGTCGAACGCATTCCAGCACCCGAAGGTGAGGCTGACGCGCCGCTGCAGGGGTTGATCTTCGATTCGCACTTCGATCAATACCGCGGAGTGGTCAGCTCTGTTCGTGTTGTAAACGGTGTTATGAAGGCCAACTCGCGGTTGCGTTTCATGAACGCCGGAGTGGTGCACGAGGCTCTCGAGATCGGTGTACGGACACCTGACAACAAGGTCGTGAAACAACTCGGCCCCGGTGAGGTTGGTTACCTGATCGCTGGAATCAAGGACGTAGGCGAAGCGCGGTCCGGTGAGACCGTGACCGAGGCCGTCAAAGGCGCTGAGTCTGCGCTGTCTGGATATCAGGAACCGAAGCCGATGGTGTTCTGTGGTCTGTATCCAGTCGACGGCGACGAATTCGAACAACTTCGAGAGTCGCTCGAGAAGCTTCGACTCAACGACAGTTCATTCACCTACGAACCAGAAACCTCGGGAGCCCTGGGATTCGGATTTCGTTGCGGCTTCCTCGGGTTGTTGCACATGGAGATCGTGCGTGAACGTCTCGAGCGTGAATACGACCTGAACCTGATCGCCACTGCGCCATCGGTGGGATATCGGGTCGTCCGAACCGACGGCAGCGAACTCGTCATCGACAATCCGGCTGAACTGCCCGATCCATCCGCGATCGACCAGATACTCGAACCGATGTTGCGGATCAGCATCATCGCGCCGGCGAACTACACCGGAACCCTGATGGAGTTGTGCCAGACCCGTCGTGGCGAGATGGTCAAGATGGAGTATCTGTCTCCGACTCGTATCGAGTTGCAGTACAAGGTTCCACTCGCAGAAGTTGTGACCGACTTCTTTGACCAGTTGAAGAGCCGCTCGCAGGGATATGCGAGCTTGGACTACGAACCGATCGGGTACGAGCCCGGCGCTCTTGCACGAGTCGATGTCCTCATTGCGGGTGAACCAATC
>JAGQSZ010000270.1 GCA_020439285.1 Microthrixaceae bacterium
AAACTATAAATTGTTGCTTTCACATATGAGGGAGCTGCGGGGGCTGAATTCACGGATTCGCGCGACGGGGTGTCCCACAAGTCCCACAAAGTCCCACATGCAGGTCAGGGCATGTTTTTGCCCTGAACGAGGGAGCCCACAAAAGACCCACAAAAGACCCACATCGAGAAACATAGGGTCTGTATGACGCTGCGCTACCACTGAACAAAGAACCCCGAACACTGTTATCTATAGAGCTGCGCTACCCCTGAACAAAGAACCCCGCTCCCTGTGAAATAGGAAGCGGGGCTCTCTGGTTGAAGGAGGGTCAGGGGTGTAGCGCGCTGCACTGCTCCACGGAGCCCAGGCGCAAACCATCGGCGAACGCCGCCATGCGTTCGCGCACAATCGTCTCGTCACCGTACTGGATCGTCTTGAAGGCATTGTTGGCGGCGAAACGGATCCGCTCGTCATTGCCCTTGAATCGCGACGACTTGCCATCACGAACCGAGGCTAAATAAACACCTGACAGACAATCCGCGTTCCTCTCGCCGCCCTTGCTGATACCAGTGGACGACTGAACGCGGTGACCAATTTCGTGACCAACGACCACCAGGACGGATCCGTCGCCACCCTTCGCCTGCACGGCTTCCATCTGCGGAACTTCCCAAATCATCTCGCCCTGGCAGAACCGAGCGAAGTCCAGCTTCGCGTAACACTCGGTCTTGCTGGACGACGCGGGCAGCGCAGCGTATCCCTTGGGCAGGTTGAACTCTGTGGGTAGCTTGTTAGCCCAGAATTCGGTCACGTCTTCCGCTGCCTTGACCACCACCTGGTTGACAGGCGACTCCATCTCAACAACAACAGGGACGCCATTCACGTTCAGCGCGGGCGCAGGTTCCAGCGTCTGGTCGGGGCTGATCAGCGGAACAAGGTCGCTTGTGGTCGGCGCGGCGTCGGTCGCAGGAGTCCCTTCGACAGTAGAGGTTCCACATCCAGACAGCACAAGCAGCGCGCTCACCGCAGCCAGCGCGCTCACCCATGTCTTTCCGTTCCTGTTCATCGCTATCGAACCTCTGTTTGAATAATCGCAGTTATGTCAGGTTGTGTCACCAAATCCAAAGGGACGTGACGTTTCTACCATCATTTCCGCAGGTCAAAGGATTACTTCCCCTTCGGGGTGTCGTCATCGTTAGTCGGCAAAACGGCGTCAGAATTCCAATCGAAGTCAGAAGAACTCTTCGCTCCTGGCACGTTAGGCGCAGTTGGCATCGGTGGACGCGGCTGATCCGATGCGATGATGGTCTGGTTCTTCGCCTGGGCGTTGTTGCCCGAGCCCATCGCTGGCGCACCCCCGACGCCGCCGACTCCCCCAGGAGGCGGAGTGCCAGCGGGAGGTGTAGGCGCTCCCGTAACCGTGGGGGCGGTCGGAGCGCCCGTCAGGTTGGTCGGAGCGCCACCTGGAGGCGCGGTTGTCGAACCCGTGAGCAAGGCTGCGCCACCAACGTCCTCCCGTGAGGTGTCCCCCTCGGCGTCCTTCTTGTCTTCCGCTTCATCCTCAGCCTTGCGCGCCGCGTCCTGAATCTTCTTCCGTAGATCATCGGACGTAGCGCCGCGTGGTGTTTGCTGAGCCTGCTGCCCTTGCGGCTGTCCACCAGTTGTAGGCGTCTGCCCCATCGACACCTGCGGCATGGATGGCTGCTGCGGCGTCCCCGTGGAAGACGATGGCATGGTCTGCGCGGGCTGCGCGGTCGTCGGAGTCGTCTTCGGCGCGGGTGAGTCACTAGACAAGTCCGTCTTCGCGGCGTCGGATGGCGTTGTGACGCTCGGTGTTTCAGGCTTAGATGTCACATCTGGGAGTTTGCGGTCGGTGCTAGGAGTGCCCACAGGCTCGTTCCCTGTCGGTGTGCCCTCGGGCTTGTTTCCAGGCTCGTTCGGGTCGTTCGCGCCATCGTCCTCGTCGTCTTCTTCACCCGGCGGCACATATGCAGGCTCACCATCAATCCCGATGCCCTCGAACTCGGGGATAGACGCGCACTCGGTCTGGGACTGGGTCTCAGTAGAGGAGGTCTCCAATTCCTCCTTCGCCTTGTCGTGCTCAGCCTGCATCTCTTTGAGCCGCTTGGCTTTCTCCGTGAAGTCCCGCCCAGCGTCGGAATCGTCCTTGATCTCTTTACCCAGGATTGCGATGTCAGACAGGGTTGGAGCTGCGGCGAGCTTGCTCTCCTCGTCCGATGACTCACCCGCTGCGCTGCTCAGTTCCGTTGCCGCCGTGGAGAACCCAGCGAGGTTCTGCACCGCGCCAGCGATCCAGGAGTTGATCTTGTCCGCGAACTTCCCCTCCACGACAGGGATTTCGCTCAGACCCAGCGCCTGCATCTCGGACGCCAGTTCACCCCACTTGGAGGCTGCGCTGGTCAGTGGATATGTGCTCAGTTCCATCAGATCTCTGTCCTATCGTCGCCGCTTGGCGCTGGTTTGGCGGGCTGGTTGTCGGAAACCGTGGTCGTCTTCGGCTTGGTCTTCGTTGGGTCTACGTCTGGGTTGATGCGGGTCTCGGCATCGGTCACCGACTCGTCCACTTTGTCGTCCTGCGCTGCGGACTGCTTCGTGATGTAGCTGGAGTAGAACCTCGCCAACCTGGAGGCGTGCTTCAACCGCGCGGCGAACTCCGCCGCCTTCGCACTCTGCGCTGTGCACGCTGATGTGTGGTTGCCCCCGCTGTCGTAGCTGGACTTGTAACTCGCCGCGTTGGTGGGGATGTCCGTGCTGAGAGTGCTTGCCTTGGTTGCCCGTTCATCCAAGCTGTCGGCGAAGGCAATGAGGCTCGCCGCGCCTCCCGCGTACTCGTCGGCATCATGTGTCCATTGGTCGCCTGTGCTCATGCTGCGGCACGTCCCTTCATCTTCTGGTGTTGCGCGGCGCGTTCCACCGCTTCCTCGATTAGCGCGCGCACAGCGCGGTCACCCTCGTGTGCGCGTAGAGCCTGCACATGGGCTGGATGCCACAGGATCACGCCGCGTGCGGGGTCGTAGGTGATGGTCTCGCTGATGCTGGTGTCCATCACCAGCGGGACGGGCTGATAATCAGGGCGGACATCGCGGATGGTGTCGCGCACGCTGAGTGCCCATTGGATGTCGTCGGCAATGAGTCCGGTGAACAGCGCGACAGGCGTCATACCGTCGAAATGCACCGTGGTCGTGGTCACGGAAGCACTTCCAAGCGATACATGGTCGTGCAGTTCTCAGGCACACCGCCGTGCTGTAGTACCAGGGCGCAGACGTCGTCCACACTCAACTCGTCCAACGATGGGCGGCTCGCGGCGTTGACTGCCACGATGGTGATAGCGGCGACGACAGCGCCGATCACCGCGCCGATGAGGGCTGCCAGTGCTGCCGTGACGACAGCCTGCTTGGCGGGCGGCTTGTCGGTCGGGGCTGTTGCTACTTCAGTTGTTGGGTTCCGGGTTTCCATTTCAGCTCACGCACGTTTCTCC